>PXEP01000196.1 GCA_003566155.1 Candidatus Acetothermia bacterium | reverse complement strand
CATTGTGTATCCGGTCTGCGTGACGGCTGCGGGGTTCGCGTCCAGGATCGTGCCGTCGAACTCCACGATGAACACGGCGTCGGCCAGCCGTTCGAACAACGTTCTGAACCGTGCCTCGCTCTCGCGCAGTGCCTCCTCCGCACGACGCTGCTCGGTCACATCGATGAGCATCCCCACGATCCTTTCGTCGGATCGGGTGGCGTTGACGGACAGGCGACGGGGCTCGTCTTGCTTGGTGACGACGTCCACCTCGTAGCCGAGGACCTGCCCCTCCTCGGCAAGCCTTTCCAGAAGTTCACGGCGCTGGTCCGGATCAGGGTACAGGGCTTCCGCCCCCGCAGCGGCGAGTTCTTCGCCGGAGGCATAGCCGAGCATCTCCCACGCGGCACGGTTCGCGTAGAGGAACCGTCCGTCCGTGGTGGTGATGTACACTCCAAGAAGCGCCTTCTCGACCAAAGACCGATAGAGCTTCCGCGCAGCGCGGAGCTCACCGCTGTCGAGATAGCCCTCCCAGTCTCTCTCCATCACGAACTACCATATATACCTGCAGAAGGGAACCATGCAAGTGGATTGCAAGCCTAGCAATCTCCGCGAGCACGATCCAGGCGACATATGGTGACAGGGGTGTTCGCGGTCACGACAGAGCAACGACCATAGGTGCTCACGATTGCGCCCGACGTGGTTGCTCTCCGCTCCATCCCAACGGCACAGAGGCATCGACGGCCGTTTCGGCGATGTTGAACCCGTATTCCCTGGTCCGCAGTAAGCTATCCATAATTATGCTAATGGAAAGGGCGTTATCTGGCTGTTCTCGGATAGCTCCCTGTGTCCACTCCAATAGTTGTTCGCGCTGTTCCTTGTGCTCCAGCACATGGTTGGCCCGTTTGGGGTCGCGCACCTCGAACGCGTGCACCGCCTCGGACAGGATCACCCTCGACTCCGCATGGGCCTCTGTGATCTGCCGGCCCACATCATCGGATAGCGCAGCGCCGAGGGCTAGGGTAGCTCGGGACACTTTTACCGCGTGGTCGGCTACACGCTCTAGCTGGTCGGCTACGGCTTGATGGTGGTGGAACTCGAATCGGGATAGCTGGACGTCCTCCTCCACCAGGAGGTCCCTGAGAAGGAGACCGAACTGGCGGGCTACGAGCAGGACGAGACGGTCCACGTCGCCGTCTCGTTCGGCCACATCCCGAGCCAGTTCCTCATCCCACGTCCGGCAAGCGGAGATGGCGTCATCCAGCATCCCCAAGGTGATCTCGAAGATGCGGTGAATGGTCTGTCCGATGGGGAAATCGCTCATGCTGGCTACGGCATGCAGCACTACAGCTGTCTGTGATTCCTCCAGAATCTCCAGCCCAACAAGCGATTGGGCGATCTGGCGCACGGTACGGCGTTGTTCATGGCGCATCCGGCCGCCGCCGACTTCGATCACATCGTAGCCTGCGATGTATCTGGCGATGATATCCCGTTGGAGTTCCACGGCGCCCCGGTCATCCATTGTCAGCCGGCAGCGGTTGCCTTCACGCGCTCCTGTGGGAACCAACAGAAGGGTTCCGGAATCGTTGGGGATGAGCGTGACCTCACTCCCCCGCCCCACGCCGACAGCATCGGCCCAGCTCTTGGGTAGGGTTACCAGGAACGTGCCTCCTCCGGTGACCTGCACCTTTCTCTTTTGCGCCACGCGCCACCTCCCCGTTGAGTATATAGTAAGTCGTACTTCTACACTGTGCAATGAAACCTATGGTAGCATTAGGTGCAACCTGGCAAAACAGGATCACCTTGTCCCCCAGCCCGTGGGTCCGCTGACATATGCGACACAGCGCGCTTCGCAGTGCACTGCCCGTGGTAGCAGTGCCTTACCAGCATAATCGTGGTTGACAAGGACCAGCTGGCCATATATACTAGCGATCGTAAGTATATAGAATGCGGGAGGTGGTGCAGACCGGTGCGTGGTGTCTGACAGTCTGACGAGCGGACGCAGCGGTGTCCGAGGTAGAATGCTTTCACTTGTGGAGGTGGAATGGTGCGTTATCTGCGTGTTGTACTTGTAGTTCTGTTGAGCAGTCTGCTGTGGGCGGGTGTGGCGCTCGCGGAAGAGCATCCCCTGTTGGAAGAGGCACGGGTGGAGGGGAAGGCTGTCTTCTACGCTAACATCACGGCGGTGGAGCCTATCATGCAGGATTTCTACGAACGGTATGGCGTAGAGGCTGACTATACGCGTATCTCGACGGCCGTTTATTTGCCCACAACCATGACCGAGTTCAGGGCAGGCGTGTTGCCGGCTGATGTATTCCAGGCCCCCATGCCGGTGATGGAGATTCTGAAGGGCGAAGGAGTCCTGGGGGAGTACGTATCGCCTGAGGTGGCGAACTATCCTGAGTGGTCACGGGATGCGGACGGAATCATCCAACAGTTCGGCATCGAATATGTGGCCCTCATCTACAACACAGAGCTCGTTGACTCGGAGGACGTGCCTACTTCGTACAAAGATCTGGCTGATCCTCGTTGGCATGACGAAATCGTCATGGCCGATCCTGCCACCCATGCCACCACCATTACGTGGCTTGTGGGAGTTAAGGAACACGTGTTCGAGGGAGACGAAGTCGCGTGGCGGGAGTGGCTCAGTGGTGTGGCTGCTAATCGACCGATGTTCGTGCGGTCATTCGGACCCACCCCTGGCCCCATTGAGACGGGGGAGAAACAGATCGGTATCTCGATGCCCAAGTACATCGTGACCAAGGCTCCGGCGCCTCTGGGGTACGCGGATGTGAGCGTTGCGGGCGAGCCGTTGATGGGCACCCCGCGCGGCATCGCTATCCGCGCTGACGCCCAACGGCCCAACGCAGCTAAGCTGTTCATAGATTACTGGCTTTCTGAGCCTTCAATGCGTGTTCTGGCCGACGATGTCGGGGAGTATGTGCTTTACGAGGGCATCTATCCTCCCATCGACGGTATCGAAGGTGCGGAGATACAGCCGCTGCGCACACTGGCGGCCTGGGAGATCGATTACTGGGCTGCCGAGTTCGAGGCTATCTTCTACGACTAGGACAAGCGGAGACCGAACCAGGGGGCAAGCAAGCTTAGCTTGTCCCCTGCTTCGGCCCGGCGGCGGTACAGTTTGGCAAGGGGTGTGGCGGAGTTGCTGGGCCCAAGCCGGACGCACAAGGGGGCAACATGCGGGTCTCCGTTTCTGAGCTTACCAAGACATTCGTCTCCAAGTACGAGACAGTACGAGCGTTGGACAAGGTCAGCTTCACCAGTTCTCAAGGGCAGATCCTGACGCTTCTCGGCCCCTCCGGCTGTGGGAAGACCACACTGCTGCGCTGCATAGCTGGACTTGAGTTCCCCGAGACCGGTGAGATCCAAATCGGGGAGCAAGTGGTGTGGTCAGCGGCGAGGCGAATTTCTCTGCCGCCTGAATCGCGTGGAATCGGTATGGTATTTCAGTCGTATGCCATCTGGCCGCATATGAACGTATTCGAAAACGTTGCCTACCCTCTGCGGTTGCGCAAAGTACCGCGACAGGAGCTCACCAGGAGGGTTGCCGAGACCTTGCGCATGGTCCAGCTGGAAGGTTTTAAGGAGCGGCCGGCGACCAAACTCAGCGGAGGACAGCAACAGCGTGTTGCGCTTGCCCGGGCGTTGGTGGCCGGCCCTCGGGTGATCTTGTTCGATGAGCCCTTGAGCAACCTGGACGCCAAACTGCGCGAGAGTACGCGCCTTGAGTTGCGGTCGTTTCTAAAGCATCTGGAAATCTCTGCCCTGTACGTAACGCATGATCAGGTGGAGGCGCTGACCATCTCCGATGAGGTGGCAGTCATGAAAGACGGTGTGATCTTGGAGCGTGGCACCCCGGAAGAGATTTACTTTCGAGCGGACGACCCGTATGTGGTTAGTTTTGTGGGCCGGGCGAATTTCCTCGATGCTGAACTGCTTAGCTATCAGGGGCAGTACGCATCGGTAAGTACTCCGGTGGGTGATCTTGTCTGCGCAGCCCCTCCAGGGCTGGAGGCGGGGACACCCGTCCGGATGTACGCTCGTCCGGAGTCCTTCCAATACGTGCATCCAGAGCAGGACCCTGCGGAAAACGAGATCACGGGGACGATCAGCACGCTCCTGTTTGCAGGTGAAGGGTATGAGGTGACGGTCGAAAGCGGAGACACCACGATCCTTGCCAAGCTGGGGGCGGAAGTCGATCTCCGCGAGGGTGACACTGTGCGGATCAGGGTCGGCCGGGATTGGTGTAGAGCTGTGCTTCCAAAGGGGAGCTCATGAGGCCTTTGTCAAACCGCTTGCCCCCGCACTTTCCCCTGATGGCCCTGCTGATTGCCCTGCTCACCATGCTCACGGTGGGACCCGTTGTGATGTTGCTTTTGGGCAGCGTCTCGGAGGGAATGCACGCGCTGGGGACGTTCACCGGACAGAAGTACATCTCCGCGTATACCCATCCACGCTTCCCTTCGGTATTGCTCAACACGGGGATCTTTGCACTGGGCTCGGCCCTGTTTTCCACGACGATCGGTATCTTTCTCGCTTATCTGAGTGTGCGAACAAACATCCCGGCCAAGGGCGTGTTCCGCTTTCTCCCCATCATCCCGATGATGTTTCCGCATGTATTGTTTGCGGCGGCCTGGATCATGCTCCTCAACCCATCCAACGGGATACTCAACATGTGGCTCAGAGATATCTTCGGAATGGTGGGCTCGCGGGGCCCCCTCAACATCTACTCCTTGGGGGGCATGATCTTTCTCCAAGGAATGGTAGATCTCCCGGTCACCTACCTGGTGGTGGCTCCCGCGATGTACTCGTTTGATGCGTCCATGGAGGAAGCGTCCCGGATGAGTGGAGCGTCCACGCTTCGGACACTGCGGAAGATCACGCTTCCGATGCTCCGTCCGGCAATCCTCGCGGCTTTTGCCCTTGGTGTGGTTCGCAGTCTCGCGGCGTTCGCCGTCCCGTCTATGGTGGGCATGCCCGGCCGCGTCCACGTGCTGAATACACATATTTACCGGGCCATCAGCGTGGGTTGGGCTCCAGACTATGGAACCGGGGCAGCGATCGGCCTCCTGGCACTGAGTCTCTCCGTCACTTTGGTATACGTCTATCGGTATCTGGTTGCGGAAAGCGGCAGGTACGTCACTGTTACCGGCAAAGCCTTTCGGCCAAGCCTGATCGATTTGGGGCGGATGCGTTTTCTCTTGGCGGGCATCTTGGGGCTGCTTGCGTGTCTACTTGTGGTCATTCCAGTCATCACGCTCGTCTACATGTCGTTCCTTCCCTATAACATGCTGCCGGGGGCGGATGCGTTTTCCATGATGACGCTTGGGAATTGGCAGGCGGTTTTCGCAAGCCCCCATGCAGTAAGAGCGATCGGCAATACTGTGTTCTTGGCGTTGGTGGGGGCAACGGCGGGTATAGTGCTCTCGATATTCGTCGCGTATGTCATCGCCAAGGTGAAAAGCAGAGGTAGCGGTATCTTGGAGTCGCTGTCATTCCTTGCGTTCTCTTTTCCTGGTTTGATTATTGGTGTTGGGTGGATGTGGCTGTTTGTGTACACACCGTTCTATGCCACGGTGTGGGCGTTGTTGATCGCCTATGTGGGTACCTATCTGCCTTACGGTGTACGCCCGTTGACCAGCGCGTTCGTCCAGATCCACCAGGAGCTGGAGGAATCATCCCGGGTGTGCGGGGCCAGCTTCCTGGGCACCTTGAGGAGGATCATCGTACCCCTGTTGGCTCCAGGAGTAATGTCCGCATGGATGCTCATGGCGTGCATGTTCGTCCGCGAACTGAGCGTGTCGGTTGTGCTTTCCCGACCGGGAACCGAGGTGCTCACGGTCCAGATTCTCGAGTACTCCGAGGATGCGCTTTGGGGACGGGTCGCCGCGTTGGGCCTGGTGATGGTGGCCCTCTCCACCGTGCTGGTGACAGGGGCCACGCTGGTGCGATCGCGCCTTGCTCGTTCGTCGGCTGTTGACTAGGTGTTGACGGGGCGCTCTCAAATGAATGTAATGCATATTACTCTCGCTGGCCTCCGCTTCTCTTCCTTACATGTTTTGACTGTTTTTGTGGACGATGAGCGGTAACATCGCTGCTGAACAACCGGCGTAGATGGGAGGCGCAAAGGGGGCGGCATGAGGTGCGGTGTGCTT
>PXEP01000020.1 GCA_003566155.1 Candidatus Acetothermia bacterium | reverse complement strand
TCGATCTTAAGTGGGGGAGGCTCGACCCCGCGAGACAACTCCCCCGTAGGCTGGGCGGACATGCATGATGCATTTCAGGAACAGGCGCTCGCCAGCCGACTCGGAATTCCCATTCTATACGGCATCGACGCGGTGCACGGCCACAACAACCTCCAGAATGCCACCATCTTCCCCCACAACATCGGTTTGGGGGCCACGCGCGATCCGGAGCTGGTTGAGGCGATCGCGCGCGCCACAGCGCTGGAGATGGTTGGCACGGGCATGCGGTGGAACTTCGGACCCGCTGTAAGTGTTCCCCAGGACCCACGGTGGGGACGGACCTACGAAGGATTCTCCGAGAATCCAGCTGTGGTGGCCGAGCTGGGTGCTGCGGCGGTACGAGGCTATCAGGCAGGTCCGGCGGACAGTCCTAGCTGGGTGCTTGCCACCCCCAAGCACTGGATAGGGGACGGGGGCACCGAGGGCGGGCGAGATCAAGGGGACACGCGCCTTCCGCTTGAGGAGCTTGTTGGACTGCATGGCACGCCGTTCCAAGCGGCCATCCGTGCGGGGGCCCGGGCGATCATGGCCAGCTACAACTCCTGGAACGGGGAGAAGGTTCACGGTAGCTACGAGCTGCTCACGAAGCTTCTGAGAGAAGATGTGGCGTTTGGTTTCGAAGGAATAACCCTCAGCGACTGGGGGGCGATCTATCAGTTGCCGGGGAGCCGGTTTGACCAGACACGGCAGGCGATCGAAGCAGGCATCGACATGAATATGGTGCCCGACGACTACCGATCCTTCATCACCACAATGCGTCGACTCGTGGAGAGGGGTGAACTCTCGGAGGAGCGGATTGACGAAGCTGTTCGAAGGATTCTGACGATCAAGTTTGACATGGGGCTCTTTGAGCAACCGTTTGCGCATCGCGCATATCAGGAAACCATCCGAAGCGACGAGCATCTGGCGCTTGCCCGCCGGGCTGTGGGGCAGTCGCTGGTGTTGCTTCGGAACGAGGACGCCACGCTTCCGATCGGGCCACACGTGCAGCACGTCCATGTCACCGGCCGCTTCGCCGACGACATCGGTGCCCAGTGCGGTGGCTGGACGCTGACGTGGCAAGGGGTGCGCGGAAACGTCATGGAGGGAACCAGCATACGCGATGCGATCACCTCGGCTGCCGATCGCGAGATGCGCGTAACATACGCTCCTTTCGCTGACGGCGGCGGGCAGAACGAGGCCGACCTCATCGTTGCGGTTGTCGGCGAGGCACCCTACGCCGAGTTCAAAGGCGATCGCAGGCTGCTTGGCTTGGATGGGGAAGATATCGAGTTGCTGGAGCAGGTTTCCCAGGAAGGCGCTCCGGTTGTCGTGGTACTCCTCAGCGGTCGTCCACTGGTGCTCACAGAGCAGCTTCCGCTGATGGACGCCCTGATCGCAGCATGGCTTCCCGGAACGGAAGCGCAAGGCATTGCAGAGGTACTCTTTGGGCATGTGGAGCCGTCCGGACGGTTGCCGAGGACATGGCCGCGGAGCAACGAACAGATCCCGCTTCAGCTCGACGATGATCGTGGACGGCTGTGGACGCGCGACGAGGCAGTGGAGGCAGGGTACGGTGTGGTAGACGCTGCCCGGACCGAGCTCAGCGCGGCGGAACTGGAAACTATGCCGCTATTCCCGTTTGGATTTGGCTTAGGATATGAAGGAGGGGAAGATGGCTGAGTTCCTTGAGGTAGCTCGAAGGACAGGCGTGGCCGTCAGGGAAGAAGGGGGACGGGCCTTCTTTGAAGGACCTCATGCAGGTAAGCAAAAGCCCCAGGGGCCGCTTGTCGGCAGAAGGATCGGCCTAGTCGTGGCCAGCGAGTTTAGCGACTTCCAGGCCTACTATCTTGCAGAGTACATAAGCGAGTTCGGCGGTCGGCCTGAGTTCCTTCTGGTGGACTGGGTGCCGTGGAAGTGCACCCGACCTCATGTGAAAGGGAAGGGGGTCAGGGGGATGTGGGATGTAGGCGTCGACCCTATCCCTACCGTGGGACCTGACCGATGCGGGTTCGAGTTTCTCAAAGAGGCAGATCCGAAGGACTACGATGCGATCATTGTCCTTGGCGGACACTCAGCAGACGTGATGGTCACGGAGAAGGAAGTCACCGAGTTCGTCCAGGCCGCTTCTCAGCAAGGTGCCTTCGTCGGGTCCATCGGCGACGGCGCGCTTGTACTTGTGAGCGCCGGGCTGTTGCAGGGGAAGCGCGCCACAGGCAGCAAAGTCGTCGCATTCCTCATCGAGCGGATCGGAACCTTCCAGGACGCACCGGTCGTTCTCGATGGAACGGTACTCACCGCCCGGGATACTCTTGACACACCACTCTTCGTGCGCCGGCTCTGCCAGCGCTTTGACCCGTCGTTCGTCGATGAACGCGAGAACATCCTCCGTGGGAAACGTGTGGTCATCGTTGCGGGCGAGGACTTCGAGGATGTGGAGCTCGTCGTTCCTGTTCTTGAGTTCATCTTCCGAGGGGCCGAAGTGCTTCTCGGCACCTTCCCAGCTCCCATGAAGTCCCGGCCGCCGCTCCTGGGAGTCGATGTTGTTATGGGCAACTACGGCGTCTCCGTTCCGCTCCAGGAAGTGCCCCGTGGATGCTACAGCATCGCTCCACTCGAGGAGATCCCTCGGGAGACCGTTGACCTTGTGATGGTTCCAGGAGCATTCTGTCCCTGGAACTGCATCGTTGCAGAAACCCCTCTCTCCTTTTTGCGTGAAGTCGCCAGCGCCGGGAAGCCCGTCGCCGGCATCTGCCATGCTCCGATCGCATTGGCTGCGGCAGGGCTTCTGGAGGGGAAGCAAAGCACAGGGTGGCTCGCCTGTAAGGACGCCGTCTCCATCATGGGCGGGGACTACAACTTCGACTGGTCCGCTGTCATAGATGGGAGCGTGGTCACCGGGAGGCTTCCCGACGACGTGCCTGAGTTCATGGACGCGATGACCGAGGTGCTTTGCCGACAGGGCTAGAAGATAACCTCAGCTCACCACGAACCGCAGCCCGCTCAAGCCTCCGTCCGCTTCAGACGGGCTGCAGTTCCACCCCGTTCTCTGCGATGACCCGACGGTACCACCAGCCACTGTCTTTAACGATGCGACGCTGCGTTGTGAAATCGACGTGGACGAGGCCAAACCGCTTGGTATAGCCGTGCGCCCACTCGAAGTTGTCCAACAGCGACCAAGCGAAATAGCCCTTGAGGGGTACGCCCTCCTGAGCCGCGCGGTGGGCTTGCAGCAGGTGATTTTGCAGGTAGGCGATCCGTCGATCGTCCTGGACCTTGCCGTCAGGGGTGACTTCATCAGCAAACGCCGCTCCGTTCTCCGTGACGTATAACGCGGGAGGGTTGTAGTCCTGTTGCACCTTAACCAAGAGTTCGTAGAGCCCTTGGGGGTATACCTCCCAACCCATCTCGGTGTGCTCGCTGTCTTCCACCCGAACGTGCTCCAACTGCAGCGGTCCGCCTTCTGGGTTGCTCTTGACGATGCCTCGGGTGTAGTAGTTCACACCGAGAAAGTCCACACGACGGCTGATACAGGACATGTCGCCCGGTCGCACTTCGGGAAGCTGCGCACCGTACCATTCCGACATATCTTGCGGATAGCTGCCAGCGAATAGCGGTTCCAGGAACCAGCGGTTGTGGAAACCCTCCGCGCGCCGCGAGGCGGCAAGGTCCTCTTGCCTGTCGGAGGCCGGATGCACGTTTGCCAGATTGAGAACGATGCCAACCTGCGCCTCAGGGTTGCTCAGGTCGCGCAGGACCTCGACCGCCATTCCGTGGGAGAGGAGTAGGTGGTGCGCTACCTGCAGCGCACAAGCTGCGCTGCGGATGCCCGGGGCGTGCTCGCCCCAACCGTAGCCGAGCCATGCCGCAACCCAGGGCTCGTTGTGCGTTGCCCAATGGGTGACGCGGTCCCCCAGGCGATGCGCCAGCGCTGCCGTATAGTCGGCAAAATAGCAGGCCACATCACGGGAGGTCCACCCGCCGATATCTTGCAACGCTTGCGGCAGGTCCCAATGGTACAGGGTCACGAAGGGCGCAATGCCCGCTTCCAGAAGTCCGTCCACCAGCTCATCATAGAAGTCCAAACCTTTCGGGTTCACAGTCCCTCTTCCCCGGGGAAGAACCCGCGGCCAGGACACCGAGAGCCTATAGGCGTTGACGCCCATCTGCTTCATCAGGGCTATGTCCTCTTGCCAGCGGTGATAATGGTCACAGGCGACATCCCCTGTGGAACCGTCGGCGATCTTCCCTTTCGTGTGGGAAAACGTGTCCCAGATGGACATGCCCTTTCCGTCTTCGTTCCACGCGCCTTCGATCTGGTAAGAAGACGTTGCCACGCCCCACAAGAATCCCTCTGGATAGTTCAGGAAATCTGCCATTGAACGCTCCTCTCTACCACACTATCTGTTCCCTTGATCCGGCTGCCCACTCCGCAAGCGCGATCCGACATCCCTACCCTTTGCCGGGTTCCCGGTCAGAACCAGAACCCCCTGTTCGAGCGAGTATATCCTTCGGTCCTTCCTCCGCCATCGGTCGTTCACCGAACTCCACCGGAAGGCTGTGCTCGACTTCCCGCATGATATCTGTGGTCACGGGCACGTCGCTCTTCTCAAGGGCAAGAAGAACGGCTCCCACCACCGGAGGCAGTCCAGGGCGTACAACCTGAGCGCGTGGAGCCGTTCGATGCACTACCTGAGCCACAGTGTCCAGGAGTAAGGACCCCTTGCCCCCGAACACCCCACCGGCCAGGACCACCTCCACGTCGCTACCCTCAAGGTCCAGTCTTCTGATTACCGCACCAGCTGTGATGCCCGCCTCTTCGCCCAATCGGATCAGAATCTCCTGAGCCACTGCATCGCCCAAAAAGGATGCTTCGAAGATCTGAGGAACGAGGTCTAGGAGCTTCTTGTCCTCGATGCGTCGGTGATAGAGCGCGGAGATGAACTGCTCCACGCTGTTCATTCCAAGTTCCTTAAGCACAAGGTTGGTGAGTAGCGTCTCCTCTCCACGGCCATCCCAGGCCCGGACCACCCGCCTCACTGCTTCCCGAGCGAGTGACCACCCGCCTCCCCGATCTCCGGAGATCCAGCCGAGACCTGGTAGTCGGAGTACACGCCCGTTCGGTGCGATGCCAGCAGCGTTGAACCCGGCTCCACAGACCACCACCACGCCCCAGGGCCGGCTCGTTCCCGCGCGCAACGCCACCAGCGTGTCGTTCTCTACCCTCGCCCTTTCGGCTACTCCGATCTCCTGGACGACCTTCTCCAGAAGCGCAAAGTCCTCGGGGAGGTCGGCACCGGCAAGGCCAAAGACTCCTGTGTGTACAGGCCCAGGGATATCCGCTTTGGATAGCGCTTCCAGGCAAGCTCTGCGAACCTCACGTGCAGCCTGAGCAGGCCCGACGGTCTGGTGGTTACCCGGACCTGCCCGACCGAAACCCAGAACTCTCCCGTGCTCCTCTGCCACAAGTGCGAAGGTCTTGGAGTTGCCCGCATCTACTCCGATTACCTTTCTCATGGCGACGTGAAGAACTGAGGCAGGTAAGGGCGGTTGGCTTCTTTGATGGATTCCCACAGACCTTGAGCCGAGTCGAACGAGGGCACAAGAGGGTGGGCTAGCAGTGCACGAAGCGCTACACGGTCGTCCCCCTTCATAGCCGCCTCCACAGTGAGTTCTTCATAGACCTTGACCGCCTGAACCAACCCGCGCACGTACAGCGGAAGAGGTTTCGAGGCCAGAGGATGTACGCCATCCCCATCCACTAGGGCGGGTACCTCCACCACGGCCTCACGGGGCAGATCGGGAAGCGCTCCCGCGTTGCGGACGTTGACGATGTGCACCTCCCGTTTGTCGTTATGGATGGCGCTGATCAAGGCCAGGGCGGCCGTGGAATAGTGTGCTCCACCTCGCCTGTTCAGCGACTCGGGTTTGGTTGCCAGCGAAGGATCTGCATAGAGACTGAGGAGTTCCCCATCGATTTCGCGGACCTCTTCGCCCCGGGTTCTGGCCGCGCGTTTCTGTTCCGCCAAGATGCCGTCGTGTTGGTAATAATAGCGCAGGTAGTAGCTCGGGATCATGGCCAGGGTCTCCAGGAGAGAAGCCGAGAAGGCGAACTCACCTTGCTGTGCGCGCGCAACTGCCGCCGAGAAGGCACGATCGAATGCGTCTCCCCCAGCACTTCTCACCCCACGCACCCAGCTCAAATGGTTTAACCCCACGTAATCGAGTTCCACCTCCGCTGGGTCGGCGTCAAGCCATCCGGCGATCATGTGCCTCATCCCCATCGGGACATTGCACAGCCCGATGCTGCGAACCCGGTTGTGGCGGAGAAGCGCGTCGGTGACGATACCGGAGGGATTAGTGAAGTTGATGAGGAACGCCTCCGGGCATAGCTCCTCCATGTCCTCGGCGATGTCCAACATGATGGGTATCGTGCGCAGGGCCTTGCCAAATCCTCCCGGGCCAGTCGTTTCCTGGCCCACTACCCCGAACTTGAGGGGCGTTGTCTCGTCCAGAATGCGAGCAGCCATTCCCCCCACCCGGAGCTGGGCGATGACAAAGTCTGCTCCGGCCAGAGCCTGTCGTCGGTCTGTGGTAAGCTCAAGCCGGAACTTCGCGCCTGAGGAGGCCATGCGTTTCGCGAGCCCTCCTACGATCTCTAATCGTTCTGGATCGATGTCCATGAGAACGACCGACTCCGCGGGAAGCTCCAGTTCCGAGGAGATCAAGCCTGCGATGAGCTCAGGCGTGTACACGCTCCCGCCGCCGATCACTGCAATCTTCAGACCCTTCATGCCAGCCCCCACGGCTCATACGCCTGCACCACCCTGCGCTCGAAAGTGCCCAACTCAACCCTGCGAGTCAGCGGGAACCGCAGTAGGTTCGTGGTCAGTTGAAAGATCCCATTTCTCATGAAGCTTGGGTACGTCTGCAAGCAACTTCTGAGTGTACGTGTGTTCGGGAGCGAAGAGCACTTTGTCTGCCGGCCCCTGTTCTATCACCCTTCCCGTATCCATCACGACAGCTCTGTCCGCAACGTAGGCTGCTTGGCCTACGTCATGGGTTATGAAGAGCATAGCTATGCCCCTCTCCCTGAGACCCAGGAGGTGGTTGAGGATACCCGCGCGGGAGGAGGCATCGATCATACTCGTCGGCTCGTCGGCGATGACCAGCTGCGGTTCCAAGAGAAGAACCCGTGCCATCAAGATCCGTTGGAGCTGGCCGCCGCTTAGCTGATGCGGATAACGACCCAAGACCTCCGAAGCATTTAGACCCACGATGTCGAGAGCCTCCAATATGCGTTGCTTGCGGTCACCAGTGGAAAACCGTTGTTTCCTGAAGGCAATTGCCTTGTGCAGGACACGATCGACTCTGTAGAAGTAGTTGAACGACCCGTATGGATCCTGGAAGATCTGCTGGACTCTAGCGTAATACTCTCTAGGTGGATATGAGAAGTTGTCCTTGCCGTCGAGGATTACCTCACCGCTTGTAGGCTTGAACAACCTCAACACAACATTGGCTACGGTTGTTTTGCCGCTCCCGCTTTCTCCCAGAAGCGTCACGATTTCCCCTCGGTCCAACAGGAAGGAAACATCCTGACAACCAACCACGTGAGTGGTTTTTAGGTACCCGCTTGTGTACACCTTTGTCAGCTCTCTTACTTCGAGGAGCGTGCCGCTCGCACCGCTGTTCATCTATAGCCCTCCCATGTACCGCCAACAGCGCAGACTTCTCCCGTCAGCTAGCCTGGCTTCCGTTGGCTCCTCAACTGCACACCTTGCTTCCGCCGAAGCACACCTTGGATGGAACCTACATCCCGGTGGGGGTTCCCGCATGTCTGGAGGCCGTCCGGGGATGCTCTCCAGCCACTGCTGTCCCCCCTGCTGGGGTTCATAGGAAGCGATCGAAGCCAAGAGGCCTTGTGTATAAGGATGTTGTGGCGCGTCTAGAACACCCTCCACGGGGCCGACCTCCACCAACTGGCCGCAGTACATGACCGCTAAGGACTCGCATATCTGCCGTGCAACGGGGATATCATGAGTGATGAAGAGCATGCTCTTGACCATTGCGCGGTCCCTCAGCATCGCAAGGGTCTTGATCAGCATTTTTTGAGAGCTGACGTCCAAAGCAGAGGTCGGCTCGTCCACAACCAATATCTTTGGGTTCCATAGGGTGGAGATGGCCACGACAACGCGCTGCTTCATCCCGCCGCTCAGTTCATGCGGATAAAGGTCGAGGACTCCTCTGCTTAGCCCCAGGCTCTCGAAGTGGTCGCCAGCTGTTCGCCTGATCTCATCACTTGTTGGTCTTCTCCCGGTTCGCTCCTTCACCACATCCTGGAGGAGCCCTGTAATCCTTTTCACTGGGTTAAGGGAGTCCATTGCCGCCTGAGGAATATAGGAGAGTCGCTTGCACAATACCTCTGTTCGTAGGGTCTCCTCAGGGATGTCATATACATTATACCCGTCGACCTGCACGGTTCCCTCTTGGTAGTGCAGCATGGGGCCGGTAACGCCTGTCACGAGTTGAGCGAGCGTGGACTTCCCGCAGCCGGACTCCCCGACAAGCCCCACGCCTTCACCCTCCTCAATCGTAAGCGATACCCCATCCACGCCATGGACAACACCGAACATCCCCACATAGTGGCCCTTCAATCCCTCTACCACGACCAGCGGTTGTCCGTTCATCTGGATCACCATGTCCGAAGGCGCGGGTTGAAGATTTGGTCCATCCGCTTATGCATGATCAATGAGAACACCGTAAACAACGTGATAACCAGCCCCGGCGGCAGGAAGGTCCACCAATGCCCTACCCTTGTTGCCTCGTGCACCAAGGCCCAGAAGAGCAGGTTTCCCAGCGAGACGGCTTCTGTGGGACCCAGCCCGATCATGCTAATCCCGGCTTCGGCTCCAATAGCTCCACCCAACATGAGAACGAACGCCATAACGATATACGCGAGCATGTACGGCATGACCTCCACAACAGCTATCTTGGCACCCCGGTCACCGCTTATCCTCGCCAATCGCACGAATTCCCGCTCCCTGAGACTGAGAACCTGGGACCTGATGCAGCGGGCCGCCCACGGCCAGCCCACCAAGCCGATAATCGTGCCCACGAGTAAGAGCGACCTACGCTCAAAGAGCGCCGCCATGATGATCAGAACCGGCAACATGGGGAACACCATGACTATGTTTGTGAACAGGTTCAACGCTTCCCCGGTCACGCCCTTCATGTAACCGCCGATGACCCCGATGGCTACGCCTATCAATACGCTGATCAGACCGGCATAAGCGCCGACCAAAAGCGATGTCCGAGTACCCACCACGAGCCTGGCGAGCACATCCCTTCCAAAAGGATCTGTCCCGAGGAGAAACTCATCGCAAGGCGGTTGGTTCGGCAGCCAGTAGAAACCATGTGGATTGCGTACGAACAACGGCCCAAACACTCCGGTAAGCACAATCAGAGCTACAATGCCTGTGGCGACGAGCAACTGCCGATCGCGCAAGAGTACTTTCCACATGCTCAGCTCCCCTCCACGTAACCCGTGCGGATCCTCGGATCTATCATCCCGTAAAGAATGTCCATCAAGAAGTTGCCAAGCAGAACGATCACTACGGTGACCAGGAACGTCCCCATGAGCAACGGGTAGTCACGGTTCATTACAGCTCTAAAGCCGAGCGTCCCCAGGCCTGGCCAGCCAAAAACGATCTCGGTTATCATGGTCTGACCGATCAAGCCGCTCAGGACGAGGTTGATGCCTGTATACTGCGGCAACATGGCGTTTCGTTTCGCATAGCCCCTTAGCTTGCGCCTTCTGAAACCGAGTTGTTGGCTATACAGAATGTAGTCCGACCGCATCTCGTAGAGCGTCATCGACCACATCCCGACCGTCCAGATGCCGACCGACCCCGCCAGAAGTGCTAGGAAGGGCAGCGTGTAGTGCCAGGCGACGTTCAGGATGAACCCAAGGTTCCAGGCAGGGGTTAGCTCGGGACTGTGCCACCCATAGAACGGAAACAACCCCGCTTGGAGGGCCAGGAGAAAGCTCAACAGCATGGCAAACCAGTAAAAAGGCATCTGGGAGAAGAATAACGATGCATAGTACACGGAATTGCTGCCCCACCTTTGTGAAAAGGCAGCAGTTGAGCCGATCCAGTTCCCTATGAAGAAGGAGATCAGTAGTACGGGTAATACGAGTGCCAAGCTGAAACCGAGGGCTCGAGACACGATCCCTGACACCGGCCGCATGGCAAAGGAATACGACGGCCCCAAGTCCCCCCTGAACAGTCTCTGCCAGAAATCGATGTATTGGCGGTGAAGGGGCATACCGAGGCCGAAAAACTCTTGTAGCTCTCCCCGTATTCGTTGGAAGTCAGCTCCGCGTCCTTCTCCAGGGCTTGTCCCACCACCGAGTCCCGGCAGCCCGGCTTGTTGAGGTTGCAGCATCATGTCCACTGGGTTTCCGGGCATCGCGCGGGGAATGAGGAAGGTCATGGTAAACCCTATCAAGATAGCAATTAGGTAGAAGGCCCCTCGGCTACCCAGAAACCGCAGGAGGGGATGCGAGAACAATCCTCTCATCGCACGGAACATAGGGTTCACCTCCACAGGAACACGTGAGCTGCCGTCTCAGAATTGTTGACTGCCCTACTCACTGTCTTCCTCCTCTGTTCTCTCCGGTCGCCGGGAGGTGGGGACCTTATCCCCACCTCCCGCGCCGACCTTGACGGGTTGATCCCTCAGTAAATGGGGATCCACGGGTACTCGTCCGTCGGAATCGGCTCAGCTCCCTGCCTGAGGTTCCTAAGGAGTATCTGCATCCCGCCGGGGTTGCCCACAGCCCACGGGGCCAACGGCTCCACATAAGGGTTCTCCTCAGTGGGCCAGTTGTGCCAGTACATCTGGCTGAAGCTGTACCAGTAGGCGTTGTAGAACACCGGGATCGAAGGCATTTCACGGGCGAGGATTCCTTGGAGTTCGCTCACGATCTCCTCCTCCTCCGGTGTGCCGGCAGGAGTCACATCCAGCTGATCAAGCAACTCGGCGAACTCTTGGGCACTCTCGGGCTCACCGAGATGATCGGGATGGTACCAGGCAGAGAAGTTCTCCCACTGCCCGGGAGCTCCCGTATAGTTCCAGGAGTAGTTCCCATGGAAATCGGAGTCGTAGCCTCCATCACCCATCCCAAAGTGCATGAGCTCGAAATTCATGCCCATGAATCTATCGGTGTAGGTCCCCATCTCCAGGAACTCGGGTTCCACCCTTATGCCAAGTTCCTCGAAGTCTCGCTGGAAGAGCACGGCCTGCATCATCGAGTCGGTCCAGCCATAGACGACCATCAACTTCCATGGGCCGAGCTTGACATTTCTTCCGGGCTTGTCGGGAAGCATGTCTTCGATCGGCTCGCCTCTCCACTCTTCAGGCGCGTCCTTCGTGTACCAAGCGCCTTCGTGTTGGAAGCAGTGTTCTTCGAGAATGGCGACGGCCTTCTCCAGATCGTAGGAAGGCTGGTACTCCTCCAGCACAGCCTCATCTGTCAACTCTGCCCCCTCGGTGCTCTGAGGGCTTATCCGGGTGGCAAGCGCCTGCTCAACATAGCCGCTGACAGAGACCATGGAGATGTCATCATAGTCTATAGCGTGGGCCATGGCATGCTTCAGCCATGGTTCGCTCAAAGGATACTTATTATGGTTAAACACGATCTCTACAACGGATGAATGAGCAAAGTACGGAGGTTGCCTCATCGTCCACGTGCTGATGTACTCTCCGGCTCGCTTTCCTTCTACCTCCCAAATCCTCGGATAGAAGAAGCCGGACCAGACCAAGTCGCCTCTCTCAAATGCAACGTTGGCCGCGTGGTTGGTGGCGAAGTAGCGATGACCGATGTACTTGGGCTCGGGAAGTCCCCAGATGTCCTTACCCCACCACTCATCGTTCCTGATAAGCCTTTCAGACTCATAGGACCAGTCATGGGGGAGGTACATCCCCGAAGCCACTTGCCATTCCGGCTTGATCTCCTTCCAGTCATTGTTGTACACCCACTCGTACGGAAACTCCTCGTGTTCGGCTTCGATGTCTTCCCAAACGTGCTTGGGTACGATGAGTGTCTCTCCGGTCAAGGCTCCCCACACAGCCCTGCTGTTCGGGAACTCCTCTTTGAGGTGTATGCGCAGGACCTTGTCGCTTATCGCCTCAGAACTCTCCCTGCGTTCATCATAACCCAGAAGTTGCCAGTGGCTGGGCATGAGGTGATCAAAGGTATGGATGACATCATGTGCTGTTATGGGGGTGCCATCGGTCCATGTAGCTTCTTCTCGGATGACGACCTCTATGGTGTACTCATCAATCCACTCGATGCTCTCTCCAATGATCCCAACGACCTCTCCGTCAACCACGGTAAACAGGGGCTCGTACATGAAGTGCGCACCCCAAGCTGTGTCCCAACCGAGGGGATTCCAGTTGCCTGGCTCGGTCCAATACCCTCCAGCCCAAACGATGTCCTCCCTAGCGATCGTGCCCGACTGTGCGCCAGCCGAGAAGCCTAGGCTCAACACAATCAGCACAACCATAGCAAGCCAATGCACCTTCATTCGCTCCTCCTTCTCTTCAGTAAAGCCTCGGCGGACCTAGTGATCCGCTGCCCGATTGGAGGTCGCACGTGGTTTGCCCTCACTCTCACCTCCCTTCTTGCGTCTCTCTGCCGGCCGCGGCTCGGTCGGGGCTGGCCAGCGGTCGTTGATGCAGCGTGTCCCATGGTTACAGCACCGTTCATCGGCTTAGCTCACCAAACTTTGAGCTGCCACAGACTTCATTTCTGGTCAGCATCCGCCTCATGCTGTTCACCGATGGCCCTCTCGTATACCCTGATGTGGTCTATGTACATCCTCTGCGGGAACTGCGTGTTCTCGTCTGGATACCCCGGCCAGTGCCCGCCAACCGCCACGTTCACCAGCAGGAAGAACTCCTGATCGAACACCCACCTGTAAATCTGTGTCTGCTGATGGGCCCCTTCTATGCCCTGTTGCTCAAACCATTCCCGGTTCTTCCGGTCCAATGTGTCCTTGCTGAACGCAAAGTAGCGTTCTCCATCCACGTGCCATCTGATCTCGTCCTCGTCCCACTCTATGGAGAACACATGGAACTCTTCACTGAAACTGGGCGCGTCCTCGGGCAGCGTATAACCAGTGCCTATGCTTGCTCCGCCAGAATAACCTGGGCCGTGCACGTGCCCGTAAACGGTCCTGGTATCGTGTCCCAGGAACTCCATGATGTCGATCTCGCCACACACCGGCCAGCCCGCTTCTCCTATGTTGGAGCCAAGCATCCATAGTGCGGGCCAGATACCCTGTCCCTCGGGCAGCTTGGCCCGGATCTCAATCTTCCCGTACTTCATGGTGAACTTGTTCTGGGTGGTCAGCCGCGCAGAGGTAAAACGGTATGTGCCGTACTCGTCTCTAGCAGCCTCTTCTCTGGCCTCTATCACCAAGCGTCCGTCCTCGACGAACGCGTTCCTGTCCGTGTAGAATTGGAGTTCCGCGTTCCCCCAGCCGGGGATGCCCTGGGCATGCCCGTTTCCTATGTCGAAATTCCAAACAGCCGGATCGATCTCGCCATCTTCGAATTCTTGCGACCAAACAAGTTTCCAGTCCATCACCCCACCCTCATCTTCCGCATCGTTCCCCGTGTTCTCTTGAGCCGCTGCCAACAGCGAAAAGGACAGTGCGACCGTCAGAACCCAGGTAATCAGTCGCCTGCAATTCAGCTGCCGGCAAACACCGACAGGGCATACGCTGCGGACAAACAACCCAATCACTTCCACACTCCCCTCCCAAGTGGTTCATTCATCATCCACCTGCCGAACACGTCGCTCATCCACCCCCTTGGTATGCGCGCACGTTGAGCTTCGAACTACCAGCTCTGTCTGCAAAGTGACCTTCGGATGTTCGATCGCCTTGCCCTTGATCATCCGCAACAGCAGCTTCACGCCGAGCGCGCCCATCTCCAACATCGGCTGTCGGACCGTGGTCAAGGGCGGATCTGTTTGAGCAGCCAGAGGAACATCGTCGAATCCCACCAACGCAATGTCATCAGGGATGCGTCGACCGTCCTGGCGGATCGCCCCCATCGCCCCGACCGCCATCCGGTCGCTTGCCACAAAAACGGCGTCCAGGCTTGGCGAAACGGCAAGTAGCTCCTTCATAGCTGCGTAGCCGCCTTCTTGGGTGAAGTCGCTGCTGACGACCCACTCGGACACGAATGGGAGGTCATGTTCTTGTAAAGCGATTTGGTAACCGCGAAGGCGGTCCTGGCTCGCCTGAATGCCAGCCAGCCCGTTGATGAACCCGATCCGGCGGTAACCACAGCCGATGAGGTGTTCCATAGCTTGAATCGCGCCATTGAAGTTGTTGACGATCACCTCGACCACGTCATCCCGAGCCTGGATATCACGGTCCACAACCACAAGCGGGAACCCATTACCCCGGATCCCCCGGATGAACGATTCGTTTCCTCGGGGAGTGAGAAGGACAAGCCCATCGACGCGCTGCTCCCACAGAAGACGGGAGTACATCTGCTCGCGGGACGGCCTCCCGCTGGTAGTACAGAGGACCAAGTAGTACCCTTGCGCGCCCGCTTCTTGCTCCACGCCTCGGATGAGCTCAGTGTAGAATGGGCTGCCAATATCAGGAAGGATGACCCCGAGCATGTTTGTCTTCTGCAAGGCCAGACTCCGGGCGGAGGCATTCGGGCGGTAGTTCAGTGTTTCGGCGGCCTTCAACACCTTCTGGCGGGTACTTTTGGCTACACCTGACTTGCCGTTCAGCACCAACGACACAGTTGTCGGGGACACCCCCGCCGTTCTTGCTACATCGGCAATGGTACAGGCTTTGGACCTTTCCATAGCTAGCCCTTACTAAAGCGCTTTATATTCTAGGCCGTCTAGCCCTTGTGCGTCAAGAGAAGCAACTGTGTCGATGACGATGAGCCCGAACTGGACAAGAAAAACGTTGATGCCATCCCGTGTAACTGCATGGGCGCGTACCGATGATCCCAGGACCCAAGCAGGCAGAACGATGCGCAGTCTGTCGGGGGTCAGGTTCTGGCCCGTGAAGAGCATTGGGAACCTTTGCCCGGGAGCGAGCCACCTGCTTTGAAGCTGTTGACGACACCTCAGCAGGCGTCTTGCACGTTACAAAGCGCTTCATGCACACCGGCCACTGCCTGGGGGTTTCCTGAACTAGGGCATCCGTGAGCAGCAAAGCGTTATCGGATGACGGGTTTCTCTACTCCTCGAGGTCGGCGAACACCTCGTGGATGTTGCCCTCCGGGTCGGCAAACAGAGCGGCCCGTTGACCCCAGGGCATATCTTGGGGGGCGGTTACGGCGGTAGCGCCGCGCTCCACGAGGATCCGGTACCCCTCGTCGACGTCCTCGGGCTCCTCGCAACGGAAGGCAAGTTCGAACCTCTGGCCGTCGGGTTTCTTGGCAAAAGCCTCGCTGTGATCTCCCATAACGCCCCGCTCGCACAGGGCCAGCCGCGTGCCGGAGTTTTCGAGCTCGACGTAGCGGCCGTGGTCGTCCTTGACGAGGAAGCCGAGGGCGTCGCAGTAAAAGCGCCGCATGGGGGCCATCTCGTCCACCCAGATGGTGATCAGCGCCACCCGGGGCACCGCGGGGAGCGGCCGGGTCGGGACCGGGCCGCCGTCAGGGAGCGCCAGGCGCAGGATCTGTTCATCGTGCTCCACCCTGCCTGTGTCGACAAAGCCGTACTTCATGTAGAAGTCGTAGGGGCCGTCGGCCTCCTCCATGACGCACGAGGTGTACATCGTGCGGATGCCGCGGTCGGCGAAGTGGACGACGAGTTGGTCGAGGACCTGCTTTCCGTAGCCCTTGCGCTGCCAGGCATGGCCGAGCATGAACCGCCACAGGCCCACCGCCGGCCGGTCGGCCTCAGGCACCTCGTCGTCGTCGAGGTCGAGCATGACAAAACCGATGGGCTCGTCCCCAAGGTAGATCGCCCGCATCCAGGCCGTCTCAGCGAGGTGTGCCTGGGCTACGGAGATCGCGTTTGGGGCCACGCAGTTGGATTGCGATTTCGTAAGCGAGTCGCTCAGGCGGATGATCGCCCGCAGGTTGTCGAATGCCACCGGCCGCAACGTCAGTTCGGGTTCCATGATGGGGGGAAGCGTACCCGGTTGGCGGCCCGGGTTCACGCGGACGGACTCCTCTCGTTCAGCATCGGTTCCGTCGAGGCTTCCCCGTGTTGCCCGATGGGCGATACCGCCGTACCATGCGGCCTGCCGAGCGTTCCGATCGTTCCCACGGGACGGTCGCGAAAGGAGTTCCAACTGGGCCGACCACGCACTTTTGCCACAGAGGATGCTTCGCACGAGGGGCACAGCCAGGGCCTGGACCAAGCCGCGCTTGCACCGATGCGGGCGGCGCTCCTTCGCTGGTATACGAAACACACGAGGCCCCTCCCGTGGCGGAACGACCCCGATCCTTATCGCATCCTCCTTTCCGAGGTGTTGCTGCAACAGACGCGGGTCGAGCAAGCACGGAAGTACTACGCGAACTTCCTGGAGCGGTTCCCCACGTTGGACGCGCTGGCACAGGCGGACGAAGAGGAGGTGCTGGCCGCCTGGGCGGGGGCCGGGTACTACGCCCGCGCCCGGAGGCTTCATGCCCTGGCGCGCAAGCTCCCCGGCGGCGCCTTGCCTGCATCGTACAGCGAGCTTCTCCAGTTGCCCGGATTAGGGCCGTACACCGCGGCCGCGGTGGCTTCGATCGCCTTCGGCGAGGCTGTGGCAGCCGTGGACGGAAACGTCCGGCGTGTTCTGTGCCGGCTGCTAGGCTGGGCCGACGCTACGCAGCGGAAGCTTCGAGAAGCGGCGCAAGCGCTCCTTGAAGAAAGCAGCCCGGGCACCTGGAACCAGGCGATGATGGAACTGGGGGCGCTTGTCTGCACCACAAGGAGGGCGAGCTGCCCTTCTTGCCCGTGGGGGAGCTGGTGCAAGAGCTTCGGCAATCCCACTTCCGTCCCCCGGCCTCGCCCTAGAAGGGCCCGCGCCGCGCGGGGGGCGGCACTTGTTCTCATGGGTCGTGGAGGGGTGGTGATGGAGCGGCGCGGGGGGCCAAGCCTGGGAGGCCTGTGGGGCGTGCCGTACGAGGAGGGGGAGCAGGCACTGCACGTCTTGCTCGCTCGCTTCTCCCTGGAAGACGCGGCCTTTCTCGGCCAAGTGCGGCATGCGTTCACCCACAAGCGGCTCACGATCGACGTGTACGCGGCCCGTGTGGACCAAGCCGGTATGGATCCCTCCACGCTGGCCGTGTCACGTTTAGACGAGAAGATCCTCGCGCTGGCACGCGAACGCGCAGTGGAAGACGTGAACGCCGGTCAGAGCGGGAGGGGTTCAACGGAGGCCGGCTCCGCCGATTGAGGGGTGCCGCGCAAGCGCGCAACCAGGCATAATGGGCCGCAACGGGAACGGGGGGCATGAGGTGAGCTCATGATGCTCGGGGACGGACGTTCGGCGAGGGTCGGGAACCTCTCTGTGGGTGCAGGCCCGGCGTTCGTTGGGCGTGGAGAACAGGAATGATGGAAGGGCTCGTGTTCAGGGCCTTGTGGGCAGGCGTGCCGATCGCGCTGGCGCTGATCCTCCTGGTGCCATTGAGACGCCCGGCCTACCAGGCCATGCCGCTTGCCTGGCTGGCCGCCGCGCTCATAGCGAGCGTGCTCTGGCGGATGCCCATGACCTGGATCGTCGTGGCTACCGTGAACGGGGTGCTCACCGCGATGACCATCCTGGTGATCGTGTTCGGAGCCCTTCTACTGCTGAACACGTTGCGCAAAGCCGGAGCGCTCTCCGTGATCAGTGCCAGCCTTCTTCAGGTCACCACCGATCGACGCATCCAGGCGCTGCTCATCGGGTTTGGATTTGCCACGCTCGTGGAGGGCACCTCGGGGTTCGGCACGCCCGCAGCGCTTGCGGCTCCTTTGCTTGTAGGAATTGGCTTTCCCCCACTGGCGGCAGCGGCAACCGCGCTGATCGGCCACGCTCCCGCGGTCAGCTTCGGCGCCGTCGGGACGCCGATACTAGGAGGTGTAGGAGCGGCGCTCGATGTGGCGCATGTCCGTGAGGCCCTGCCTGTCCCGTTTCTGGCCTGGATCACGGGGGATATCACTGTGTGGAACGCGAACTTCCACTTCCTCGGCGGGGCGCTGATCGTGCCGCTTCTGGTGGTGACTTCCCTCACCGTTTGGTTCGGAAGGCGAGGCGAGTGGAAGAGGGCGCTCGAGGCTTGGCCGATGGCGCTGGCGGCGGGGACGGCATTCGCTGTTACACAAAACGCACTGGCGCGCCTGACCGGTCCCGAACTTCCGTCCATCGGCGGGGGCCTGGCCGCGATGCTTGTGGTGGTCCTGTTCGCTCAGCGGCGATGGCTGCAGCCCAAGGTAGGATGGGGCTTTCCGGACGACGCTTCCGGCGGAGGGGCGCGCGCCCGCTCGCCGGGGGAGCCTGCCGGGTCGATGTCCTTGTTGTGGGCCTGGCTCCCCTACGTCTTGGTCATCGTGCTTCTTCTGGTGACGCGCCTTGTGTGGCTTCCGTTTCGGGAGCTTTTTGTGGCGCCGTCGATCACCTGGCCCGGGATATTGGGGACGGAGCTCACCTGGAGCTGGGACTTCTTGTACAGCCCGGGCGTGTTCCCGTTCACGGTTGTGGCGGCGGCGAGCTGGGGCCTCTTTCGTATGGGCTTGCCGAAGATCAGAAGGTCGGTCGTGGTCACTGTAAGGCAGCTTGCTGCCGCCAGTTTGGCCATGGGCGCGGCGGTGGCCATGGCCCAGATCATGATGCACTCAGGGAACAACGCGCTGGGTGTGGATGGGATGCTCGTTTCGCTGGCGGATGCCAGCGCCAGGCTGGTGGGCGGCGCGTTTCCCATGGTTTCCCCGTGGATCGGCGCCTTGGGGTCGTTCATGTCGGGGAGCAATACCGTATCCAATATCATCTTCAGCGGCTATCAATACCAAGTGGCGGCAGAGCTGGGCTACTCCCGCACGCTTGTGGTGTCCTTGCAGTCCGCCGGTGCGGCGGTCGGCAACATCATGACCGTGCATAACCTCGTGGCCGTCCTCGCAGTCGTGGGAGGCCTCGGAAAGGAGGGTCTGCTCCTCAGGATGAATGCCCTTGCTTTCGTCAGCTACCTGCTCGCTGTCGGCGCGCTGGGGATGCTTGCGGTGTGGCTGTTCGGGGCGGTCTTCTAGCGAGTTGGACTTCCATGCCTCTTCCTGTGCGTGTTTCGACAAGGCGGCCGTGCAGGACTCAGGCCTGCCCTCCTGAGTTGGAGCTTGCGGCGCGTCCGTGCTCGTGCCAGGGGAGGTCGGCAGGGACGACCGCCTCATGGATCATCCGGTGGAGCACGCCGACGTGGTGCTGGACGTGGCGGATCTGACTCAGGCACCGGTCGGCCAGGGACAGCGGGCTTCCGCGGATTTCCGTTTCGGCAAGTAGGTCTTGGTCGCTGACGCTGAGCTGATCGTGGCACTTGGCCCGCATGCGATGCAGGTACGCAAGGAGGGTGTCCTTGTCCAGGGCCTTCTGCGCCGGCCCGCTCATCATGGCCGCGTTCTCGTCGTGAAAGGGGGGAGGCTGGAAGGCATGGGCGAGGTCACGGATCCAGAAATCCACGCTGGAGACCGTGTGGTAGACGTGCTCGGCGGGGCCGATCGTGTCTTCTCTCTGCCAGATGTGTTCGGGGCAGGCTTGGATGGCCGCCTCCAGCATATCGAGCGCCGGCTCCAGATGCCGCAGTAGCACGGCCGATAGCGGGTACATGTTGGCCTCCTTAGAGACAGCGAAATCCTTGATGATTCTACCCGACCGGTCGGCAAAGGGCTGTCGAAGGCAATAGCTGTGGTGGAAGGTGCTATGTCTCAATGAGTTTGTGAATCTCGAGCGGCTGTCCCCGCTCCGGCGCACGCGCCAGAGACAGGGCGCCCGCCGGGCACTGGGACACACACACACCGCACCCCATGCACACCTGAACCTCGAGCTGCATACCGTCCTCGCCTACGGCGAGCGCCCCGAAAGGGCAGCGCGACACGCATGACCCGCAGCTCCGGCAGTTCGTCCTGTCCACGTGGAGCACGTAGCCCGAGGAGGCCAGCATGGGGATGCCGTTGAACCAGGCCTGCATCGCCCCGCAGCAGCAGCGGCAGCAATTGCAGATCGCGTAGAACCGCCCCAGCACGGCGTCCTTGAAGAAGGCATGGTGGACATGTCCACGTTCGTGTTCGGCCCGAAGGATGTCGACAGCCTCCTTTCCGCTGATCCGACGGGCCCGGTTCGGATGGTGGTCGACGACAAAGCTGGCAAACGGTTCGCCGACAATCAAACACACGTCCAATGGCTGGCACGGTTCGTCCCGCGAGGCACGGCACGGGCATTCCAGGGCGACGATGTGGTCGGGACTCTGCAGGACGATATCACGGGCCGTAGCATAGGGGATAACTTGCTCCAGATCTCGAAGGTCGACCTCGATGTTCAGCGTGACCAGGCGCTCTGCGGCCTCCGTGGGAATAACCTTGCCGTGGTAGGTATCGGCGAGGTCGCTCCCCCCGGTCTTGCGGCCTACAAGGCGCGCTCCGACGGAAAACAGGGGCCGGATGAGCCGGGGAAGGGTCGCCGGCCGCGCGGCGGCCCGGATGTAGAGGTAGGGCCACCTCCCGTAGACGTAGCCGTGCAAGAAGTCGATTAGCCCGTATCCGGGCGTACGTCTTGCCTCCCGGACAAAGGCGCGCGTGGAACGGCGTATGGGCCAGTTGAGCCTTCCTGGATTCATGAGTGCCCCTTGGGTCCTTACTCCCAGCATAGTGGGTATCCGGCGTGTCGGCCAGGGCGAGTTGTCCACACAACCAGGCGGTTATCCTCTGAGCGATGGCACAAAAGCGACGGAGTTATGGAATGAAGCACATGGAGGTCGACGGGATCCGGGTGGAGATCGTCCGCAAGGATATCAAACACATCTACCTGCGGGTTTGCCCGCCGGACGGCAGGGTGCGCGTCTCCGTCCCGCGCCGGGTGGACGATGCTACTGTGCGTTCTGCAGTGACCGCACGGCTGGACTGGATTCGCCGACAGCAGGCACGCCACGCCGGCGAGGCGCGGGCGGCAAGGCGCGAGCTGGTCACCGGGGAGACCCATTGGTACGAGGGGCGAGCCTACCGACTACAGGTGATCGAAGGCGAGCATCACCCGTCGGTCCAGCTACAGGACGGGACCATGGAGCTTCGTGTCCGGCCGGGGAGCGATGAGGCCAAGCGTCGGGCCGTGCTCGAGGCGTGGTACCGCAAGAGCCTCAAGGAGAAGCTCCCACCGCTCCTTGCCCACTGGGAGCCCAAGGTCGGGGTGCAGGTCGCCGAATGCCGGATACGAAAGATGAAGACCCGCTGGGGAAGCTGCAACATCGCGGCCCGCAGGATCTGGCTGAACCTGGAGCTGGCCAAGAAGCCCTCCGAACTCCTGGAATGGATCCTGGTCCACGAGATGGTCCATCTCCTTGAGCGGCGACACAACAGCCGGTTCAGGGCGTTGTTGGACGGGCTGTTGCCTGACTGGCGCCTGCGCCGTGATGCACTCAACCGCCCGCCCGTCCCCGGAGGGAAGGACGCGAAGAGGGAGAGCTAGCCGTTCACCCGTGCGGCGCGCTCAGCCTTCCAACCCGGCACGGACAAGTCCAAGCAGCGTAGGCTGTTCACCGGGAACCTCTTCATCAAGACGGGCCCCGGCGATCACCGTCTGCCAAGCACTCCACTCGCCCGGTTCGGGCCGCCCGCGGGCGAAGCGGCGGCGGAGGTAGGTCCGGACGAGAAGACCACGCATGAGCTCCAGCGTCTTCGGTCTCGGCGTCCCTTCCGGAAGCGCGCCGCCGCGGATGAGCAGTGTCGTGCGGGCTACGTCAGCCACCGGGTTTCCTTGAGTGGCGTCGTTCCAGTCCAAGATCACCGGCCCCTGGTCGGTGAGGAACACGTTCTCCGGATGGAAATCGCCGTGGCACACGGCCTCACCGCGAGGGAGCCCGGCAAGCATACGCAAGAGCGCGTTGCGTTCTGCCGGAGTGAGCGCAGAGGCCCGCTCGATGCCCCGGGCCAGTCGATCATGCAACGCAGGGAGGGACGGCACCCGGCCCTCGTGAACCTCTCGGTGGAGGTCGGCCAGTAGTCGGGCCGCGTAGCGAAGCCGCCAGGGACTCCTTTGGAGGATCTGCATGACGGAGGTTCCTCGCACCTTCTCATAGACGATGCCGAGGCGGTCGTTCAGGCGGACCTCCTCGACCACGGCCGGGCAGGGGAGCCCGGCGGCGTGTACCGCTCGTGCCTTCTCGGCCTCGCTTGTGGCCGCCCGCTCGTCCCAGGCCGGCCGAAAGAGCTTGAGCACCTGTCCTTCCTTCCACGGGAAGATCTCCGCTGTGCGGCCTTGGGCGATGGGCCGCCCGAGGGAATGGAGCTGCCGGCGTTGGTTCACGGTAGTGGCGCCGGACAGGCGGACGCGCGGCGAAACAGAGGTGCGTTGCCGCGTGTCGCCACGGCTATCAACCCCTGCGGTCCAGCACGCCACCCTCATCGCCCGTCAGGAACTCGAGCCCCTCGGGGCAGAACGCAGCTGTTTCGTTTCCGTCATCTTCGCCGGGCCCGGGTATCTGGTTTCCCGCCCCGGCCACGTGACCGGAGAAACGCTCGTCGCCGTGACACGGGGGCTCCACAAGCATGACCCCAAAGCCAAACGCCCCGTCGTCTTTCGTGTTGCCGATGATCGTGTTGCCGGTGAGCGTGACACGGGTCTCGTGCTCGAGCACGATGCCCGCCGCAGTGTTCTCGACGAGCTCGCAGTCAGCGATCGTCGCTTGTGTGCTGTGCACGGCGACAATGCCTCCGAGTTCGTTTTCCGAGACCAAGCTCTCCCTGATCTCAGCACGGCCGTAGTCGAGAAGGACAATGCCCATGACGTTATCCGTGATGATGCACCCGGTGATTGTGGCCTGAGCGGTGCCCGTGACGAGGATGCCGTGGCCTCCGCGTTCAGTTCCCCCTGTGAGGTGCAGGTCGGCCAAAACGACGATCACTTCTTCCTCGCGCCCTTGGGACGCGTCCACCCAAAGGACGGGGAGATCGTCGGATTCACTGCGGATCGCTGTGGCCGCTCCGCGACCGCGCAGGGTGAGGGTCTTGGAGATCTCCAAGTTCGCCTGCCATGTGCCTTCGGCCAGACAGATCACCGCACCCTCCGGCGCCCCATCGATCGCCTCCTGGATGCAGTCGCCAGGTTCAACCGCGATTGTGCACGGTGCTGGATCTTCAGCGGCCTGGACCGACAGCGCCGCAACCCCTGCGAACAGCACCGAAATAACAGCAAACGTTCGTCTCATCTTCAACCTCCGGTCGTCCTCCAGATGACGCATGCTATGCGTCTCCGTCCGGGGGCGCAACGTGAGGGGGGGTCTCGGAAGCCGCTGGAAGTCAGTTCCGGACTAGACCGCTTCCGCTTGCCGGCGGCGCCTTAGCATCGCGTTTGTGAGCGGCGTTGCACAATCCCTGCGGTGCGTCCGCAATCCTCACATTGACCGGCGGGCGAGACAGCATGTACACTGGTTTCTTACTGGGGGTGTGTCGTGAAGGGCATTGTGTCCATTCACTCATTTCGGGGCGGGACGGGGAAATCCAACATCACCGCCAGCCTAGCGGTCGAATGCGCCTGTGCCGGACATCGGGTCGGTGTGATCGACACCGATATCCAATCCCCGGGCATTCATGTTCTGTTCCAGCTCGACGAGACCCAGGTGAAGCATACGCTGAACGACTATCTGTGGGGGCGCTGTGACATCGAGAATGCAGCCTATGAAGTCACGTCGGCCCTTGGGCGGGGGAATAGTCGGCCTCTG
>PXEP01000120.1 GCA_003566155.1 Candidatus Acetothermia bacterium | reverse complement strand
GAGACCGAGGAGGGCACGATCACCGCAGCCAATGCTGCCGTTGCCGCCAGCAAGATGCTACAGATTTTGACAGGCCATGTGCGCATGACTGACCCGCACACTGAAGAGGAAATTAGCTATAGTCTGCCCGCCCGTACTTGGCTGGAGGCGGTCGAGGAAGTGGTGGACGAACGCCATGCCCCGGTGCTGATATTTGTGCCGTTCCGTGCCGCAGCGACCGCGCTCGGGGAGCACCTTGCATGCCCAGTGGTCATGGGCGACACCGACCAGGATGAGCGCCAGCAGATTTACCGCGAAATCAACGCCGGCGAGGTCCGTGCCGTGGTTGCAGTGGCCGCGACAATGAGCCACGGACTAACCCTGACCGGCTCCAACTGTGTGCTGTGGGCCCTGCCGCCCGCCAGCGCCGAGCAGTATCAACAGGCAAACGCCAGGGTTTACCGCAAAGGGCAGGTAAAGCCTGTTGACATTATTCATTTGGTAGGCCATGATTTTGTACAAGCTCTCTTTGCACGAACAGACAAGAGGGTGAAACTGCAACAGGCGGTGCTCGACGCGCTTGCCGTTATTTAAGGGGGTTCCTATGACTGACATGAACACGTTGATTTCGTTTTACATCCAGCTCCGCGACAAGAAGAAGGAGATCCAGCAAAGCCATAAAGCTGAACTGGAACCTATCGACGCGGGCTTGATGAAGCTCGAAGCAAAGATGCAGGAGCGCTTGGCGGAGCTGGGCGTGGAAAAAGCAGGCGGGGAGGCTGGCACCGTATTCACTAAGGTGAACACCAGCTACACCGTGGAAGACTGGGATAGTGTAGTGGAGTATGTGAAAGAAAACGACGCATTCGACCTGCTGGAGAGGCGGGTCAGCAAAAGTGCCGCGCAGGAGCGTGGCGACGTACCAGGACTGCGGACGACGCAGGTTAAAGCAATTCAAGTTCGCCGTAAGTAAGGAGCGACACCATGAGTAATGATCTTGTAATCAACGAGCGGCCAGACTTCCTGCCCGCCCCTACTGGCAGTAGTAATGCGATGTCGGAGTTTATGGGCGGCCTCGGAGGTGGCGGCCTCGACATGCCCGTGCTTTCTGTGCGGGGTAAGGTTTTCCGCCTGCGCCGGGATGGTCAGGAGGTCAGCCTCAAAACTAGCACGTTGGACGTAATACTAGTTGGAGCTAGGAATAATACTAGCCGACGGTTTTACTCGGGTTCTTATCAGTCGGGCGAGACCAAGGCCCCGACGTGTGCAAGCTCGGACGGCATTAAGCCGGACAGCGGCACCGAGATGCAGGCCGACGCCTGTGCCACCTGCCCCCGCAACGTGTGGGAGAAAACTGCGACGGGTATGAGGAAAGCCTGTGATGACTACAAGCGGGTGCTGGTCTTCCTGCCGGAGAAGAACATTTATGCTCCGGTGATCCTTGACGTGGCAGCCACGTCGTTGCGCAAGAAGAAGGGCGAGACGGGCCCGGAGCTGCAGATGCGTGAGTACATTCAGGCGCTAGCTCGCAATCAGTTCGAGCCGCACCAGGTGGTGACCACCCTCGGCTTTACTGACGATGAGTACCCGCGCCTGCAGTTCAGCTTTGCTCGGATCGTGCAGCGTGAGGAGTACCAGAAGGTTGAGGAGTGCCGGGCGTCTGAGGAGTTCGGGCTTGCCCTTAACCATCAGGAGGAAGAGGGCAAGATTCAGGAGGTGCCGGTGGCTGCCCCGGAGGCGGGCTACAAGCCGAAGCCCAAGCCCAAGCCAAAGCCTAAGCCTAAGGCGGAACCAGAGCCTGAAGTGGCGGAGGCTGCGCCAGAGCCAGAGCCAGAGCCGGAGCCGGCACCCGAGCCCGAACCGCAGGTTGAGGAAGCCCAGGATGACGAATCCTTGGATGACATCCTCGCGATGCTCAAGTAACGATTGGATAAGCGAGGGGGCTAGCCCCCTCGCCGGAGGTAAACATGCAGAGTATCAAAGAAAACAATGAGCAGGTGCATCGCCTTGCGGGCAAGGCTTGGGATAAGTTCTATGAACAGGCTGCTGGGGCGGACAATCTGAACGATAAAAGCATTGCCGCACTAATGGGTGTGAGCCGCCAGACTGTCAAAAACTGGACAACTCGGCACAGCCAGCCTTGTATGGGCACGGTGATGCGGATTAAGATGGTCGCCCATGCCCTCGATAAAGCAAGAAACGACGGACTGCTGCCTGCCACAACCCGCAACAAGCAGGATGAGCTGGTCAAAGAAATCCTTAAATAAAAAAGGAGCCCCGGCGGGGGGGACCGGGGCTCCCGAGAGCTACACCATGACAGATGAGCTGACCGCAATAGTAGCTATTGCCAATCGCAAAGTAAAGCATCAGTGGTTTGACAACAGGGTGGAGGCGTATAAGGCAGCACTGCAGATAGATCGGGAAGGAAGCAGCGACGTTTACTGGTCTATGGCGGAGTTTTCTGCTCGCAAGCGCACCGCAGAAAATGCTACCAGTGTGCAATACTTCTGGTTGGACTTGGACTGCGGCGAAGGCAAAGGCTACCCGAGCAAGGCCGACGCACTGAAGGGGCTGGTCGCTTCTAGTTTGCCGCCAATTAGTATGCTGGTGGACAGCGGCAACGGGCTGCACGTCTACTGGAAGTTGGACGCACCTGCCCCGGTCGAGGACTGGCGTCTGGTGGCCGAGCAGCTAAAACAGGCTTGCCTAGCTTGGGGGGTGCATGCCGACCACGGCATCACTGCCGACGTGGCACGGATTTTGCGTGTTCCTGGCACCCACAATCGCAAGGATCCCGACGCGCCCAAACCTGTGCGAGTTTTGAAGAAGTCGGATCGGACGTACTCAATTTCCGCGTTTTCTGAAAAGCTGCCTGCGGCCAAGCCGCAACCGGCTAAGGTAGCCAGCTCGGAGTGGGACACGGAACCAGAGTTCCCACCTGCCCACATTGAAAATGTCTTGCGGGGCTGCCAGCAGGTGCGCCAGGCTGCCAAGGTGCAAAGCAATGGCATTGAAGAGCCATACTGGCGAGCCGTGTTGTCCATTGTGTCGCGGTGCATAAACGGCGATAAGTTGATTCACAAGATCAGCCAAGGCGACCCACGATACGATGCGGGGGAAACTCAAGCAAAAGCTGAGGCGACGGCGGGCCCTGCCACATGCGAGCATTTTGCCACGGTCAATCCTGGCGGATGCGAGGGCTGCCCGTTTGCGAAGTCTGTCAAAAGCCCGATAGCAATCCCTGCACCGCCTCCGGTGCCCGAGGACGACGAGACCGAAGAAGAGGCCCCGCCGCGGGATAACAAGGTCGGTGACTGGCACATTACGGCCAAGGGGGTGTACAAGGTCGCAGAGGACGATGAGGGCAACATTGCCAAGGTGTGGGCGAGCACTACGCCGGTGTATGGCGATACGTTCCGCACCCGCCGCGGGGAGACTGAAACGGACGCCGACGACGCCAAGGTTCTGCTGACTTGGCTACGCCCTGATGGGCGCTGGCGGAAAACACTTATGCCGCTGACACTGCTCGGCAGCAACACCAAGATGATGGAGTGGGCCGGGAGCCAAGGGCTCGTGAGCCTTATCCCAAGTGGCAAGGTATGGAATATGTATATCTCTGAGCTGACAAACAAACTGCTCCAAGAGCGCCGGGTCACTGAGTATTACGCCCGCTTAGGGTGGCATGCGGACAACGGCGAGTTTGTGCTGGGCACCAAGAAGGTCACGTCGCAGGGCATGATGGACGCGACGATTGAGCGCAACAGCCCGCTGGCGCAACTGGAGCCACGGGGCACGCTGGAGGGGTGGAAGAAAGCCGTGGCGCTTCTGGACGCGAAGGGGTTGGAAAAGCACCAGTTCTGTCTACTTGCGGGGTTCGGCAGTCCACTGCTGGATTTGATGGACGTGAGCGGTGCAGCGATTTCTTTGGCGGGTGCCTCCGGTCGGGGCAAGACGCTGGCGGCTAGGGCGGCGCTGTCAATTTTCGGCAACCCCGACGCGCTTTACCAGTCTGCCGATGCGACCAAGAACAGCATTGACGTGCACCTGTCTACCTTGCACTCGGTGCCGTATTTGATGGACGAGGTGACCAGCCTGCCGGACAAGAGCATCGGCAACCTGCTGTACATGATCGCCAACGGGCGGGGCAAGGACGCGCTGCAGCGCAACCGTAGCTGGAGCAGCGGCGGGTCGTGGAAGCTGGTCGCGTTTCTGACAACCAACAGCCCAATCATGGAGGCCAGCCAGTCACACTTGACGGAGGCGCAGCGCAACCGGGCTATCGAGCTAGTTGTGGAAAACGCCGTCCCCCCTGCTGACGCCACCGAGATTTACAAGGGCACCAGCGCCAACGCGGGCCAGGCCGGGGCGGTGTACATGCAGTACGTCATCCAGAACGTAGAGACATGCCGAGAGCTTGCCAAGAAAGCGGTGGAGCAGGTGAAGGACGCATTTGAGGGACAGGATTCGCAGCGCTTTGGGGTGTGGGCGTTGGCCGCTGCCTTGGCTGGCGGGATGATCGCCAAGAAACTCGGACTAATCCCGTTTCGGCCTTGGCAAGTCATTGAAGCCGTGGTGCCGACTATGCAGGAGCAGGCCGAAGAGACATTGACCCCTGAACAGCAGTTTTTGGAGGTGTTGCGAGAGTGGCTGACTGAGGAATCGGACCGGGTTTGTGTCTGCACCAACGGGCGAATGGGTTTTGTGGATAGTCCGATTGCCAGGCTGGACGGGCCGGATCTTTACTTACACAGCACCTTGCTGCGAGAAGAACTGCGCCGCCGCCAAGTTAGCCTCGCGGTCATTCGTAGGTTGATTAAGGAAAACGCACAGACTGGGCTCAAGATGCGCTTGGCGCAGGGGACCCCACCTGTATCATGCCTGCGGTTCCCGTCGAAAATGGTGTATAAGGATGAAGACTAAGCCAGCATTTCTGGAGTGATCGCCAACTCTCCTACATACCCATGCGTTGCGTGGTAGGTGATAACTTTGGCCCGGCGCGTCGCTTTGTACATATGGCGGCTGGCGAAGGCATCCCGAGCGGCCAACGTGTTGTGCTGCTCCACGGTCATAAGTTCTGTCTCTTTCCCTGCATAGTGGTGCAGGTGGCCGAGGTGTGCATAGGAGTGCTTGGTGCGCCCGAACAGCTCACGAAACTCGGCAGCCAGCGCCCGGTCGATTTGCTCGATTTTCTTTAGGTGCCCATGGTGGAAAAAAAGCGAGGTGTCCCCATGTTCTATGGAGTAGAAAGGTTTAGGCGACTGGTCGATGAATAACCGGGGCTGGTTACGATACCGATCAGCGAATTGCTCGCGCAGCCATATTTCTGACACAGGATCGTGATTGCCCTCCGCCATAATAACTTCGACTGAAACGTAGCGGGACAACATCATTTCTATTAACTGCCGGGTAATGCGAATGCCCGTCCTTACCAACTTTGCGAACCGCGTGTCGGTGTCCAGTTGGTGTCCGCTTGCTGGGGTTACTGCGTCTATGCCGTCGTAATGCAGGAAGTCCCCCATCTGTGCTAACACGCCACGGTGCGCCTGCGGGGCTTTTTCGATGGCAGCGGCGAAGTAGTTCAGAAGTAATTCTTCGGCCAGTTCAGTGTCCCAGTCTTCTCCTGTCTCTTCCCCCCAAGCCAACATCCCGATGTGTGCATCCGTCAACACATGCAGGTTCAGCAGGTCGTTGGCCGGCACTTTGGGTTTGCGGATGGCGGGGATTGCCGGGATTTCATCACTTAGCGCTTGGACCGCCTGCTTCATGGCCTCGAACTGAGCCTGCTTATCGCGGTCGGTCTTGTACCATTCTAGCTTGTGCTCGCCCGTGGCCGGGTTCCACAGCACTGAGCGCCCTTTGAACACTTCATCATCGCGCTGCTGGAATTGCAAGGTACGTGTTTGATCGAGTGTTCGCCCGGCTCGGATCCTTTCCATCCGACGCTCGAAGGTGCGTTTGTGTATACCGAGAAGCGCAGCCGCACCGCTAACAGTACCTACTTTGTCATACGCAGCCAAGTACTGCTCATCGGTCAAGCCTTTCTGTGGTCGGCAACTCACAACTCACCCCCGTTTTTTGTATTCCTTCACACACTTTTCAGCACTCCGGCCCACGACATAGCCCCCGAGCCCGATCTGCAAAAGGTTCCAAAGTTGGTCGGGCACCTCCAGCAGCACTGACGTTCCGAAAAACAAGTCAATGTAAGGGGCGAGGATGTAATTGTTGACGACGATCGCCGTAAACGCCAGCATCGTAAGCGGTCGCCAAGCACTGGTCACCCAGTGCTCAGACTTAGCCTCGGCCACCACCACGTCCCTGGCTACCTGCTGCGCAGTCTGCTCGTGTTCCAGCATGGCGAGGCGCAGCTCGTGAGCGGCTT
>PXEP01000074.1 GCA_003566155.1 Candidatus Acetothermia bacterium | reverse complement strand
GGAGAAGACGCTTCAAGAGGCGATCGACGCCATGTGGCTGCACCACACGCTGTCCGCCTGGGACGCGGACGGAGAGGAGTGGACTAGCCTCCGGGCAACGGACGGAGCGACGCTTGTGCCATGGACGGGGTACTACCTGTTCGTCCATCAAGACGATCTGGTGCTTCTCTACAGCGAAGAGGAGCAAGGTCAGGCGCTTTGGGATGCCGGGCAAGCGCTGAGCCCGGCGGCCCTTTCGTTCGATCCGGGCGAGCCGCCGCTTCCGCCGATGCTGGCCGAGCCGAGCGAGGGACTGGTAGCCGTTGCGTACCCGAACCCGGTGGCCGATGACGGCGGGGTGACGTTCACCGTCCGTGGTTCAGCGGCCCGTTGGGTGGAGGCGATCCGCGTCCGTGTGCACGACCTCTCGGGGCGGCTTGTGTACGAGGACGAGAGCGCAGGCGCGAGCCTGCTCTGGGACACGATGGGCCCCACCGGTGCGCCGGTCGCCAGCGGCGTGTACCTGTACACCGTGCAAGCCGAGCTGGCCGATGACTGGGTGAGCGCCGGAGTGGACAGGCTCCTCATCCTGCGGTAACGGCGCAAGACGAGAGCAAGTAATGGGGGCGGGCCAACACGGTCCGCCCCCTCTGCGTTGGGGGACACGGCGTCTCTGGAGCGCATGCTTGGCCAAGCACAGTACTAAACACCCATTCTTATGCGTTGATTGGGTCCTCTTCCCTTCTAGTGCCGTGGAGTGGTATGGTGGGCGGAAAGTTGAAGATACTGGGCGAGGCGAACGCACAGCTGTGTGGTGGTGGCCTGCCTGTTGCCACGCCTCATGCTGGCTGGGTTCGACTACGTACAGGCGGAAGGAGGTTGGGTATGCGGCCATGGAATCCCGGGTGGGTTGGCGGTTGGGCGCGGCTCATAGCCTTGATGAGCTGTCTTGCGTTGACAAGTGGCTGTGTTGGTGGTTGGGCGTCTGAGAATAGCTTTCCGTTGCTAGAGGATCTGTTGGGCAGAGCAATGACTGAACGACCGCTGCACAAACGCCTCTTCACTATGGACCCATTCGGGCAGAGACTCTCAGGGACTGGGGACATAAGAGCGCCCAGTGAATCCTATCAGCACACTGCATGGCCTGGGACTTCCGAGCTTTCCACAAGCCCTCCCGCTACTGAATGGTACAGAGCATACGGTGGACTGGGCTTCGCTATGGGTATCTGCGTGGAGGAGGTGCCGGACGGCGGGTTTGTTGTGGCTGGCGTCACCGCTGTTCCAGATGAGGATGGCTATGTTGAAGATCCAAGACCGTATCTCTACCGTGTGGACTCCGACGGAAGCCTGCTCTGGGAACGTACGTCCGAGCTGTGGTCCCGCGGCATGGCGACCTGCGTCCGACCCACGCTGGATGGGGGATACATCGCCGCAGGTTTCTACGAAAACGTCTACCTGGCGAGAACGGATGGACAAGGCAATCGCCTCTGGCTGCGGGAGTATGAACTTGACGTGCTGGACATGTTCTACTCAGACTGGGGTTGGTTATGCGGTGTTCCTTCCGTCTGGCCTACAATGGATGGTGGCTTTGTGGTTGCTGCCTACGATTGGGAGCCTGCGCAGGAGAGTATGGGCTACGTTTTCAAGACGGACGCTCTAGGCCAGCTGTTGTGGGAGAGACGTCTGACTTGGAGTATGGCCTACTCCATACAGCAGACACGGGATGGCGGGTACATCGTTGCTGGGTCCAAGGTCCGCGAAGTTGACGCTGGATTTGCGCACATGGGTGCATGGCTAGCGAAGCTTGGACCGCAGGGCGACATGGTTTGGGAGTTTGTTCCCGACTACTCCTATGGGGAGACGGTGGTGCACTGGCCTGAGCAACTTTTCTCTGTGGATGAGCTTGCCGACGGCGGCTATGTGGCCAGTGGTTCAGTGTTCAGGGGTTCCGAAGATGGGTATCAGGTGAGCGCGTACGTTGTGCGGATGGATTCCGAAGGAGAGCTTGTCTGGGACACCACATTCGGGACGAATGAGGTAGACTTCGGGATTTCCGTCTGCGCAACAGCCGATGGTGGATGGCTGGTGGGCGGATTCAGTGAGTACTACGACGTGACTGGATGGGCACGCCGTTTCGACGCTCAGGGAGATGTCCTCTGGCATATGGGAGGTGATGATTGGGCAGCTTCCTCGGCTCTGCTTTCCGCACGGCAGACAACGGATGGCGGCTACATCCTTGTAGGGATAACGTCACCATACGATTCGCAATGGGAGGCCCTCCTTGTCAAGCTGAGCTCCGACACGGAGCTTCACCCCGAGGTCACAGTTCCTGAAAGACCTTCAGGACCCTCTTCGGGTGAAGCGGGGGAGGCGTTGACGTACTCGACGGGTGGGGCGAGCTGCAGCCAAGGGCACGGCGTGGAGTACCGGTTCGACTGGGACGATGGGAGCCAATCGGATTGGAGCGCGTCGGCGAGCGCGAGCAAGATGTGGGATCCGGCCGAGACGACCATCTACCAGGTGCGAGCGCAGGCGAGATGCGCGGTCGACGCATCGATCGTGAGCGACTGGTCGCCTGCCAGATCGGTGACCATCGACGCCGAGGTGCCACCCGAAGACGACCATGTGGAATTGGGGCCACTGACCATCTACGCTGACGCCATTGAGTGGGACAACGCTCGCCCAGTCCGGATGTGGGGGAACGTGAACGTCAATGGTTTCTTGCGGTTGGGTGGGGAACTCATCCTCGACGTTGACAACAAGACAGCGGAGGGGGCTGGGACGGTTCATTTCGCGGACATAAATGGTTCAGTCGTTCAGGTCGCTGATACAGAACTTCCGTTCACTATTGATGCCACTTCCAATCCGGCGCTGCTTCATTTTAGGCCGGGGGGAGTGCACAGCTCGGGATTCGCAGAGCTAGGGTTCACCATTGGTGGGTGTACTGTTCTGGCGAAAGAATTCGAGATTCTGGTGGGAAATGAGGTTGCTGGAATACCTCACGCACTGAGTTCAGTGATACACGTGGAAGTCGAGCACATGGACACTCGGCTTGTGCTGCAAGATTTCCAGATTGGCGCTGATACGGGGGTTGGATTCGGCGAGACGCAGATGAGGGTGGAGGGAATAGAGCTGCCTGGAGGGTTCAAGCTCAACCACCTGGACATCAGGTACATTCCGGGGGCGGATCCATTTGATCCCGCAACGGCAAGCTTCTCGTTGGAAGGCTCGCTCCGTGTGCCGTATTGGGACGCCACCGTCGGGGGGGCGCTAGAAGTTCTTGGCGGTGAGCTGAACGCTATCGGGATCGACTTCGAATCTGACCTGGGAGTGAACGTCATTCCCCTGCCTCCCCCGCCGAACGGGCTGTACCTGCAGAGGCTTAGGGGGACGTTGAGCGGCTTGGCCACCCCCACGCCGGCGATCGAAGAAGCTGGCGTCGCTCTCACATTGGGGCCGGAGAAAGACTTTGTTGGGACGAGTTTTCACCTCTTGCGCCTGGACATCACGGCCACGATTGGTAAAGACGGGTTCTCTGCGGACGGTACGCTCACAGTGTTCTGGGAGGGTGGCAGGGTTTCCAATGCCAACGTTACCTGGGACGATGCAAAAGGTCTATGGTTCAAGGGGAATCTGAATCTGTTCGGCATTCTCAGGGGCGAAGCCACGGCTAGAGTTGGTTCCGATGGCGTGCTTCGCTCTTATGCTTGGCTTGCATGTACGCTTCCCGAGGACTGGGAATTCATTGGAGGGCATACGATCAGCAGCGTTAGGGTCGCATGGGTGGACTGGGATTTTGGATTCGAGGTCGCTCCTCCTCCGTTTAACTGGCCGGTCTTCTCGGTGCTCGTGACCCCAAACCCGCACTCTGCATATGCCGGAGGATGGGGAGGACAGGTGCCGCTCACGCCTGTTCATGTCTACGTCGGCGCCAACCTCGATAAGCTTTGGGCCGAAGTGCTTTCGGGGCAGGTCCTGGCCGGCCTTGCTGAGACCCAGCAACCGCTGGAACGCTCGTTCCACATCCCCCCCGGACAGCCATACATCATCGTGCGGGTTGAGGGGGATGTCGGCAGCGTCCCTGATTTTGGAGTGGTTGATCCTGACGGAACGGTGATCACGCCGGAAGCGGCAATTGAACACCCCAAACTGTATGCCTACAGCGAGAACCCTGCAATCGGTGAGGCGTGGCTGGCCGTGCACGAACCGCAGGCGGGGGTTTGGACTTTGTCGGGGGCGCCCGCGGCATTGGGCGTCACTGAAGCGGGAACCCTAGATATCGAAGTCTACGGGGCTGTTCGTCCGCCAGAACTCTCCGTTACAGCGCCGGAGGTGGACACAACCACCACGGCGGATGAGGTTCAGATCGAATGGCAGGGGGAAAGCGAAGTGGACGATGCCACTGTCTCGCTTTACTGCACGCCGGTAAAGGGCGAAGCAGGTTTTCCGATAGCTGAAGGGTTGCCCCTCTCGGGAGCGTTTGCCTGGGATGTACGCGGAACCCCACCTGGAGTGTACTGGGTGTACGGAGTGCTGGACGACTGGGTGCACACCCATCGTATAGCCTACGCCGACGGAACGGTCACCATTGAGAAGGATCCACCCATTGCTGTGCTCGAAGCTTCCGCAGAAAGCTCGGTCGGCTCCGAGGTCGTCCTGAATGCTTCTGGTTCCACAGATCCGTGGGACTCAAAGCTTCGCTTCGACTGGCAGGTGACCCAAGCGCCCGAGGGGAGTGCGGCTTCGCTAGTTCCGTTGGGGGAAGGTGAAACTGCGGCGTTTGTTGCGGATGTGCCAGGGATGTATGGGATTGAAGTGTGTGTCGAGGATCCGTTCGGCGCTGCTTCCTGCGCGGACACCACGATATCTGCTGTTGCCACTCCAGGCCGACTGGAGGTAAGTGGTCAGCCCCTCTCGGCTCCTTTCGGGACCCAATCCGCCGTAATAGCCGCTGTGTATGACCACGCTGGTGCACCGTTCCTCGGAGCGGAGGTCCGCTTTGCTGTGGAGTCAGGGCCAGGTGCAGGTCTGCGGGACTCGCGGACCACAAATGTGGCCGGGAAGGCAGCGCTTGTGTACTCGAGCGACTCGGCCGGTCCAGACAGCATCCGCGTCTGGGCCGAAGCCGACTCCTATGAGAAGGCAGACCCTGCCTTGCGTGCCGAGGTGGTGCATCTATGGCTACCGCCTGCGGATGACGTCGTGCACACGGTGACCCCTGGATGGACGTTGTTTGGCCTCCCGGTGGAGCCGGAGGAGTCGGGCTTTGGGGCGCTTGAGTTCGACCCTGAGCCGACGGATGTGCACATGCAGTGGTGGAACCCCGACGATGGGGCGTACGAAGGACGAGACGACTTGGAGCTGCGTGGTATGCGTGGCTACTGGTTGTTTGTGACGCACGACCACGGGGAGTACCAGGTGTGCCTTGAGGGGGCTCCATTGACAGGGGACCAAGAGTACGAGCTTGGAGGGGCGGGCTGGCAGTTGGTCTCGCCGCCGCACTACCCATTAGCGTGGGGTGCGGCAGAAGGTGGTGCTATTCGCGTGCGCCACGGCGAGGAAGTGAAGACGCTGCAACAGGCGTTCGACGCGATGTGGGTTCACCACACGTTATCTGCTTGGAATACGGACGACGAGGACTGGGACAGGCTGAGCGCCGGCGATGGAGCGACGCTTGTGCCATGGACGGGGTACTTCCTGTTCACCCATCAAGACGATCTGGTGCTTCTCTACAGCGAAGAGGAGCAAGGACAGGCGCTTTGGAACCAGGGTCAGGCGTTGAGCCCGGCGGCGCTTTCGTTCGATCCGGGCGAGCCGCCGCTTCCGCCGATGTTGGCCGAGCCGGGTGAGGGGCTGACGGCCGTCGCTTATCCGAGCCCGGTGCGAGGTGGGGTTGTAACGTTTGCCGTGCGGGGGCCTGCTGCCCTTTGGGTGGAGGCTATCCGCGTCCGTGTGCATGACCTCTCGGGCCGTCTCGTGTACGAGGACGAGAGCGCAGCTGCGAGTCTGCTCTGGGACACGATGGGCCCCACCGGAGCACCGGTGGCCAGCGGCGTGTACCTGTACACCGTACACGCCAAACTGAACGGCGAGTGGGTGAGCATCGGAGTGGACAGATTGCTCATCCTGCGCTAAGAGTACTTGGTGTCAAGGGTTGAGCCGTTGCTACCTCTGGCGGACAGCGTGTGTGCATGCGTGAAATGAGTGTTGCCCCCGGAGACCGCTCTGTGCTACTATCGCGACAGCAAGGTGCTGCGGGAGGAGTCCTAGGATGCGGGGAATCAGGCTAACCATCTCTCTACGTAAACAGCCGGACGATGACGGGACTTACATATCGTTTGTGCGGGAGTTGCCTGGATGCATCTCTTGGGGATTCTCCCCCCAGGAAGCCTTCGAGAATGTAAAGCAGGCTGCGGACCT
>PXEP01000195.1 GCA_003566155.1 Candidatus Acetothermia bacterium | reverse complement strand
CTCTCGTGGTCCACGGACTGGGTAACGATCGGTGACAGCTGGGGCCCGGGCTCCGGCTGGCTTGACCCCTGCAACCCCGACACGGACGGAGATGGCCTCGCAGATGGCGTGGAAGTCGGTCTGTGGGGGTGGCAGATCTCGGCCACGATCCCGGATGGTACCTCTGTGAGTACGGTAGCCGCCCTTGATGACGACATGGACCAGGATGGTCTCTCGGACTTCGAGGAGCACAACACCACCGCAACAGATCCCCTTCACTGGGACACTGACAGAGACCGGATCGGCGACGCCGATGAGCTCATCGCCATCGCAGGCGCTTGGCCGAACCGGCACTTCGAGCAGGCAAGCGACCCACTGAGCCCGAACACGGACGGCGACTACCTCGACGACTGGGAGGAGTGGACCTTCAACCCGATCACTCTGGCGTTCGACCTCTACCCGGGCACCCGGCTGGGCGATCCCTCCTCATCCTACTTCCGGAACCTAGGAGGAGATCCCGACACGATCTGCCCGTTCGTCCACATCGACGACTCCGATAACGACGGGGTCCTGGACGGGGCGACGATTACGCGTACGGTGATGGTGAACGACGAGCCCTATACCTGGACATTCGTGGAGGGCTTCGAGGCCGTCCCCCCGGCGGACGTCTCGTGGGAGATGGGTCCGGGCGGAACGCCGTGGATGGGGATCATCCGCACCGTAATCACCCCAGCTCCCGGCAGGATCGGCGGCAGCCTCCTGCCCAACGTGTGCAACCCTGACTCAGACGGTGACGGCCTGCTTGACGGCCAAGAAGTGGGCCTCGGCACTGATCCAGGGAACTGGGACACCGACGGGGACGGTCTTCCCGACGGGTTTGAGGCGGAGATCGGGACCAGCCCGTTCGATGCTGACTCGGACAAGGATGGTCTTCTCGACTCAGCGGAGGTGCTCGGCAGCAATCCGACGAACCCGCTGGTCGCCGACACGGACGGAGACGGCCTGTGTGACGGAGGGGCGCGAACGCCGTACATGTTGAGCGGCCACGTGAGCGCAGTGATCAACCCGGTGTGTCTCACCGGCATCGGCGGGCACCCGAATCCGCTGGGGATCGGGGAGAACGAGCGGGGAGATGGCACCCGACATCCCGACGAAACCGACCCCAATAACCCCGACACCGACGGCGATGGAGTGGGTGACGGCATCGAGGTCCTGGGCTTCTCCGTCAACCGCCAGCATCTGATCCCCACGCATGACTCGTTTGGGCGGCCTATTCTCGTCACGTATCCATCGCTCGGCTGCATGGACCCGTTGAACCCCGACACGGATGGGGACGGGCTCCTCGATGGGGAGGAGGATCTGAACCATGATGGCCACTTCGACTTCCACCCGGGGGATTTCGACATCATCAACTACCCCGGCGGGGCGTTCACCCGACTCATAGAGACCAACCCGTGCGATCCTGACACAGACGGAGATGGGCTCGACGACTACGAAGAGCGCTACGGAATCCGCAAGTCGACCGGCCGTGTGTTCCCGCCGACGAACCCGCTCGACCACGACACGGACAACGACTGGCTGCTCGACGGAGAGGAAGTTGACTGGATTTGCGAGCCGATCTACGTGGTCCTTCCTGACCCCGACGCGCACAGACTCCCGGATGCCGGGGTGATCGAACAGGTGATCACGCGGGACGACATCGAGTATGTCGTACGGTACGTGCCGTTCCTCGATCCGACCAATCGCGATTCGGTCGGCGATGGATGGCTCGACGGCCTGACGCGTGATCCCTGCAACTCCGAGCCGATTCCTATCATCCGCCCGATCACCGCACTACCGGTGGACACCGACGGGGACGGGTTCTCCGACGAAGACGAGATCGCATCCGGGACCGATCCTTTCGACCCCGAGTCCTACCCAGCTGCGTACTACGGAGATCTAGATCTGGACAGCCAGGAGAACGACCGCCTGTGGCTTGTGGATGCTGTCGGCGATGGCAGAGCCAACGCGGTGTTCATCGACATCGGGGCCAACGGGATGGTGGATGCCCGTGTGGAGATCCTGTACCCGCGTGACGTCCAGGTTGGGGACTTCAGCGACGACGGTGAGACGAGCGACTGCCGCTACGTGATCTCCTACACATTTGCCGATCAGCGACTGGTCATGTACAGGTGGATCACGCTCGTGATCTACGACTACGGCTGCGACCTCGTCGTCAACCAGGTCGAGGCAACGGAGTAGTCGGGCGATGCATGCGCACAGCGTGGGCCCTGAACCCGTGCCGGGCTCCCGCAGTTTCTTGGAGATATGCATGTCTCTCTGCAAGAGAGAGAGGCTCCTCAACGGCAGAAGCTCGGGCAGCATGCCGAACACCGAACGGGCGGTGCGCGTGATCGTGTCCTGGGCTAAGCACCTGACGGCGATCGTGGCGGTTCTGGGGATGGCCGTAACAGCGGGCTACGCCGATCGGACACTCCCTCCCGTGCGAACGGTAGAAATGGCACCTGGATTCGGTTCAGTGAGGAGCGTGACGTTCACCCCCGACGGCGCTCAGTTGGCTCTGGCCACCGAACGACGCGGCAGCGTGCAGCTTCTCGAGGAGCGCGACGGCAGCCTGGTGCACATGCTCGAAGACCGTGCCGAGGCGGTGTTCACCGTATCCGTGTCCCCGGACGGGACGCTCGTGGCCGGGGGCTCCTTTGGGAAGGCTTGGATATGGGATCGCCTCACCGGAGAGACCCTTCATACCCTCGCAGGGCACACCAACTGGGTCACCGCAGTGTCGTTCTCCCCGGACGGGGATCTCCTTGCCTCAGCATCCTACGACATGACCGTGCGCCTATGGAATGTCACCGATGGACGCATCGTACACGTTCTTGAGGGACACACCGACTGGGTACACGCGGTTGCCTTCTCTCCCGACGGGCGTGTCATCGCCTCGGGTTCCGGGGACGGAACGCTGATCATCTGGGATGTGGCCAGTGCCACTAGGCTTGAGCCTCTCGAGGCCGAAAGTACGAGGATCCACGCCGTCGCGTTCTCCCCGGACGGAGCGCTTGTCGCCACGGCGTCGGCGGACATGCGCGTGCGGCTTTGGGACGTGGCTGCGGGGACGCTCACAGAGACGCTCGAAGGCCATCGGGGGGCGGTCTACGCGGTGAGCTTCGCGCCGGACGGGGCTACCCTGGCCTCCGCATCGCGCGACCGAACCGTCAGGCTGTGGCAGCTTCCCTCCGGCCGGGCACTGCGTACGCTGCAGGGCCACACTGACTCGGTGTGGTCGGTCGCCTTCGCTCCCGACGGCCACACGGTGGCCTCCGGGTCGGCCGATGGGACGGTGAGACTGTGGGCTCAGGGACACACAAGAGAGATCAGCGCGGTCGCCTTCTCCCCGTGTGGGACCACCCTGGCCTCCGCATCCTGGGACCACACGGTGAAGCTGTGGGATGTAGCCAGTGGCGCCGAGCACCGCTCCCTTGAGGGACACACGGCCCCCATTCTTTCGGTCGCCTACTCGCCCTGCGGCACCACGCTCGCCTCCGCATCCGCCGACAGGACAATCCGCCTGTGGGATACTGCCGCTGGGGAAGAACGTCGTGCACTCACCGGGCACGCCGCCACCGTAAGCACGGTGGTCTATTCCCCCTGCGGCACCACGCTCGCCTCGGGAGCTTGGGATAACACGATCCGCCTGTGGGACATTGCCACCGGAGCTACACTAGGCATCTTCGAAGGGCATACCCACTGGGTCTGGTCGGTGGCCTTCTCTCCGTGCGGGCGGTCTCTCGCCTCTGCATCGCGGGACCAAACCGTGAGATTGTGGAGCATCGCCACCGGAGATGCGCTGCGCACGCTCGATGGACATGAGGATTGGGTAGCGTCGGTGGCCTTCTCCCCCGATGGAACGCTCCTGGCTTCCGGCTCGTGGGACAGGACAGCACGCCTGTGGGATGCGGCTCAAGGAACTATCATCGACGCGCTTGAAGCGCACCGAGCTGGTGTACTGTCTGTAGCGTTCTCCCCTGATGGCAGCGTTCTGGCCACAGCGTCCGATGACAGGACGATCATCCTGTGGGATATCGCCACGCGGGCGCTGCCCCGCGCCTTGGCCGGGCACACAGCCTCGGTCCGGCAGGTGATCTTCTGCCCGGATGGCACGCGCTTGGCATCGGGGGCATGGGACATGACAGTCAGGCTGTGGGATGTGAGGGAGCTGGCAGGCCAGTGAGGCTTGGTGAAACATCTCATGCAGAGGAGGACTCCAGCGTGCAAGGGCGTGTGGGCAGCGTCAGCTGGCGCGGCCGCGGTGTGCTAGGGGCGCGTGTAACCGGCCCGGCTTCTCGGCGGCAATGGGCGGGGGGCGTCTTCCTGACGGTGCTGGTTCTGGTATTGGTGTCCGGCGCGACCTGCGCGAGGGTGCCAGACACTGAAGCCCTTGTCGTGCGAGAGGGTGGCTTGGTCGAGCTCATCTATTTCTACCTGGTTGGCTGTCCGGCATGTCTCCACGCTGAAGAGCTCCTCCAGGAACTCGCAGAGGAATATCCTCAACTACAGGTGCACAAGTACAATTTGACCTCGGCGGCAGGACGGGAGCTTGTGAACACCCTTAGGGAGGTGTATGAGCTCGAAGGGATTTCCATTCCCGCACCGACCATGTTTGTGGGGGACGTCGCTGTGGTCGGCCGGACACTCTATGGCTTGGAGGAGAATCCTCTGACACTCCTCGGCCCGGCCTGGGTGCAGGGGATTGAGGAGGCCGTCGAGCAGGCTGTGGCCAGAGCACAGCACTTTGTGCTGCGGTTCTGCGACCAGGAGATCGGCTACTGTATGGGGTATCCAGTTGACTGGGCATTCACCGTGCACGGAGACGGGAGTGTGGTGTTCTCAGGAGCAGAGCAGACGGAAGCATCCGCAGCGGTGGTGTGGACCCAGAGGTTTCCGCTCGCAGCCTTGGGAGGGGAGGATAGCACGCGAAGGCTCATCGACCGGTACAAGTATGGGCTGGTGGAGGTCAGCCCATACGTCTGGATCGACAGCCGCGGGTTCCCCAACGGAGACGGCTTTGTCGCGGAATATGTGCTTTCTGGTGGAACGTACCGGCAGTGGCGTGTGGCTATCGCCCATGGGGAAGAACTCCATTCCTGGGCTTACATAGCCCCAGCAGAGCTCTTCAACACGCACCTCCCCGTCGCTGGGGCAATGCTGGCTACTTGGGGGGTGTTCGGCGTTGAGTGACGTTCGTTGCGCTAGCCCGGGAGACTGGACCGGCTTGTGTAGGTGCATTGGTGTTTGCACACGCAGCCAGTGCTACCCCAAGTGCTTGAGGAGGGATACATGCGTAAGTGCGTGCTGGGCGCGTTTGTGCTGGTAGCAGGTCTGACCCTCGGAGGTCAAGCGGTGCTCGGTCTCACCGGAGGGACCTATACCCTGCCATGGTCGTTTTTCGATTATTGGGGTCGGGTTGCCGACAGGGTTGCTGATTGTGGGGGCGTCTACCTAGGAGACGATGGCCATATCCATGTCTACCTCTTGGACCCCGATCCGGCTCGCAGGACCACGGTTGCGCAGGCCTTGATAGCTGTGTTCGGGGAGGAGGTATTCACGGGAACCACCGGGATGATAAGCTTGCATCAAGGCAGCTACACAGTTGGTGGCTTGCTGGACATGAAGGACACGATCGTGCACCTAATTGATAGCCCGGGGGTTTTGTATATCGACCTGGACGAGTCGCAGAATCTGCTACGCGTACTGGTGTCGAATCATGAGACGGCGGAGCTGATCCCCCTCCACCTCAGGGCACAGGGCATCCCGGATGAAGCGGTCGCTGTGGAGGTACATGCACGAACGGTTGCGCGGGAGCCGGTTTCGGAAGAGGAGCTTCTCGATGAACTGGTCGAGTCCTGGCACCAGAGGATACGGGCGGCACGCGTACACGACCTTCCGGGCGTGGGCTCCGTGGCGTATATCTGGCACGATCTGGTGGTGCCCTTTCGCATCGAGCTGACCTCTTCGGGGTCCATCCTGCTGCTGGCACGCGAACTACGTGCACTGGACATCCCTTTGTCCGCTGTGTTCCTGTACGAGCGCGAGTGAGGGCAGAAAGCGAGCATCTGCTGGCCGAGCAGCTGATTCCTATGTCTTCAGTTTAGGTTCGGACGTGCGTTCCGCTCCGAGAGGTGCGGTCGCCGGGAGGAGCCGAGAGTGATTCCTCAGCCGATTCGCTAGGCAGTTTGAGCGCTGGTTAGGCGGTCAAACTCGTGGCAGTAGTTCCTAGCACGTTGTGCTCCTATGCAGTTCAAGGTTGTCGTTTACGTCTTAGGTGTCCGCGCCGGGCCCGTGAACCCGCGCCAGGTAGGCGTCCATGTCAAACTTACGCTCGAGGCCGCTGGCGTTCATATAGCGTACGGTTCCGAACACCGGCCGTTCCT
>PXEP01000131.1 GCA_003566155.1 Candidatus Acetothermia bacterium | reverse complement strand
TGAGCTGGAGGGGTTGCTCGAGGCATCGCGAGCGCTAACGAGCACGTTGCAACTGGATGAACTGCTGAAGCGCATCCAAGCGCAGGCCACAACTCTTATAAGCTGCGATAGCTTCTTCGTTGCTTTGCTGGACAAGCGACGGAACAGGCTGAGGCTGGAGTTGATGGTGGAACAGGGCGTGTCGCTGGGCAAATACACGGTGGATGCCGACCCGGAGGGGAGCCTCACCGCCTGGGTTGCCCATACTGGGGAACCACTCCTTGTTGATGACATGGAAACCGGGCCCCTACCGACGGGGTATCACGAGGTCGGCGAGCCCACTCGCTCGTGGCTGGGGGTTCCCCTGGTGGAGAAGGGGAAGCCGATCGGGGTCATGTCCGCACAGAGCTTTGCTCCCCACGCGTTCTCCGAGGACCACCGCCGACTTCTGACAGCATTTGCCGGGCTGGCGGCGGCCGCCATCAGCAACGCGGAGCTCCATACCGGGCTGGCCGGTTTGCAGAAGAAGCTCCTTGCCGTGGAGCGGGCGGCACGGGAGATGAAGCTGGCCGATAGCAAGGAGGCTCTGTACTCGCAACTTCTGGACGCTACCCGCGACATCCTTGGCTACACGGCGTGTGCGGTCGCTGAGGCCGTGGAGGATGCGCTCTGGGTCACTGTACGCAGGGAAGCCGGTCCACCACTTGGAGATCGTCTGCCAGTGGACGGGCCGGGGATCATGGCGGCGGCGTGGCGGGCGGGGCAGGCGGTGTACGTGCCCGACGTATCGGCCGATGATCGTTATCTCGAAGGAAACAGCGATACGAAGTCGGAGCTTGCGATCCCCTTCTGGGCGGCAGAGCGACTGGTGGGTGTGGTGAATGTAGAGAGTCCGGACAAGCAGGGGATTCCGCGAGAGGACCGCAATCTGCTGGAACTGCTTGTTTCTCATATGGCACTCTCCCTGTCCGGGCTGCAGCGGCTGGAAGCTGTGCGGGACCTGTCGGCCAAGCTGGAGCGCCTGCATCAGGTGGTCGATGAGCTGCAGCGCTGCTCGACCGAGGAACAGCTGTGCCAGATTGTGGTACGTACGGCACACGAAGTCTTGGGGATGTCCGAGTGTAATGTGGGACTGGTGCGGGGGGAGTTCCTTGTGCCGGTGGCCAATTCAGCCGGTCGAGCGCAGCTGGGCTACCCCCGACGGCGGGGGGAGGGGGTTGCGGGAACGACATGGGAGACCGGGCGGACGTTGTGGGGACCGACGTCGAACCTCCCGTTCGCCGCGCCGACGGTTCCTGAATTGAAGGCGGTCATATCGGTTCCTGTAGGCGAGGAGGGGGTGTTTCAAGCCGTTGCCGGACGGGAGGATGCGTTTACCGCGGACGATGTCGCCTTGGCGGAGATCCTGGCCGGCCATCTTAGGGAAGAGCTCAGACGTGTGCGGCTGGAGGAGGAACTGCGTGAGCAGGCTACGCGGGACGCGCTCACCGGTCTGCACAACCGACGGTTCATGAGCGAGGTGCTAGAAAGAGAAGTCGCCCGCGCCAAGCGTTACGGACACCCTATATCAGTGATCATGGCTGATATCGACGAATTCAAGGAAATCAACGATCAAGTCGGCCATCTGAAGGGCGATGAGGTGCTACGCGAGGTGGCCAGAATCCTCCAAGAGGGGGTCCGCGAAAGCGACTATGTGTTCCGCTACGGGGGGGAGGAATTCGTGATCCTGATGCCGGAGACGGCCGACCGAGCGGGAGAGGTGATCGAGCGGCTGGACCGCGATATCGCAAGCTGGGCGGAGTCGGCTGATCTAGGCGATGTGGGGTTTGGACTGACCATGGGTTCGGCGATCTGGGACCCACGCTGCGAACAGGAGGCGACGCCCGAGTCGATTCTCCACCGGGCGGACCAAGTCCTGTACGGGTTCAAGAGAAGCAAGGGGCGCTAGCAATCCTGTGTCCATCTCGACGATTCCAAGGTCATCCCATCGGTGGCGGCGAGCACGGGTATCCCGAGTTTCTCGCTTGCCTGGTCGGCCAGCCTCCGCGGGCCGGCGCGGAGCATCGTCATGCCAAAGTGGGTGAGGACTGCCAGGCGTGGGTTCACCTGTTGGATCAGTTCTAGAGCCTCGGGAAGGGACAGGTGGTCCACATCGGGCGTCCACTCTCGGCGGACCGTGTTTAGAACCAGGAGCTGGCAACCGGCGTACTTCTCGGGGAGTTCTTGGTCCATCCGGCCATCGACCACGAACCCCAGCCGGCCAACGGTGGAGGCGAGCACAAGGCCGTATGTCTCCACCCCGTGCCGATGGCGGACCGGGGTTGCCGTGAACCCGTCGAACTCCACCGGCATACCTTCTTGCCATACCTCGATCCGGTGGGGGAACGAACGCACATAGCGGAGGATCACCGGATCTTCGCCTTCCAAAGCATCCGAGGGAGCGACCAGAGTGCCCCGGGGCCGCCGACCACCTTCGGCCATTGCCTCCAGCATGATGTTCACATCGGTGGAGTGGTCAAGGTGTTTGTGAGAGAGAAGAATGCCGGTCAGCTTCTCCGGGGCCAGAGGCGGGCGGGCACGCCGTGCCCGGGTCAACGTTCCCGGTCCGGGGTCCAGCAAAATTTGGGTATCCCCCAGCTCCAGCCATGTGCCGGCCGAATACCGAAGCTGGCGGGCGACGACGAATCGCGCCCCTGCAGTACCCAGAAGCCTGATTCTGGCTGCCGGAGGGTGATCGCCGGTCTGTGAGTGAGCGGACAATGGATGCCCCTACATCTGAATCCGGCCCTGCAGCGCTCGGCCTAGGGTGACCTCATCGGCGGATTCCAGATCACGGCCCACAGGGATCCCTTGAGCGATGCGTGATACCCGCACTCCGGCGGGTTTCAGCGCGCGGGCGATGTGCATCCCGGTCAGATCGCCCTCCATATTTGGCTCGAGGGCCAACACGACCTCCTCGATGCCCTCCTTCTCAACTCGCTCCAGGAGCTTGCTTACCGATAGATCGTCGGCACTCACCCCCGCCGAGGGGCTGATCAAGCCGCCCAGTACGTGATACAGGCCGTGGTACGCGCTTGTCCTCTCGATGGATTGGATCTCCCACGGGCGGGCCACCACACATACCGTCGTTCGCTCGCGCTTTTTGTCCAAGCAGATGGGGCATAGCTCAGAAGTGGCGAAGTTCCCGCACTGGGTGCACGCCTTCACCCTATCGTGCAGCGATACGGCTGCTTCCCCCAGTCGGCGCGCTTCCTCGGGCTTGGCCAGGAGGTAGAACGCAATACGCTCCGCCGAGCGACGACCGATCCCCGGGAGCTTGCTCAGAGCTGACAAGAGCTCTTCCAACGGGGGAATCACGGCATCATCCCTGGGGGGAGTCCTCCGCCCAGATCGGACATCATCTCCTTGGCCATCTGCTGGGCCTTGTCCTGTGCCTCCTGAACAGCAGCCACGGTGAGGTCCTGCAGCATGTCCACATCGGAGGGATCGATCACCTCGGGCGACACGGTGAGCTCCAGCAAGCGTCCCTGCCCTGAGACGACCGCGCGCACCATGCCCCCGCCCGCAGTGGCCTCAACACGAGCCTCCTGCAACTGGCGCTGACGGTCGGCCATTTCCTGTTGGAGGCGCTGGGCCTGTTGCATCAGCTGCCTCATGTCTCCAAAACCCTTCATGATGATTGCTCCTTCACGATTTCACCTTCCAAAATCTCGGCCGCGATGTTCGCTTTATCCTCCAGTGACGGCCCCGTGTTGTCTACACCCTCCCATTCTACATGCACGGCCAGCAGTGCACCGAAGTGTTCCTGAGCAGCTTCTTCCAGTGCGCGGCGCACCTCGGGCTCCTGGAGAACATCGTAGTTAAACCGGTATTCGGCGGGCAGGATGATGCGCAGTACACCGTCGGTCAGTTGGTGGTTGGCCGGCAGCAGGAACACGGCAAGGGATTTGCTCTGTGGGTAGCATTTTCTGACGAACTCCTGCCACTCAGGATCGACCTCGTTCGGCCGGCTGGGGGCCTTGGCGGCACAAGTTGGGGCGGACGGCTCGGCTTTGCACTGGGGCTGATCAGGAGCATCGCGGTCGCTGTCCTTTGTGGTTCGTGTTTTCGGGCTGTCCTCCGGGCGTGGGTCCTGCCGTCGATTTTCGGTGGGACGGCCACACAGCTCCAGGATGCCAAGTTCCACGTGGAGTCGGCGGGATACGGCACGGGGAAGCTCCGCCCGCCAGCGGACCAACGCTCGGGCTACGGAGATGAGCTCGCTTTCTCCGGCGATGATCCGATCACGGGCCCGGGTCGCGGCTTCCTCCAGGAACATCCCAAGATCGCGTCCACGTGAGGCTAGCTCCTCGACGGTCGACAGAGGCTGGCCGGCGTCGCCGTGGGCGAGTGCGCTGACGAAGCTGTCTACCACCTCGTCCGTGGGGAGGCCAAGCACTTCCTGCACCGTCTGTTGGGTGACCGGGGGGCTGTGGGCCAGTTGTTCGAGCAATACCTCGGCGTCGCGGAGCGCTCCGCCACTGCGGCGGGCGATCAGTTTTGCCGCGGCCGGTTCCAGCTCCAGCCCCTCGTCGCGGGCAATAGCAAGGAGTTTCTCCTCCATTTGCTCGATTCCCAACGGTGCGAACTCGTAGGCCTGGCAGCGTGACAGTACTGTGAGCGGCACTTTGTGCGGCTCGGTAGTGGCAAGGATGAACAGGACCCGCGGTGGGGGCTCCTCCAGGGTCTTGAGCAGGGCGTTGAACGCCTCCCCGGTGAGCATGTGTACCTCGTCGATGATGTACACCTTGCGCTGTGCCCCTGCAGGGACGTACCCCACTTGTTCCCGCAATTGCCGCATCTGATCGATGCCTCGGTTGGATGCGCCGTCGATCTCCACTACGTCAAGGGAGGCTCCGCCGAGGATCCGGTTACAGCTGTCGCAGGCGTTGCATGGTTCCCCCTCCTGGGGGGCAGTGCAGTTGACGGCACGGGCCAGGATACGGGCAACCGATGTTTTTCCCACTCCTCGCTGCCCGCTGAACAAAAGGGCATGGGCCAACCGCTGTTGGGCCACAGCTCGTCGAAGGGTGCGGACCGCAAGGTCCTGTCCCACCACATCGGCAAACCGCAGGGGCCGCCAGCGGCGGTAGAGGGAGAGTTCGTGGCCTTTCTCTTCCATGGGCATCGCCGATCGGGGAACAGCTTAAGCGAAAGCGCCGCGCTGGCAAACGCTGCCTATTGTCCAGAGCCCAAGCACAGCTCGAAGCCGGCCTCCCAGGCCAGCAGGCCTTCGGTGTCTATTTCGACGCCCGTCCTCAGCGAAAGGAAGCCGTTGACGTAAGCCCGCAGGGAGATGTCTGCGCGCGCCCAACCCCAGAGCGTATCGGGACCGCCGAACCATGTTGTGAGGGAGAATTCTGTGCCTTGGGCGACCGGCACCGAGAGACTGGACCTGACGTTATGCGGCTCCGGCACCAGCTTGTGGTCCCCCAGATCCACTATGACCTCTGCCCATGCATCTCCCAGACGACATCGCAGCGTTAGGCCCAGGAGGCGGAACCCGGTGATCAGCAGCGGAGGGTCCCAGGCGAGCGAAGAGTGCAGCGTCAAGCTTCCAGCCCCCAGCCACAAGCCGGGGTCGATGGTCAGGCTGCTTCCCTGCGGGGTATACAGGTGCTCGGTGTTCAGCCGGAATATCCCGAGCGCGACCTCGTTGGTCAGTCGGATTTCCTCGAGTCCGGTGGGTATTGAGAACAACGCCTCGGCCTTCCAGCTTGGTTGCCAAAGCGATAGGGTTACCCCGTGAAGGAGTAACCACTGTTGCCCTATGGGGGTGAATGGGCCGGTGTAGGATCTTCCGGGACCAAGAAGTTCCAGCTCGTCCGGAGTGGAACCGAAATCCGCAGCAATGGCCCAGCCGGCTGGCTGATCAGCTTTCCAACCCACACGGCCCCAGGCACCGAAGTCGAGTTGGCCGGTACCTTCGGGATCGGCCCATGCCCATACCCAACGGCCTGAGATGCTACCGGCGATCAACTCCGTCTCTGCCTGGGCATAACGGAGCGCGTCAAGTGTCAGATCGGTGACGTCCCACACAAGCGTCCAGCCGGCCGAGAACCCGTAGGCGCTCGCTCGCGCGGACAAAGCACCCCAGCGCGGCAGATCCCAATCGCCGGTTACCGTCACCTCGGTGGCCAGAGGGGGCAGGTGCACGCCTCCTGTTGCCTCCCAGGTAGTGGGCCCGTCAACCGGCATGTACCAGTCGCTTCCGATACACAGCCTTAGGCCGGGATCGGCCTGTGCGGCTGGGGCTAAGGTCAGCACCAACACCGCGGCAACAAACATTCGGAGCATCGCGGGGTCAGCGTAGCGGAAGAGCTATGGGTGTCAGGTCCCGCTTGTCCGTGCATGGAGGCCCCTTGGTCCCCCGACCAGGTGCTCAGTACCATAACCAACGTGCGAACATTCGTGGTAGTGAGTCATACGGTCCCGCTTGACGGGGAGTTCTCGTTGAACGATCTGCCCGGAGGGGCAGGGCGCTTGGATATCCTTTGTCGTTGCGCAGTGGAAGCGTTCCTTCTCTCACACGGCATCCGCAAGGATGCCCGGTTGCATCTTGTGATCCGGGATCAGTTCGTGATCACATTGGAGGGGCAACGGCTTCGCCATCTGAATCCGGACGAAAG
>PXEP01000178.1 GCA_003566155.1 Candidatus Acetothermia bacterium | reverse complement strand
CCGGGGCACACGAGGATCTCTATCAGGCGTTCGTGCATGGTCCCTCCAATCTTCCCTTCTTATCCCTTTGCGTACGCGTTTCGCAAACCGCACCACACGGGCACGGTCAGGGTGAGGAGGACGCTGCCGAAGGCATGGATCGGCGAGACGCAACTCAACTCGCACCCGATCCCCGGGACCAGCAGCTGCTCGAAAGGGCGATCAACGGCAGCCAAGCCTGCGGAGCGAGAAAGCCCGCGAGTCGGTACCGGTCAGCAGGCTGGGGGTGAAAACCTGAACCCCAGATGTTCATTGCTTCGCTCTCTGGAAAACCTTCACGCCGCAGCGGGACGCCACCTGGCGCAGATCGGCATCGCACGTGGCCAGCGGTACTCCCAGCCGCATCGCCAGGTCAAGATACGACGCATCGTAGGCCGACAGCTTGTGTGCCCGTGCTAAGCTCACAACGTCGCTGAGCACGCGCTCCGCCGGCACTTCCTCCACCGCGATCGGCAGCTGAGAGAGAAGCGAGAGGAAGTGCACCCCGTCCGCCTCCCTCAGCCGGCCGCGACGCTCAGCCACCACCACCGCGTTCCCCACTTCAAGTGGCCATACCGGCGGCACTGCGGCCCGGCCCTGGGTCACGGTGTCTAGCACCGTCTCGGTATACCGGCTCGTCTCGTCCTCGAACGCCCAGGCCACTGCTACCGACGCATCAAGCACCAACGCAGGCTCAGCTTCCATTCCGGCCTTCCTCGATTAGCTCGCGCACGCTGTTCGGCTTCAGCGTGTTTCCCTTGCGGAAGCGGCGGAGCGCGGTAGCCACGCGTTCGGGATCGGTCTGCCGACCTACTGGAGCCAGGACCGCGACCGGCACGCCGTGCTTGGTGATTACCACCCGGTCCCCCCGCGCCACCCGCTCCAGAAGCTGCGACAGATGCGTCTTAGCCTCGTACGCTCCCACCTCGGACATCGGCCCTCCTTTCGACCAGTCTCCGACCAGTATAGGGCATTGTTGGACCGTTCACAACAGTCCCGCCATGGTGTGCAATGCGTTCGACATGATATCCAGGAGAATCTGAACTCGTAGCTCTTAGCACCAGAGAACAGCGCTTGGGTCCCGACTTACGGGCTCCGGTTGATGACAGCTTAGGCTTTCCCTTCTGCACTCCGGGGCGCGGCAGCGTACGCCACGCGGTGTGGTCCTTCCGGCGGTGGCCCCCATGCATCCGCCTACATCGCGCTTCACCTTCTCTCACGAACCTCTATCGACAGGCCCTTGTTGTGGCAGCTGTAGGGCCTTTTCCACGACGCAAGCAGTTCGGGCGATCGCGTACAGCATGTGCGCCCTCGCTGGCCGGCTCCGGTCGTTCATGGGCCGTCCCCTGTGGCGAGTGGACGGAGAAGCTCGAGGAGGTATGGCTTGAGCTCGTCCAGGGGCATCCGAGCGATCTCCTGAAGTGAGTGTGCCTCCTCCATATGGCGGACCAATGCGTGCCCAAGAAAGTACCCAGTGAAAGGGATTGCGGGCCGCGCAGCAAAGGATGTCTTGACGAGGGATTCTCGGTAGGCGTGACCGCACGGGTGGTGGTGGCCAGAGGCCATGAGGATCTGCGGGACACCCGGGCTTGCCGTTGGTGTTGCAGGTGTGGATACACTGAAAAACACGCGTCCACCACGTTTCCCCTCGATAACGCAGACCATAAGTCTTCAATTGGGGACATGATGGCATTTGGGAAGCACCTTTGGCGATCAAGTTGCCCTACGGCTGCGTCGCAGAAGCACCAGGAAGAACGGTGCGCCCAGCGCCGCAGTGAGGACCCCAACAGGCAGCTCCACGGGCATGAACGCCGTGCGGGCGGCCGTATCGGCCAGGAGAAGCAGAAGCCCTCCCAGGAGCGCAGATAGGGGGAGCAGAAATCTGTACTCCTCACCCACCAAGAGCCGCGCCGCATGGGGCGCAATCAGACCTACGAAACCCACAGTACCGGCCACGCTCACGGCGCTGCCGGCGAGCCAGGCTGGAACGAAGATGGAGACGGCCCTGTAGGTCCTGACCGACAGGCCCAGTCTGCGCCCCACCTCATCGCCGAGCGCGAACAGGTTGAGCGCCGGAGCCAGCATTAGGGCTAGCGTCAGCCCGGGCACGCTGTAGGGCCACAGGAGTTGGAAGTGCCTCCATCCGCGCCCGGAGAGGCCTCCGATGATCCAGGAGTAAGTGATGGCGAGTTCGTCGCTGAAGACAATCATCAAGGCTGAGGTACCGGCCCCCAAGAAGGCGGACACGGCCCCCCCGGCCAGGACGATCTGCACAGTCGAGGATCCGGTGGCGCCCAGGCCTGCGCCCAGCCCATACACGAGCAGTGCGGCCATCAAGGCGCCGACGAAGGCCGCCGGTGGGATGAGGCCGATCCTGCCGGGTGCCAGCACCATCAGCGCCACGGCGAACAGCCCGGCGCCGGCGTTGACACCGATGATCCGTGGGGACGCGAGGGGATTGCGAAGCACCCCCTGCAAGATTCCCCCGGCGACGCCCATGTTCATCCCTACCAGCACAGTGATGAGTATCCTCGGGAGCCGCAGGTTATGGACTACCTGATCAGCGGCAGGATTACCGCTTCCGCGCCAAAGGGCGGGCAGGACCTCGTGAAGAGGAAACCGGCTGGAGCCGAGGGCGACGGCGGACAGGACAGCCAACGCTAGGGCGACCCCGGCGCCGACGAGGATCGGCAGCCGGAGTCGCCGGCGATGGGCCTGCACTCCCGGTAAGTCTCCCACGGATCTCGGGCGCTAGTCGGCGCCCAAGGGGCAGAGGAGATCCGCTGCGATACGCAGTGCGTCCTCGTTGGAGATGGACCCAGGGTTGACTTGTGCCGGTAGCACGAACACCTTCCCCTCACGGATCGCGGTGAGCCCTTGCCACTCCGGGGCTGTGCGATAGTGTTCCACCAGCGCCTGCTCTGTCTCGCCGCTTCGCGCAGCGCGCACGAGGAAGACGTCGGGGTCGGCCCGCATGATGGCTTCGATGTCGAAACTCACCCAGGTGGAGCGGCCCGCGCCGGGGAGATCCCGTGGAACGATGTTCTCCAGTCCCAGTCGGGTCAGAAGCGCGTGATACATGCCGGTTTGCTGAGCAGCCAACACTGACTCCGATCCTCCCTGCACGATGATGGCGGTTCGGTGCCCACACCTGGCCACTTGCTCCCTGAGTTCTGCGCTGAGGGCGTTGAGCCTGGCGGCGTAGGCCTCTGCGACATCCTCTAGCCCCAGCAGCTGACCGAAGAGCTCGATCCTATCGAGCATCGGATCCTCGTCGAGCACGCCTGGGTCCACATAAAACACGGCTGCCCCACTCAGTTCGAGCGCATCGAGCAGGTCGCCGTGCCGGCGTGCGTTGGCGAGGATTAGGTCCGGCGTCAACTCGTAGATTGCCTCCAGATCGGGAGAGCCCTCGCGGCCAATGCTCGGCAGGGCTGCAGCCTCCTCCCTGTGGCGGTACTCATGGACGCGGCCTACGGGCATGACGCCGAGTTCGAGAAGGTCCTCGATGAACGTCCGGTGTAAGGCCAGAACACGTTCCGGAGACATGGGGATCGCTACCTCTCGTCCCAGATGGTCCTCGACCGTACGCGACTCCGAGGCCGATGCCGGTGCGATCCCCACGAGGACCAGCAGGACCGCGGCCGTCACGCAAGAGATACGTTCTGTCGGAAACGGCCATGCCGTGGTTGACGTCATGGAAGACGGCGAGCACAGTCTTTCCATATTCGGCGACCAGATCGCGAAACATGCAGAGGAGATCCCACTGATGCTTGAGATCGAGAAAGGTCACCGGTTCGTCCAGCAGGACGGCCTCGGCGTCCTGGGCGAGCACCATTGCGATCCACACGCGCTGCTGCTCCCCACCGGACAGGGAACCCACGTCCCTGTGCTCCAGCCGCTCGAGGCGGAGGTAGGCCAGGGCCCAGCGGACCCTGTCCAGATCGTGTCGGCTGAGTGCCCAGCCGAAACGCCGGTGGGGGCTGCGCCCGCGGGCGACAAGTTCCCCCACCGTGATGTGATGGAGCGGGGGGTGCATCTGAGGAAGGAACGCAACCCGCTGCGCCAGACGTCGCCGGGAGTAGGAGGCTAAGGGAGCCCCCGAGAGGCTGACGGCGCCCCCCTGGGGCTGGAGGAGCCCTGCCAGCAAGCGAAGCAGGGTGGACTTGCCCGAGCCGTTGGGGCCGAAGAGGGCGACGACTTCGCCTGAGCAAGCCTCGAGATCCACGCCGTCGAGCACCCACCGCTGGTTGTACCGGAACCGCACCTGCTGCCCCTGGATCAACGCAGGTACCTCGTGTCCGCCGTCCCCCGTCATCGACTTAGGACTGGCGAGACCACGCGGCGCCGCTCCAAAAGAAAATTGATACTCATTTTTCATTTGCCGGGAAATATACAGTGGCAGCTGTCTGGGGTCAAGAGCGGTACAGTCCGCCGCAGGGGCGCCTGGTCTTCTAGGGACCCGAGTGATCTACATGGCCCTGGAACGCGGGTGGTGGTGTAGGAAGTGATAGGAATGGCGAAGCACTTTGCCCCAATCAGGAAGCGCACACTCACAGCCTTGGCCTCGACTGCTCGGGGCTTGTGTTCTGGGCCTTCAACCGTGACGAGTTTGGCTCGCGGCCGTTGTCGCAGGGGGCCTATGCTGGCAGGAGAGTCTACTACGAAGGAGCAGACGGTCAGTACAGGGGGGACGCATACCGAATACCCAAGGAAGCCGTACGCCCTGGAGATCTCCTCTTCTTCGACAGCCTGCCCACTGAGGTCCAGATCCGGGAAGCGGTCGAAGCCTCAGCCGTCCTGTTCGCGAAAACGGTCGGTCGGGGCAGTGGTCAGCTCCCTGATCGTCCAACCCTGCTCCAGCAGCCGTTGGACCAATCGCGCACCCAGATAATATCCAGCTTTAGGCGGTAGGCCGCCAGCTTCCCCGTTCCGCAGTGGTCCGTCGACGAAGAACCTCACCATGAGTTCTTTGGAGAGCGGCTCGTTCCAGACAGCGTAGATTTCGCGCTGTATCCGTTCCTCCTGCTCCAGGCACGCTTCGGCTACATCCCTGCCCATGAGGCCAGAATCGTGTACTGCGTAAGGTGTGAGCTTCTCCCCGCGCAAGCACAGCGGGAAGGCTACCGCCAAGCCCTCACTCACCGTCAGGTCCCCCACTGTCAGCCCTCCGAACAAGCCGGCGCCTTCTCCGAACCGCTCCGGCACAAGCTCAGGGCAGCCAAGGCGCACGACATGGTTGTACTCATGGGCCACCAGATCAGACAGGCGATCCCTCCCCGGGTAGGTATCGATGCCTAGAAACAACGCGGGCCCCTTGTCTGTGGGTACGACACACCCGTCGGTGCGCCCCAGCCCGAGAAGAACAAAGGCACCGGCATTGGCCCGAGGCGGGCAGAACGACTCCGCTTCCCGCAGGGTGGTCTTGATGATGTCGGCCGCTCCCTCCTCACGAAACCGCTGCAGCTGCCTTGTGCACTGACGCAATTCCAGCGAGTTCACCATCTCACGGGCCTGCTCGCTGCCCGGCTCACACCACCCAAACGTGGCGAACCACGGGTCCCAGAGCCACCTGAAGGGCTTGTACAGGTGCTGGGAGAAGATCTCCCAGTGGTCGTTGTTGCAGGCCTCAGCGGCCCTCACGAATTCCTGCACTTCATCCAAAGCGAGATACAGCTTCACGGATGACCCTCCTTCGCAACGCGGTATTTCCGGCGCTTTGCAGGCCAATCTTTGAAGTGGCCCGGCTTTGGCGAATACCATAACGCCTGACGCCCGATCCTCCAGTCTGTGCGCGGCCAACTGGTGCAGGAGCCAATACAGCCAGTAGCTTCTGAACGTCGTATTCCCCAGGATCTGGAAGCGCAAGAACTGCCACCTTAAGGGTGGTGGCCAGTAGTCATAGCACTTCACGGAGCGCCTGAGGGCGCCTTGGACCACTTCCGCTCGAGGCTGCGAGGGAATGACGGAAACGCCCTGTTGCCATTGGCCAGACTCGCTGATCTTTTCGACATAGGGGTAGCCCACAGCCAGTTACGCCTTCCCGTTGAGAACCCGACTTAGGCATATTTAGCCAGGGACCATCAGTTTCAGCCCTGCGAAGTAGCCCTTGTAGAACCCTCGATCTCTCGTGAGAAGCCTATCTGCGTGCTCGAGTGCGTGCCCGCCGATCAGAAAGTCACTCAGGATGTGCTGGCGAACGGTAAGCAGCGTCCCGCAGGCCGAGCAGTGAACCCTCTGCCGCTCGCCGCACGCGGGGCAATTCAGGTAAGCTCCACGGCTCTCCAGGTAGCGCTTCCATGTGGTCGCCGCACGGATCAGCGCACGTGGCAAGGAGGATTCAAGCCTGATGTGGGTATCGTTCATGAACTGATCTAGCTCCTCTGGTTCGGGGAACTGCGAAGCAAGTTCGGCGTACACCACTTCGCAGATCACAAGCGCCCCGTCGGAAAGCGCTCTATCAAGCGCTTGCTGGGAGCGATCAGCATGCTGGGCGTCAGGGATGAGGATGTCCAGGAAGACATTCGTGTCGACCGCGGTGATCACGCTTCGCCCCGCAGTTCGTCAAGCACCCGGTCAGGGTCCTTCCCGTGAAGCTCAGTTAGGTACCCGCGGTACTGCGTGAAGGGGGAGGG
>PXEP01000206.1 GCA_003566155.1 Candidatus Acetothermia bacterium | reverse complement strand
GGGCTGTGTAGTGAGTGAACCTCCAGCAGCATGTCGATGGTTGCCAAATGCCTGCCCACGCGCTCCTCGATCGGGTGCCCTGCCTCGGTGAACCGTACGTACAGCAGTCCTCGTTGGGCAGCACTGACGTAGAAATCGTCCTGTCCAGTTATAATAAGGTCGGTGTCCGTGCGACCACGGAGCCGCCCCTGAGCAGGATTGGCCGTTTCCAAGAGCACTGCCAACGCATCTGTATTGTCTCCCAGCTCCCGGTGGGTGAGGCCACGCAATCCGAAGGGAGAGCGTTCCACACTGATGTTGATGCCCTCCAGCTCCAGGTACATAGATGCCTCAACGGCCAAGTCCATCGCTCGATCGTGGGCGACGATTGCATTGATGACTGGGTATTCAGGAGACGCCTCATGCAGGTCGATGGCTAGGGCCACATCTTCCGCACGGATGAGTTCCACGATGGCGTGAGCCAGCCGTTCCGTGAGATACCCGTCCTCACGTCCTGGGAAAGCCCGGTTTAGATTGCGGATCTCCTGGCCGGCCAAGGTCTGGCCGGCAGCGTTGATGTAGATAACTGGATCAGGCCACTGATGAATCGGATTGGTTGCCCGGCTGCCGTAACGGAAGGTACGGGGCCCCTCGGGTGTCGAAATCTCGAAGAACTGCGGGTAACCCTCGTGCGGATCGGTGCAGGTGTGCCCGCTGTTGTTGGCTCTTGGGATCACGATCACCTTGCCTGCTGTCACCACAGCACGCTCCACGATCAACGTGGCGGCGAGCTTGGCCGCCGGTTCGTTGGGGTGGGTCCCTCCGAGGATTAGGACCGTGCCTCCGGTCTCCCTCCCCTCCAGAATGTAGACGTCGGTGTCAACGCCTGTTCCAGCCAATTCGGGGGCATAATCGCTCAAAGCTCGAATGTCCGTTACACTGGGACCGGCGTAAATAGGAGGTTCGCTCCACATGGCGGTGAACTCCAGACTCGCGAACACGAGCACCACCGCCAGCACACCCAGTACGCTCAGGGCAGTCCAGCGATTTCCCCTACCGGGCATTCTCTTCCTCTCTTTGTGTTCGCTCATTTGATCATGAACAGACGCAACACCAGGGGTGCCAGCGCCATCGCGGCCCCGATCTGCTCAGCCAATCGGCGCTCCCGGACCATGTTCCACACGATGAACACGGCCAGAACCAAGATGATGCCGCGGTAAGCCCAGGTCATCCTTCCTCCTTGTTCCGGAGACGTCCTTTGCCCACGAACCACAACAACACAATCACCACTGCGAGACCGCCGAACAGGATCGCCATGCCTAGAGCAGGCCTACGTAAAAGCAATTGCTCCCAAGTGCGGCTGGTAACGATCGCGAATATGCCCCATGCCACGATTCCCGCCGCCGGCAGCAAACATTGCACCAACACCCTTGTGTAATTTTGCACCTTAACGACCTGCGCTGCGAACAAGCCAGCGAGCGCTGTAGGCGGCATGAGATCACCCATGCCAGCCATCAACGACAGAGCTGCCCCTACAACAATTTCATTTCTCCCCAGCAAGGCCAAGATGAACGGTACCCCCAAAATGGAAGCCGACCCGAAGGCTGATACAGCCCCGAACAGTGGCATGCTCAACGCGATACTGAGGAGCAAGAGTCCTGTCGGAAGGCCTGTTAGCCAACTCACCACCAGCCCACGCACACCAGTGAGGGTCATCACCTGTAGGAACATACCCACTCCTGCAAGGATGGCCAATACAGGCAGCGCGGACTTGACGGCATCGCGTACGGTGACCAACACGTTGGTGCGGCGTCCCGTGAGCGGAGCCGCCACCGAGGCGAGGGCAAACGTGAGGGGCATTCCTAACGGCGGCATCACTTTCGGGAGCCCTCTTTCTAGTGCAACAAGCACCACCAGGACCACCAGAGGGAGGTACAGAAGCCACCCGTGCTTGGCGTGATGCGAAGGTGGCAGGGCCTCCAGATCCACCGGGCGGCCTCGCACCGACGGCCAGGCCACTGCAAGAACCACGATCACCGCCATAGGCAGCGTGAGAGCCAAAAGGGGAAGCTCAAAGCCTATGTAGGGCATATCCACACCAGCGCCGATGATCATCACAGGTATATTCACCGGCGGGGCGATCATCCCCAGAATGCCTGCCACGGCGATGAGTCCACCAGTGCGCTCACGCGACAAGCCCATGGTCATGAATGCCGGGGCGACGATCGCTCCGGTGGTCAGTACAGCGGCAGTAGACGATCCGGTGATCATCCCGGCCGACATCGTGAACAGCATCATGGCCACCAATAGCACAGCCGGCCTCTCCCGAAACGCCTTGATCATGTGGTGTGCTACTGTGTCGAGCATCCCCGAAGCCTGAACCAGACGCATGAAGACCATGGCCATGGCGATGATGATCATCACGTCGAGAAACCCCACGGTGCCCTCCACCAGGTGCCTGACGGGTAGGCCGTGGCCTCCGATGAGTGCACCGATCACCGACGCCGCCAACAGCGCTACGGCCACTGGCAGCCGGACGGCAAACACACCGACGACGAACGTGGCCACCATGCCCAAGAACGGCCAAACTTCGGGTGGCATGGAGATTACCTGAGAAATGCGCCCAGCGGGGCGATCAGCAACTCATCTGCGGAGAACGGAAAGGAAAAAGCTACCTCCCATCCCGGGGCCAACAACGCATGCGCGGACAGAACCTGTTTGATCGTCAACAGCTGGAGCCGCACGCGATGTGTAAGAGGGTTGTCCGGATCGTCCACTGGGTCTCCGCGCTCTGCGATCGACTCCTGCGCCGGGTTGGGGGACTCCGTTAAAAAGGACAACGCATCGGTCCGATTGCCAAACTCAAGGTGGCTCAGCCCGAAGAACTCCTCCCGTGATACCTCCAGACCGAGCGATATGCCATGCGTCTGCAGCTCCATCACCGCGATGGATGCCTGTTCAAGTCCGTCAGGATGGGCAATGAGCATGTTGGCCAGGCGTGCCGTAGGAGGCGCCTCGTGCATGTCGATGACGATGTCCACACGCTCTCGCTCCACCAGCTCAAACAGGGCATAGCTGATCTTCTGTGTCAACGTTCCGTCGGGGCGACCAGGGTGGACCCGATTTAGATTGCGTGCTTCGTGGCCTCGCATTTCCGCACCTGAGGGATAATGCACGAACACGTCCCCGTCAGGGCCCTGGTGGGCGGGATCGGTAAGGCGTGATCCGTAGGCGAATTCGCGCTCTTCTCCCTTCTCGTTCACGAACGTCAAGGTTCGCGGAGACGGCTCATCCATGCCTTCGGCATACCACGCAGCGCTGTTGTTGGCATAGGGGACCACGAACAGTCGCCCAGCAGAGATGTCTGCCTGCTCGACAATCAACACGGCGGCCATGACACTTGCTATCTCGTTGGGGTGAGAGCCTCCGAGGATCAACACCGTCCCGCCGGGGGCATCGCCTTCAAGAAGATAGACGGGGGTGTCTCCGGGAGTGTCCGCTAACGCTTCGTGGTAGACGCTTAATGACAACGTCTCTGTGACACCCGGGCCTGGCCGGATGTCGTGTGTACCTGCTGTTACACACAGCGAAAGCAACGACAGCACGGCGAGGAAGGACAGCCCTCCCCGCCGCGCTGCACAACGGATTCTGGACGCGAACAACGAATGCGGTCTCATGTAGTTGTTACTCCTCTATCTCAACACCGAACAAGTCAGCGAGGATCGGCACCAATCCTAGAGTCGTATCAGCGCTCTGCATCGGAATCTCATGTTCCTCTGAGAGTTCTGTGAACAGCCCATCCTCATTGCCGGCTTCGTTGATCACCAAGTAGTCGGCCTGGACTGCGAAGATGTTGATCAATCGGTCGGACATATCCCCGCGCCGCGGTTCACCTTCGATGTGCATGGCAATGATCGCCATCTCCAGTTCGCGCGCCCGGTCCAGCAGGTCCTGCGCCCATTCCATCTCGTCGCTGATGTCGATCCCGGCGGCACCGAGTCCCTTGCCGCTGGCACCAAGGACGATGATCAGTGTCTTGCCTTCTTCAAGGACGTCCAACTCCACGCGCTGCTCATAGACGCGCTCGAGGCCAGCCCTGTCGGCCAGGATTCTTGCCTGTAGGGCTCCTCCGCTTTGACCAACAGAGGTGATGACTACCGGTTGGTCAAAAGGCGGTTCAAGCAGTTCGGGTGTGTCCGACAGCCCGGCCCACCCAACGAGCGTGATGGCCAACAGAATAATTGCAGATTGCCGTACTCTCATAGTCTCCTCCTGATATTAGACATACCAACCGCGCCGTTTGTGCTTCAGCGCGTGGTTAGTACTCAACCCTAGTCTCGACCACGTACCACGCCCACATTTGACGCGAATACAGATCCCGAACTCCCTCGACATGATAGGGAAATACCAGCTTGACGGGACCGCCGTCATCGCTGTTGATGCTTTCTCCGTCCAGTTCGTAGACAATGAAGATCGGATACTCGAGCGCATGCTCGAACTTCAGCTCGACCCCACGGTATGCTTGGGTGCCACGCAGCCAAGGGTCGTCGACTTCGTATTCATTGGCGGGCAGTTGCTCGAGGAGTTGCCTATCGAAACGGAACTCCTTTCCTGCGTTCCGAAGGGCAATCGTGCCTGATACAGTTAGCATAACATCTTCGCTAGGTGTTGGAACGTCACCGCACGCGACAACAGAACCAAACATAAGCAAGGCCAGCGTTACACCTATCAGTCTTTGCATCCTATTCCTCCGGGTCACCTGTGAGCAGTCCTGTGGGCGTGAAGCAAATGCTTTTTCCTGTCTGCTCGTACCACCCCCCTCCCACTCTTCCAGTCCCTCACCAGCCCTTGCCCGCTTCCCGAAAGCTTATGCTAAGCAAGAACGCCATATATCCAATATACCCCGCTTCCTACGGTGCTCACAACACACCTTTGTGAACCACAAATGAGCTCTTCAGATGGAGAAGACGGGACCACGTCCAACGCCATGGTTCCGAGGGGAGCACGACTCAGCATTCTGGCAGGCTGGGTCATACCGCGTGGTGACACATTGCCATGATCGGACTCTGATGCGTTTCAGAGCAGTTCTCGAGCTATGACTCGAGGACAAATGGTTGCGTCAGGGTCCTCGCTTCTCCCCTTTCGCCGTACTTCACCAGCTTAGCTCGCACGTACGACACATCGATGTCGGTCACGTCGATGACATGCGTGTCGGCGACGACACGGCCGTTGGCTATCCAGCGAATCTCGTCGTAACCGGTCGCGTCTATGGTGATCACGCTGTCGGCAGCAACGGTTATCCTGTGTACCCGAGGGGGGTCGGGAGCATCAGCATCCGTCTTGTTACAGGCAAGCAGTGCCCCGCTTCGGTACGCGCTTTGTACGGCCTGTGGAGTTAGCTCGTCGAGCACAAACACGGTCCAACTGGCGAGAAAGTCCCGGCCGACAACGCTTTCGTGGTTGTCGTCGTTACCAAAAGCCCATACCGGCTTGTCGGGCAGCGTCTTCATTAGGATGTTGTCCCACAGTTCTCGATCAGTGGGGTAATGATCTGCTCCATTGTACACTTCCAATCCAACCAGACATTCATAGGTTAGGAAGTAGTGGGCATACCAGTCCACAAGTTGTGTTGGGTCGTCGTGTGTGTATCTCCCTGGATGGAAGAACTGAGCCAACCCGCCTCGTGACTGGATCTGATGCAGCACGTAATCTTCGTTGCTTGAACCAGCTCCAGTAAAATCATTGAAATGACTGCCAATATGTACAGTAGAGCTAATTTCTGCCCCTACCACCGCTATCATGCCCAGTGCGGTCGGGTCGCGGTTCTCCCACTCTGCCGTCTTCTTCCATACGTTCCTCCACTCGTCTCCTCGGCCCGGCTCAGTCTTTGGCGTCGAGAAGTGAGTTGCCTCGCATAGGTAGTACTCCCCGTTGTGGAGAATGAGGCGATGCCTCCACATCAACAGGTCCTCCTTCCATTCTGACCAGTGCTCCATTTCGCCAAGCTCTGACCATGGATAGGTTAAAGGCCCCTGAGGATTGTGGGTGTCGTGGTCTGTCAGGGACAGGATCGTATAGCCGTGTTCGTAATATTCGTCAATCCGTTCGTGTGGGGCTTTGGTGCCGTCCGAATGCGTGGTGTGAGTGTGTAAGTTCGCGCTATGTTGTTCAGCGGTCTCCCAATCAACGCCCTCATAAGGGTTCAGCACAACGCGCCCGACCGCAAGGGGACCAAACAGTACCCCCACCAACAACAGGCTAGCCCCCACGCCTACGAGTCTCCTAGGCATCACCGTCTACCCATGAAGCCACTGTACTCCCCGGGGAGGACCAGGGGAAGGGGTCAGCGCCGGTGCATTGCTGATCTGGTCGTGATGAAAGAAGCGGTAGATCACGCGCTGACAGCTGAGTTGTGTATGTGCGCTGCAAGTGGGCCGATGGCGTCCCCGACCGGCTCTAGGCATGCGGATTCGATGTGTCAGGTGACGCTTCTGGAGGAGGAAAGGATCATTGAGTCCAATTCACATGGCGAGCGTATGCTCTGGCACGGGGCAAGCTTTGATATACTGAGCCCTATGAACGAGCAGAAATTGCCGCGTTGGGATCTTACTCCTCTCTTTGCGAGTCTGGATTCGCAAGAGTTTCAGGCTGCGACGGAGGAACTCAAGACCCGTATTCAAGAGCTGGAGCCTCTTTTGGAGAAGCACGACGTCCGCCCGCGGCCGATGCGCGAGGGCGATCGGG
>PXEP01000201.1 GCA_003566155.1 Candidatus Acetothermia bacterium | reverse complement strand
CAACCACATGGATCTTCCGTCCATTGAATGCTTGGAGGAGGCATTGGCCGGCTTCCCTGGGGCGCTGCTCTTGGTCAGCCACGACGAGCGGTTCTTGGAAAGGCTGACCACTGTCCGTTGGGAGATCGGGACGGAACAGGCAGGGCAAGATCAGGTGTTGTCGGTAAGGCGCTCGAAACCATCATGAGGTAGAACCTCAATTGCAAAGCGGGCCGGTGGGGCATTGCACGCCCGTTGACGGCTGCCCTGGGGATCGGCCCATTCAGCGAACGCAGTCCTGGACATCAATCAACAACTCGACGATGCATGAAGCGGGAACACTTGTTCGTCGGCGATGACCTCGGCTGCGTAAGCCAGCGCGGCGCGTATGTCCTCAGGCTCAAGTTCGGGGTAGTCGGCCAGCAGTTCGTCTTCACGCACGCCAGCGGCCAGTGCGCGTAGAACCTGTTCTACAGTGATGCGCAGGCCACGAATCGTGGGCTTCCCGGCCATCAAGCCCGGGACGGACGTTATCCTTTCGCGTGTTGACATGATCAGTCACCCACACCATTGTACACATGTCGGGAGCGAAGAGCGCCAGTTAGCCTCCGGGTTGTTCGGGCTAGTCTTGAGAGCTAGGGTTTCGTGCTGATCTTCGGGCAGCAACCGGAAGTATACGGAGATGTAACGGAACGTAGCTTGCGGCCTGTGGCAAGTGGCTTGTGGGATCGCTGCATTCGTCTGAGTTCTTGCCCCGCCAGGCGAGAGCCACTCGCTATTCTGCTTGCTCAAGTGTTCGGCGTCCTGCATCCGTCGTTCGATACTTCTGCCTCGGGCTCCGAGGTTTCTCCGGAACTGTCATCTCCAACAGACCGGCATCCAAGAGTGGTCGCAGAAGATCATCTCGGAACTTGGTGCGGTTCGTTCTTCGGCAGAGTTCCATCAACTCCTTAAGGCTTTGCTGAACCCGAGCAGCCTGAAGGATCGCAGCTTGCTGCGGGCTTCGGGGGACTACTACTAGCATGTCCCACCTAGAATTGCTACCATGTCAGAGGGGGTAGGTGGACATGCACTGTACCAAGGCGTTTGCCTTCGTTGGTATCTGTGCTGTTGTCTCAGGACTAGCGGGGTGTGGTCTCTCCCCCCCTGCTACCCCTCACGTTGTGCTTACCCCAAACCAGCCTACTATACAGGAACCAACCACCTCAACCACGTGGCCGGCGGGACGCATCATGTTCTTCGAGACAGATCCAGTCAGCTGTTCTCAGGATCACACTGTGCAGTACAGGTGGAGTTGGGGCGACGGCACGTACTCGCGTTCCGGTGACGGTACCAGGGAGTGGCTTTACATCGAGAGTTGGTATCACACATATTCAACCCCCGGGGAGTACGCGGTGAAAGTAATGGCCCGATGCGCACGGGATCACAGCGTAACCTCCCCGTGGTCCGATCCTCTGGTTGTGACCATTGAGGAAGCCGAGGATCCCCCTCCCACAGATTGGGTAGTGGTCGGTCGATGGAAGGGCACCGGTTCTCGGACTACTGAGACGTTCTACGTTGAGGCCAGGGAATGGAGAGTTAAGTGGTCCCTGCGGGATACTGAACCAGGGAGAGATTTTGACCCCTGGGTGTCCATTCGGATCAGAGACAGTGAGGATAGGCGTGTGGATTCCGTTATGAGTGATGACTTGTGGGGGGTATCGTATGTCCACCACGGACCGGGGAGGTACTTCTTGAGGATCACCGGTGGTATTTACACTGAGTGGGAAGTCACTGCAGAGGTGCGCCGGAGCGACTAACTCATTCTAAAGCGCCCGGCCTTCTAACCCCGCGGCCTATGGCAGAAGGAGAATCAAGAGGCCAAGCCCTACAAGGACTCCCACCCCTAGCCAAACCCACAACAGGGACGCCCGTCCTACATCGGTAGCTTGCCATGACCAGATAGCACTTTGCTGCCCAACTGCCGGCGTTCGCCAAGTTAGATTGATCCGCAAACTCTCCCCGACTTCTACCGGAATAGAAAGCTGAACCCACTCGTTGAGTATGTACCAAAACCTCTCGGCGGGCCATATGCCGACTTCTACTCGGCTGTTTGGCGGTATGGGTGTCGGTGCTTGTGGCTGGGCCTTGTCGATGAACCGGACACCGGTGTGAATCACGCGCTGGCTTAGACCGCTGGGATCCACAACGGAGCTTTCATCCCAGAGAATCGTCACTGTATCATCCGATTCGTTCTGTATGGAGAGGCTGATTCCTGACAGGTCGCCAACTATATCAAACCGGAAGGTAGCCTCCACTATTATGGGAACGTCTGTTGGGACGCGGTCAGGGGTGAATGGAGTACCAACCGTGGGGACGGATACTCCGCTACCCAAGAAGACAACAAGAACCAGAACCCGCAAGAGTATGCCCAGCATGTACCACCACCTATGTCAGGGTAGCACACCATGGGGAGATGCGACTACTTCACCACGCCTACCGCCTCCACCACGCCCACCAGAATCGTGTCTCGGAAGAGCTGTTTGTATCACCACTTCGCGGTCAGGAAACAGGTGCCCACCCTGGGAGGGGTGAACGGATGACTTGCGCTCCTCGTTGCTGGGGAGGACAAGGTCACTTTAGGAGAAGTGACCCCCTGGCAAGGAGGAGCTCCAGAGGTGATCTCGATGGGCACGTTTCTAAGCCAAAGTTCCCTCTGACAACAAGGCTTTGAACGAGATAGATAGTGTGATTCCATGAGGGTTTATGTGGCCAGTGCTGACTGCGCTGTGTAGCCACTAACAGCGCCACTTGCACACTTGCACGTCCAGGTCTTGCACCGTACAATATGACCATGGCGATGAGAGGCCAGGCAGTGCACGTAGCCACCACACGGCGAGAGTACAAGGGCAAGGTGTACGAGACCCACCTCCTGCGGCGCACGTACCGCGAAGGTGGCAAGGTCAAGCACCAGACCGTGGGCAACATCTCCCATCTTCCCCCTGATGTGATCGAGCTCATCCGCGGTGCGTTGCGGGGGGAGACGTATGTCCGTCCTGGGGAAGGGCTGAGCGCGGTGAGGAGCCTGCCCCACGGGCACGTGAAAGCGGTGTTGGGGACGGTGAGGAAGACCGGCTTGGAGGAAGTGATTGCCTCTCGCCGGTCCCGCGAGCGCGACCTGATGGTGGCGATGGTGGTAGCAAGGCTCCTTTCCCCATGTTCGAAGCTTTCTACAGCGCGAGATGTCTCCCGGGAGACGGCGGTGTCGACCTTGGGGCAGGAGCTGGGGGTGGAGGAGGTGGATGAGGACGAGCTGTACGAGGCGATGGACTGGCTGGTCGGGGGGCAACGGCGGATCGAGAAGAAGCTGGCGGCCCGGCACCTTGGGAACGGCTCGCTTGTGCTGTACGACGTGAGCGGCAGTTACTACACGGGGAAGCATTGTCCTTTGGCGCAGTACGGCTACCCCCGCGATGGGAAGAAGAAGTTCCCCCAGATCGTGTACGGGCTGTTGTGTACGAGCGCGGGCTGTCCGGTGGGGGTGGAGGTGTTCTCCGGGGACACCGCCGACAGCACGACGCTTAGCGCACAGATCGCCAAGGTGCGCAAGCGGTGGGGCCTCACGCGGGTGGTTCTGGTAGGAGATCGGGGGCTGTTGACGACAGCCCGGATCGAGGAGGAGGTGAAGCCGGCGGAGTTGGACTGGATCACGGCGCTTCGCGCGCCGGCGATCCAGAAGCTGGCTGACGATGGGGTGGTGCAGCCGTCGCTGTTTGACAAGCGAGATCTCGTGGAGGTGTACTCACCGGACTACCCGGGGGAGCGGCTGATCGCTTGCCGGAACCCGCTGCTTGCCGAAGAACGGGCCCGGACGCGGGAGGAACTCCTGCAAGCGACGGAGCGGGAGCTGGAGAAGATCGTCCTGAGGACCAAGCGCCAGAAGCGTCCCCTGCGGGGCAGGGACAAGATCGGCATCGCGGTGGGCAAGGTGGTAAACCGGTACAAGATGGGCAAGCACTTCCTGCTTGAGATCAGCGAGGGAGGGTTCAGCTACCGGCGTGACGAGGCGCGAATCGTCCGGGAGGCGGCCCTTGACGGGTTGTACGTGATCCGGACCTCGGTACAAGGCGGGGAGTTCACGCCGGAGGGGGCGGTGCGGGCGTACAAGGGCTTGGCGCTCGTGGAGCGGGCGTTCCGTTGCATGAAGGGGGTGGACCTCAGGGTGCGGCCGGTGGGGCACTGGCGAGAGCGGCGCGTACGGGCGCATGTGCTGTTGTGCATGCTCGCTTACTACGTGGAGTGGCACATGCGGCGGGCACTGGCCCCGTTGCTCTTTTCCGAGGAGCAGAAGGAGACCGCCGAGGCCCTGCGAACGTCTGTGGTGGCACCGGCCCGGCGGTCCCCTTCAGCACAGCGCAAGGCCAGTCGCAAGAGGACGGACGAGGGCCACCCCTTGCACAGCTTCCGCGGCCTACTTCAGAACCTGGGCACCATCGTCCGCAACACGATGCGTACAACGTCACCCTCCGGCCAAGTCGCCGAGTTCCCCCTGGTCACCGAGCCCACCCCGTTGCAGCAAGAGGCCCTACAACTCCTCGGCATACGCCTCGGCTCGTAGCCAGAAACTCGACATCGCCTCCCACAGCCTGGCACGCTGCCAGTCAAGAGATCTCCTGCTTCCGCACCGGGGAACTTCGGGCTAGATTGGAGATTCACGATCTCCGACCTCAGCAGCACCCACAGTTTCTCGTTCCTTCCTCTCGTCCACCTCGCGCCCCAGCGTCCTCTCCTGGGCATGCTTCCTCTCGTACCCAACCGGGGACTCGTACCCCAGCGCTGAGTGTCGCCGCTGCCGGTTGTACCAACCCTCGATGTAGGCAAACACTTCACTGCATGCCTCTTTTCGATTCCTGAACTTGACCCGGTCCAAGAGCTCGCACTCCAATGTGGCGAAGAAACTCTCGCACAGCGCATTGTCGTAGCAGTCACCCACCGATCCCATCGACAGACGGATCCCCGCCTCGCGACACCGCTTGCCAAACGCCACAGAGGTGTACTGACTCCCCTGGTCCGAGTGGTGGATCACCCCGTTGGGCCTGCGCTGCCACAGGGCCATGTTCAACGCCCCCAGCACAAGTTCCGCCCTCAGGTGCCCTTCCATCGCCCAGCCCACCACCCGCCGGCTGAACGCATCCACCACCACCGCTAGATACATAAACCCCGATTCCGTAGGCACGTACGTGATGTCCGCCACCCAGAGCTCATCGAGACTCGTCACGCTGAACGTCCGCTCCACCAGGTCCGGGGCTGCCTGTGCCTGCGGATCCCGCTGCGTGGTCCTCCTCTTCCGGCGCCGGCTCACACCCTCCAGCCCCGCCTCTCGCATCAGGCGTGCCACCCGCTTGCGCCCCACTCGGATCCCTTGCGCCCTGAGCTCCGCATGGATCCGCGGTGCGCCGTACGTCCCCCGGCTGCGGGCATGGATCGCCAAGCCCGTGATCTCCTGGAGATCATCGACGATCGCTACGGCCGAGCTTCTACACTCCTCTCCACACAGATCCCAGTACAAGACTGGCACACACACCTTCCCGATCCAACCCTGGCCGACGCGATCCTCGATCGCCTGGCGCACAACGCCTACACCATAGAACTGAAAGGAGGTTCCATGCGCAAAGCCTATTCACCCTTGGCACGCGAGAGCCGGTGAGCTATGTTTGCTCATCCAGCGCAACCGCCGTCACTCGGACTGGTCGCTTTCCACTGGAACAAGTGGACGCTTTCCGCTGGAACGGCTGGACGCTTTCGAGTGGAACGAGTGGACGATTTCGTCGGAACCCGCATATTGCGCACTTTCCACTTTCCACAGCAGTCCCATTGACGTCTAGGGTTGTAGTCAACCAAACAAAGGCAGCTCAAGCCAGTGCCTTGCCGTCACTGGTCATTCTGCACCGGTAATTGCTGGCGAATGGTGCTCCGATCCTTCTGGGGACATTTCTGTGTCTAAATGACCACGAAATGTCCGCTCGTCATTCCCCTTGTCAATGCTCGCACAGCCTTTCCTGCTCTGAGACCAGAATGTACGCACGGAGAGGCTCCGCAGGTGATGGAGTTTTCAGGCTACGTCTTTGGCTTCTTAGCCTTCGGTCTGTAGTCCCTTCGATCGAGGCAAGCATCGTACGTGGCCTTGTCAATTCTGATCCAATCGGTCTTATCGATGCCACGGCGGTTACGGCTGGTCGGATTAGGGAAGATAACCCCGCCCGAGGCCTTGCGGCATGTCGGGCGGGGAGCAAGTGTGACCCTATTCTAGCACTGTCGGCGGCTGCGTCAAGCCCTGAGAGGATATCTCTCGCTTCCGTGCTCATCGACCCCAAAGGGAGGACTGGACCCAGCAACCAAAGCAGCCTGTGCACGGGGCGATCTCGAGGTCCCGAAGCGGCAGGATTTCCGCGCGCAGTTGGGCGGCCTGAAGCCCCTCGGTCAGCGCCTTGCGGGCACGATCAGCCCATGGGTCATCGGCCCGCGCTCCGTCGAGCACCACCGCACGTTGAGCGTTCACCTCGCACCTCCTGGGAACAACGGCCAACCCGGATCCACCGCATCGTACCGAACGCGCCCCGCACCGGCCACCGAGAGCGGCGACAGGTTGGTGGTTTGGCCCTGGCGGATCAGGCTTCTCGATGTTAGCCGGAGATCTAATGTAATGTGTGTTACACGTGTCGCGCTCGCTTTCCTGCCGCAGAGGTCGATCCGGCAGCGTGTTGGCGCAGGGCTTCCCAGTGACGTGATGAGCGGCTATTCT
>PXEP01000050.1 GCA_003566155.1 Candidatus Acetothermia bacterium | reverse complement strand
CCCCCGCGGGGCGTGTACCCGCTGGCCGATGTTCATGTAGAAGCCCGGGATTTGCTCGGGTACACGGCCTGGCAAGGCGCTGTCCCCTGTCCGAGCCCGCTGAATGTGGTTCCGCGGCACGAGCGATTATCGAGTATCCGACTCTTTCCTCGACGGACGCTTGCCACCCCCGGTCCGGTGCCGGCGCGCAAGGGGGGAGCAGGGGTGCAATTCTTCGGGGTGCGGGACTACGTTCCCGGAGATGACGTACGGCGGATCAACTGGAAGACGTTGGCGCGCCTCAACCGGCTGGTGATCAACGAGTTCGAGGAGGAGCGGGCTACGGACCTCGCCTTGGTGCTGGATGGGCGGAGGATCGCGTACGAGGACGTTGGGGGGGCGGAGTTATTCCAGGAAGCGGTCCGGGGATGTGCGGCGCTTGGGGACAGCTTGATCAGAGAGGGACACAGAACGGGCCTCATGATCTATGGGGAGCGATTGGACTGGCTTCCCCGCGCATGTGGAAGGGTTCAACGGGAGCGATTGTTGGGCAAGCTCGCCGCGGCTCGGCTGGGGGAATCGGATGTGTTCGCCGAGTTGTCCCGACTTCCCACCAAGCTGTTCCCTTCGGGCTCAGCGGTGCTGCTTGTGTCCCCGTTTGTGCTTGGAGATGAAGAAGCACTGGGCGTGCTTTCCGCCCGCGGCTATGAGGTGCTGGCACTTGTGCCACGACAGCCGGGTGGCGGGGCCAAAGCTGTCGGCAGCGTCTCCAGGGAGCTGGCTGCACGCATGGTGACTCTGGAAAGAGAAGCTGTACTGCAAGAGGTAGCTGCGGCGGGGGTGAGCGTCCTTGTATGGGATGTGACCAAGCCGTTGGCTCCGCTGATACAGAAAGGTTGGAGAGAACGTCGATGACGCTTTCGGCACTGGCGTGCGCGGCGGCCGCGGGATTGCAGCACTGGGGGCTTGAGGAGTTGCGAGTGTGGGCTGCGTTTGTGTGGGCGCCCGCTGCGCTGTGGGCGGTGGGTCTGACCCTCCGGTCAACGGGTACCCTGGCTGTGGGTCTAGTGTTTGGCTTTGCTGCGTGCGGTGTGGTTGCCCAGACGGGCCGTCCTGAGCTGGCCGTGGTGGCTGCGGCGGTGCTATTGTGGGCGTGGGATGTGGGTTTGCTAGGGATCCGCTTGGCCGGCGTGGATGAAGTTGCTGGTCGTGAGGAGTTGTGGAAGTCTCAATTGCTTCGGGCTAGCCTTCTCGCATTGGCCAGCGGAGGAACGGGGCTTGCGTTGGCCCGGTTTCAGCTGACGATCTCCTTCTGGCCACTGCTGGGGGTGCTGTGTGTGTTGTTCGTGCTGTTGCGGTGGTTCCGACAACAGGTGCGTGTCGTGAGCACCCCTGCTCAACCTTCGGGCGCCGATTCCAAGGGGAATGGATCTTCGTCGTCTCCCCCCTCCACTGGGTAAGGAGTGGACGGATCGTGCTCATCCCAGTAGTTTCCCCGCTCTTGAAGGTGAAAGTGGTTTCGCCCTTCGGAATAAGCCGGTGTGTAGCATTCCAGGAATGCGTTGCCCGCCACCGCGTTGTCCTGCGAACCCAGGTCCAGGCGAACCCCTACACCGCAATACCTCACCGTAGAATCCGTAAACGAACTGGAGGTGACCCCGGAAGCCCACAGCCCGATCTGCGCGTGTTGGATACGCGCCCGTTGGACTTTTACGTCGCTGGAATAGAGTAGTCTGAGGCCATCATCGCAGTGGCGGACGGATACGTCACGGACGGTGATGCGCGAAGACAGGGTGATGGATATCGCGATCGTGCAACCGGCGACCTCCGCATTTCGTACCGTACCGTTGACGGCCGATGTCAATCCGATTCCTGCCTGACGAGCCCCTCGAATGGATACGTCTTCGATGACGAAAGGACGGGTGGTCTTGTTGATCAGGATCCCATAGCGCTCGCCTCCCGCGTCGATGTCCCATCCAGCGATGACGTAGGGATCACCCACTCTACCGGTGCCCGAGATCACCCCGTTGTCGGAAGTGAACTCGCTGTCGGAGCGGATCTCGATAGGCTCTCGCAGGATACGGCCCGCTGCCGCGGGTAGAGCCAACGCACACACCACCAACAACGCCAGAGACGCTTTGTTCATCATCCATCACCCATATCCACGCTAACCGGAAGCTTCTGACGCGCACAGGGCCTTTGTCCCCTCCGGGGGTAATATCCATGACATATCGATGCCCCGTCCGGTCAGGGACGTCTGTCCCGGGTCCACAGGACGAACCCTGTGGCCGCGAGAAATGCCAATGAGGTGATCATACCCCACACCACGGGAGGTGATGCGGGGAAGGCGTCCAGGAGAACGCCCCCCAAGAACGGACCTGCGGACCACCCCAGGGCTTCCGCCAGGCCGAAGGACCCCATGTAGGTCCCCCGCCGGTTGGGAGGAGCTGTATCGGCGGCGACGCCCAGGGCTGTGGGCTGAAAGACCACCTCCCCGACGGTTACCACAGTAATAGCGCCTAGAAGCGCGACATAGCTGTGCAACCAGCCCAAGGCAAGATACCCCACTCCGTAGAGGATGCTTCCCAGGACCAGCGCCCGGTATCGTGACACGCGCGAGGCAAAGCGGGCCAGCGGGTATTGCAGAGCGACCACCAATGCCCCATTCAGCGTGAGTAGCCCACCGAACTGGGCCTCGGAGAACCCCAGGCGGTCCACGGTGAACACCGACAGCGTTGAGACAAGTTGGCCGCTGACCACCAGCACGAGGATGGAAAGCCCCACGAAGGCAGTGAACGTGCGGTCTCTCAATGTGGCCACAAGGCTGCCCAGTCCGTGTTGCTCGGCTGTCTGACGCACCGGCTCGTGGGCCAAGGCGAGCACAAGCAGTAGGGAAAGGGCTGATACTGAAGCAGAAAACGCAAACAAAGCCGCGTAGGGCAGCACCACCGCCAGGTACCCTCCCACCGCAGGTCCGGCGGCCCAGCCAACGTTCGAGCCCACACGCATGAGTCCGTACGCCTCGGTCCTTTGCTCAGGAGGGGTGAGATCAGCGATTAGGGCCGAGATGCAGGGCATGGCGAACGATCCTGAGAGTCGTACCGTGGAATAGCAGAGCGCGATCGCCCATACGGGCGCATCTCGCCAGAGCAAAGCGGCAAGGACGAAAAAGAGCGCCGAGCGGCTCAGCACTGACCACAGTAGAATTGGCTTGCGCCCTAGGCGGTCGGCTAGATCCCCTCCGACCAGCCGTCCAACGGGAGACAGGATTGCGCTTAGCATCATGATTGTCCCCACAACCGTCATGGGAATGCCTCGTTGTTGATGTAGGTAAAGGGAAAGGAATGGAAGCGAGAGGGATACACCACTGGCGCTCACAAGCCTGAGAATGACGAGGGCCCAAACTGATTTGTGATATCGGCCGACGAAAAGGCGGATCCTGTCACGTGCGGCGTTCATCAGCCCCTCCCTTCCTCGAAGGCTTGGATGTGGTCACCGGGTGTAGGGTTTCGGCCCAGATGATAACCCACGACGCGGAGGACATTGTTCTGGGTGTTGAGGCAATGAAGCGTAGATTCAGGCAGGAGCCTCGGCGAAGCTAGCGCGGGGAGCTGCCGTGCAGTTTGATGAGTTCTGCGCTTAAGGAATCCAGATCGACGATCGCGCAGGTGGCGCTACCCGAAAGCCACCCCGAACACTCTCCTGGGTTGACCACCAGGGGAGGCCCTTGCCGCAGTTGGCACGTATGGAGATGACCGAAGACCACCAGATCGAAGTGTGCTGAGTCGATCAACGCGTCCAGAGCGTAGGGCTCGTGCATCAGGACGATGGACCTGCCGTGCAGGGAGAACACATGCGGTCCGTGGTACAGCTCTCCCACCTTGCTGAACCGCTCGGTAAGGAAAAGCTTGTCCCCGTCGTTATTTCCGAACACCCCCACCACCCGTAGCCCTGCTTCCTCAAACGGCGTAGCGGTGAACGGGGATACGAAATCTCCTGCATGGAGAACGATCCGCGCACCTCGGTCCCGAAATATGGCTGCCGCTTCGCGGAGCCGGGGCAGGTTGTCGTGTGTGTCCCCTACGATTCCGATGAACATCGCCCCAGGATAGCGGATCTGGGTCCCCCCGCAAGGGAGGATCGCCTGGCAGACTTCCACTGGGGATGCTCCTTGTCCCCATAACCTCTCCACAGCAGTGGTGCTACGGTACAGTAACTTCAGGAGGGGAGTGTGAGTCAACGCACAATGTTTAGAGCACGATGGATGCGTGGAGTGTTGGCGGCATTGATCGTCGTGATGGTGCTTCCATCCGCTGAGGTTGTTGCGGAAGCGGATCGGTTTCCCTGCGCTACGGATGAACAACGTACGCGGGACCAGCAGCAACCCGCCCAAGAAGACCTCGGCACGGAGATAGGTCAGGTTGCGCCTGATTTTCGTCTACCGGACATGGACGGGAACGAAGTCTCGCTGACTGGGGTACGCGGATGTGTGGCAATCATCGAGTTCTGGGCCAGCTGGTGTCCGCCGTGCTGGCAGTCCGCTGTTCATCTGGGTGAGCTCAGCCAACGCTACGAGGACCGAGGGTTGGTGGTCCTGGGGGTAAGCCTTGATCAGTCCCGTGACGCTATCGAGAACTTCCTCAAGGCAACCGGCGAGCCGGACATCACCGTGCTGTGGGGCTCGTTCGGAGCAGCGCGTGAGGTAGCCCAGAAGTACGGTGTACAGGGGATTCCCCAAGCGCTGGTTGTGGATAGAGACGGAGTGATCCGATATATGGGGCACCCGGCGTTGATCGACGCTGACACGCTCGCCCCTCTGTGGTGAGGGCTGAAGTGCGGAGCACCCTCTGAAAGTTCGGGTTGACAGCCGCTCCCGCTGAGGCCTAGGATGCTCTATGAATGTCCGGCGGGCATGTATCGTCCTAGTGGGGCTGTGCGCATTGGTATCCTCGGTCGCCTACCCAGAAACGGTCTGGGTTTTGGAGGTCAGGGATGAGATCGGCCGGGGGATGGTAAGCTACCTCCGCGCCGGGGTCAGCGGTGCCGATGAAGCGGGTGCGGCAGCAGTCGTATTCGATTTTCTCACTCCTGGAGGGCGGCTGGATGCAGCGAGCGCGGCCCGGGATGTGATCATGGCCTCCCCCATACCCACGATCGCCTACGTCAACGGTGAAGCGTTGTCCGCCGGGGCGCTGCTGGCATTGGCCTGTGAGAAGATCTACTTCGCTCCTGGGGGTGTGATGGGCGCGGCGACACCGGTCTATCCGGGTGTCCAAGGGATCGAGCAGGCGCCGGAGAAGGTGGTGTCGGCTGTTCGCGCCCTGTTTAGAAGCACAGCCGAGGCGAGGGGGCGAAAACCTGAAGTTGCCGAGGCGATGGTGGACCCAGCCAAGACGGTTGAGGGGCTGATTGATCGAGGGGAACTGCTTACCCTCACGTCAGGGGAGGCTGCGCAATGGGGCTACTCCGATGGGGAGGCCGACAGGCTGGAAAAGCTGTTGGAACTGGCCGGCCTCGGCGGGGCGACTGTGGAGAGATATACGGTTCGCTGGACGGATCGGGCCCTGGAGTTTCTTACCTCCCCCTGGATGGCAGGCCTTCTGATCATGGTTGGGATGCTGGGGCTCGTCACGGAGCTGGTCACGCCGGGACTCGGCGTCCCGGGCATACTAGGAGCGGCCTCCTTAGGGCTGTTTCTGTGGGCGCATTTCTTTGTGGGGATTGCCGGTTGGGACTCGCTGCTTTTCTTCTTGGCTGGCGTGGTAGCGATTATGCTTGAGCTGCTTGTGTTCACCGGCAGCGATTTCGGACTGTCCGGGGTGGTGGGGCTCGTGTTGATCGGCTTGGGCTTCTACCAGGCGATGGTCGGCCCGCTGACCCGCCCCGAAGAAGCGATGTGGGCGGTGGGGGCCGTGGGGATTGCCCTGGTGTTGTCTTTGGTGGGCACGGTCTTGCTGATCACCCGCTTGCCCAAGAGCCGGCTACGGTTCGGCGGAATTGTTCTATCGGGCAAAATTACTGGCAGGGCGTACGACATTGAGCCCCAGGCGCAGGTGGGCCAGATGTGGATTGGCAAGGCTGGAGTGGCCATGACCGATCTGCGTCCGGTGGGCGTGGCGTTGATTGACAAGCACCGGGTGGATGTGGTGTGCGAGGAAGGTTATCTGCCCAAGGGAACCAACATCGTAGTGGTGCGGGATGAGGGATACCGCAAAGTTGTGCGTCGTTCGGACGCTGCAGAACGCGCTATGGAGGTGGCAGGATGAATCCGCTTGTGTTTGTGATTATCGGTGTAGCAATCGTGGTCCTATGGCTATTCTTCTACTTTGTTCCGGTTGGGCTATGGATCTCGGCTATTGCGGCCGGGCTTCCGATAGGACCGTCTACGTTCATCGGGATGCGCCTGCGAAAGGTGAGCCCGCACAAAGTGGTGAGCCCGATGATCGCTGCCTGGAAGGCGGGACTGGAGCTTTCCACCTCCGACCTGGAGGCCCACTACCTTGCCGGCGGCAACGTGGACCGGGTGGTTCGGGCATTGATCTCCGCGGACAAGGCCAACATCGCTCTGAATTTCCAGCGCGCGGCGGCTATCGATCTAGCGGGCCGTGATGTGCAGGATGCCGTGGCCATGTCGGTGAACCCCCGGGTTATCGAGACGCCACGGGTGGGCGCGGTTGCGGCTGATGGCATCCAGCTGTTCGCTGTAGCCAAGGTCACCGTACGGGCGAACATCGAGCGCTTGGTCGGGGGAGCGACCGAGGAGACCATCATCGCCCGGGTGGGCGAAGGCATCGTGTCGGGTATTGGCTCCGCGGAAAGTCACAAGGCGGTGTTGGAGAATCCGGATTCCATTTCCAAGCGCGTTTTGGAACGGGGACTGGATGCGGGGACGGCGTTCGAAATTCTGTCCATCGATATTGCCGATGTGGATGTGGGCAAGAACATCGGCGCGCAGCTACAGACCGACCAGGCCGATGCCGACCTGAAGGTGGCCCGGGCCAAAGCCGAGGAGCGGCGGGCCATGGCTGTCGCTCAGGAGCAGGAGATGAGCGCCCTGGTGGAGGAACGCCGAGCGGCCGTGGTGGAGGCCGAGGCCGAGGTGCCTCGGGCGATCGCCGAGGCGTTCCGCACTGGGCAGCTCGGGGTCATGGACTACTATCGAATGCGCAACATCCAAGCCGATACCCAGATGCGTGAGGGACTATCCCGTGAGGAAAAGGGCTACACCCAAGGCACGGAGGACACGCGGACGCAGAGACGGCCCCACGGACAGGAGGACTGATCAGTGGCCAAAGAGCAACTAGCGGCGGAGATCCGGAAGATCCTCGGACGGGATCCGCGGGTAGGGATCGTGCTGGCGGAGATCCTCTCCCCACCCCCGGCTGCGGAGGACGCTCCGCCCAAGCCGTGGGAACGCTGAACACAGTGGGGTTGCGCTCAGGAAGCAGCTAGAACCTCAGCCACGTGTTCCAGCCCTATGCGCCGGGAGCCCTTAACCAGCAGCAGGGAGGGGCTCCCGGCCAGATCTTCTCTGATACGCTGTATTAGGCGCTCCAAGTCCTGGGCCTCCGCTGCGCCGGGGCCGGGCCACGCTTCGAAGACCTTACTGGCGCGCTCTCCGAAGCAATACAGGTTGTCCAGCCCGTGCCAGTGAGCCTCCTGTACCATCCTTTGGTGGTACCACGCTTCGTTGGGACCCAGGTCGAGCATGTCCCCCAGGAGAGCTGCCCTCCTGCCCACCGGTAGATGCAAACTGGTGACGGTCTGCAATGCCGCTCTGACCGACAGGGGGTTGGCATTATAGGAGTCGTCCAGGATCCACCCAAACGGCGCGCTCAACAGCTCCAGTCGATGAGGTACGGGGCGCGCGTCTTCCAGTGCGCGGGCCGCGGCTTCGGGCCTTACTCCCATCGACCAGGCCATGGCCAGCGCCCCGCAGGCCAGCGTCGCTACGTGTTCGCCGAGCAGGGGTACGCGAGCGGACACCACGCCGGCAGGGGTTGCAGCGCGGAAGGCTATCCCCGCGGGATCGCCTCCATCGACATCAAGGGGTCGAAAATCAGCCTGTTTGTTGCGTCCAAAACGCACCACCACAGCTTGGCAGCGTTCTATACGCGCTCGCAACTGAGGATAATCCCAGGCCAACGCGAGCGGTCCTTCCTCAGGGATGGCTGCTGCCAGTTCCCACTTGGCTTCAGCTATATCCTCCACGGAACCAGCCGTGGCCAGATGAGCCTCGCCTACACCGGTGATGATCCCTCCCCAAGGTTGGGCCAACTCCGTGAGTTCGTGGATTTCTCCGCGTGCGGTCATGCCCAGTTCTAGCACCACCGCCTCGGCATCGTCTGGCACCGACAATATGGACAGGGGGACTCCGAGTTCGGTGTTGTAGCTTTCCGGGGCGCGATAGGTCCGGTAGCGGGAGGAAAGGGCTGCGGTAAGCAGTTCCTTGGTGGTGGTCTTGCCAAACGAACCTGTGACGCCGATGACCGGCATCGTGAGTTGGCGTCGCCTCCAGGCGGCGAGAGCCCAAAGAGCGCGCTGTGTGTCCTGGGTCAGCAGGAGATTGTGTCCCACGTCCAGCGGGCGGCTGATCAGCGCCCCGGCCGCACCGCGAGCAAAGGCCTGTTGGACGAATTCATGCCCGTCGTGTCGTTGGCCCGGGAGGGCGACGAACAAGTCTCCTGGGCGAACCTTTCGGGAGTCACACGTCGCCCCGGTGGCGGTACATGGTTCCCGAACTTCTCCCAGCCGGGCCCCGATCTCTCGAGCGGCCTGCCGCAGATCCCACATGTCAGTCTTCCTGCTCCAGGGGGATGTACAGTGAGATTTCTCCCACGACCACCGTTTCGGGCACCTGCAGGGTCCGACCGTCGACTCCGACCAGGTGTTCAACACCTGTAAGCTGGGTCAACGGATCGGTGGCAAACAATTCTACAGTCAGGGTATCGTTTCCCGGTACCCGTTCTATGTAACCAAGGAGGTCCTCCAACGACTCCATCACGGGAGGGGCCTCACCCTTCTCCAGCGGTCGGGGGCCGCCATAGGCACGGAGTTCGACATAAGGACCGTCCACTCGCGGAGGTATCCGGAGTTCCCCGGACCAGGAGCGCTCCTCTCCCCGCCAGTCCCGTCCGTACACGGTGAACGGCACGATGTCTCCAGGACCGAACGCCTGTCCATGAACCGAAAGATCCGTGATTTCAGTTACCCGAAACTCCTTGCTGACCTCAGCCTCCAGGTGCACCGAGGTCAACGCAGGATCCTGGAACTCGTTGTACTGCAGTATGTTGAGGATCATGGCTGCTTCCAGCGAAGCGTACACGGCCACGTCTTGGGTGCTCAGGAATACGTTGCTAAGAGACAGAGCGTGGGGCATGCCATCCCCTTCGATCTCGTAGCGTACCGAAACCGTGCCCGCTCCTCTGCGATCCAGCCCGCGGTCGGTGGCCTCCAGGCCGGCCAGGTATAGCAAAAGGGGCTGTAATCGTGGCTCTCGGGCCATAGTCGTGCGTAAAGAGGAGATTCGCTCATCCGGGTGAGACAGGTCGCGTATCTGAACGGCCACATCTATCCCCTGCGGTGGCACTCCGGTCCGGCCGCCGACCGCTGCCCATCGGTCGGCATAGATGCCCCCTTCTATGTCCCCCAGCATCCCGAACTTGAACGGGGCGTTCAGAGCCTGGACTGTGTCCAGTATCTCAGCCTGTGTCAGGAAGTAGCGGGAAGGACCCGAGAACAGAAAGTGATGTCCCATGGCCACCAGGGCCGCCCCGTCCACTTCGGTAACCGTGCCCAGTGATCCGATGTGCATGTCACCCACCATTAGGCTCACGCCCACCGGCCCTCCTGGGCGTAGTTCCCAAGTGGTCGATGTGGACACTCCTGGCGCATCTATGACCCGCGAGATCCCCAGTTCCTCCAGCCCCGGAAAGCTGGCCGCCCATGAGGGCAGAAGCTGGGTCAGGGGAGAGTCCAGCGCATCCAGCCGGAAACCTTCTCTGAGAGCTCGTATGGCGCGCGAGGAAAGCCCTGCGGCGAGCACAGGCGGTGTTTGCAGCGGCCAGTGGTGTAGTGCTGCGCCGTAGAGCTTGCCCTCGGCGATGTCGGGGGCAGTGTCCTCTGGCGGAGTTGGTTCCTCCGGTGGGAACCTAGGCTCCGAAGGGGGCTCGTCCCTAACCTCAGCCAGCACTTCCAGCATGTCCTCGATGGGGGTTACCAGGCCCAGGGGTCGATCGGGTGTCGCGGTCCAAATGGCTGCCCGTGACAGCGCCCCGGCCAGGCGCCCGTCCAGGTATACGGGGCTACCGGACATGCCCTGGGCAATGCCTCCCGAACGCTCGATGGCCTCCCCGGAGGCGCGGATGGCTATGAAATTCTGTCCATCGCCCGGAGCGTGGACCACCCCGACGACTTCCACATCGAACTCCACAAGCTCGTCCCCGGCGACCACGGTGAGTCCGTACCCTGTCATGCCTGGGGACACTTCATCCAGGCCGATGTAGGCACCGCTGGCTCCTGCGAAGGCGGTGACGAAGATCGCTGCCAGGACCACCATCACTGTTCTGGTCATGCTTCCCCCTTTGCCAGGCTTACTGCCTGGGCTGCCCCTTCTTCCATCGTTGCCACAGGCACCAGTCCGGCCTCGCTGAGGATGCTGCGGCCTTGGGGGGCGTTGGTCCCGGTCAGCCGGACGACCACCGGCAGTCCCTGAGGGAGCTTCCCGGTAGCGCCGGTGATCCCTTTGGCCACTTCATCGCATCTGGTGATACCGCCGAACACATTGATCAGGAGCGCTTGAAGATGCGCTTCTCGGGTGACGATATCCAGTGCCTTGCCCACTCTATCGGAGCGTGCCCCTCCTCCGATATCCAAGAAATTCGCCGGTCTACCCCCGGCCTGGGAAACCAGGTCCAGGGTGGACATAACCAGGCCGGCACCGTTTCCGATGATCCCGATATCCCCGTCCAGGGCCACATAGTGGAGCCCTGCCTCAGTGGCCTCCGCCTCCAGAGGATTGTGATCCCCCTCAGTCAGGCCCTCGAACTGTGATCCGGGTCGGTGGTCGTCGTCGATGATCACTTTGGCGTCCAAGGCCAGAAGACCCTGGTCGGTTGTCGCCAGGGGATTGATCTCCACCAGCTGCGCCTCGTACGTGGAGAACATGCGATACAGCTTAGCTGCTACCGCCGACAGTTCCTTGCGCAGGGCAGCAGGGGCCGGTTCGAACAACCTGCGTAGCCGGAACGGAAGCAGTCCCTCCAATGTGGGTACGGGCACCTGGCGCACGCGGTCCGGTGATGACCGCGCTATTTCTTCGATGTCCACGCCTCCGGTGGGTGAGTAGATGAACACCGGCGACCGGCGGCGCCGATCTAGGGTGATGCTCAGGTAGTGCTCCGCCTGCACATCGGCTGCTGCGACGGCCATGAGTTCGCGCACCGGATAGGATCTGATCTCCGCACCGAGGAGTTGAGTCGCTACTTCCTGTGCTTCCTCCGGCCCTGCAGCCGTGCGAATGCCGCCTGCTTTCCCTCTTCCTCCAACCGGTACCTGGGCCTTAAGCACCACGGGTGCTCCAATATCTTCGGCCACTTGGCGAGCCTCTTGAGGGCTGCGCACTACGTCGCCGTGTGGTACGGGGATACCCGCCTGCGCCATCAGTTCTCTGCCTTGCCACTCCAGTAGGCGCACGAAACCTCCTTTACACCATCACCTGAGCTTAACGCGCAACCCGGGAACGAGCCAGGCACCGCCGAGGGGTCGGAACACGCAAAGCCCGTCCGTTTGCGGATTTAGCTCGAACTAGGTATACTTTCTGGAGAGGTGGTTGCCGGTGCCACGGGGGACTGAAAGCTACGACTACGATTCAACGAGAATCCAACTGCTGGAGGATATCGACGCCGTCCGCAAGCGCCCGGGGATGTACATCGGATCCACGGGTCCGGATGGAATTCTACAGCTTATCTATGAGGTCGTTGACAACGCGATCGACGAGGCGCTTGCCGGGTACTGTGACCGGATCGGGGTCACCATACATGAAGACCTGCGCATCACCGTGGAGGACAACGGCCGAGGAATTCCCGTAGGGACCCACAGCGAATCCGGGATTAACACGGTGGAACTTGTCCTGACCACGTTGCATGCTGGAGGTAAGTTCAACACCCAGAGCTACAAGGTCTCCGGAGGGCTGCACGGGGTTGGGGTGTCGGTGGTCAATGCGTTGTCCGAGCACCTGACGGTGGATGTCCACTGGAGGGACGGCAAGGTATACCGGCAGGAATTTGCCCGAGGGCGCAAGCTGATGGAGCTGGCTCCTGTGGACAAGACTGAACGCAGGGGTACCACCATCACCTTCATCCCAGACAAAGAAATATTTGGTGACATCAAGTACAATTTCTCCAAACTGACGCATAGGCTGCAGGAATTAGCGTATCTTAATCCCGACCTCACAATCTATCTGGACAATCGGGTAGCTGAAGTTCAGCGAACGCTTCATGCTGAGGGGGGCATAGTTGCTTTCGTCAAGGACCTAACCACAGGCAAGGAGAGCCTCCATCCTGAACCAATTTACCTGGCCGATGCCCGGGGGGAGCAGATCATGGAGGCGGCGCTCCTGTTCACCGACTCCATGGATGAAGAGCTCTTCACCTTCGTGAACAACATCAACACCCGGGAAGGCGGTACCCACCTGACGGGATTGCGGTCGGCCCTCACCAGGGTGTTCAATGACTACGCCCGGGAACGGCGCCTCCTGCGCAAGAACGATGACAGCATCCCTGGGGAGGCCATCCGCGAGGGGTTGGTGGCTGTACTGTCGCTCAAAGTCCAGCAGCCCGAGTTCGAGGGGCAAACGAAGACCAAGCTGGGAAATCCCGAGATCAGAACCTACGTCGACGAAGTGGTGCGTGAGCAGCTGGGCCAATATCTGGCTAAGAATACAGGGGTAGCCCGTGCCGTGGTGGACAAGTCGCTTACCGCGTATCGGGCGCGGCAGGCTGCGGCCAAGGCGAGGAAGCTTGTGCGCCGGAAAGGGGCACTCTTGGCCAACGGACTGCCGGGAAAGCTGGCTGACTGCACTTCGGAGGATCCGACCAAGAGCGAGCTGTACATTGTGGAGGGCGACTCGGCCGGTGGTTCGGCCAAGCAGGGACGGGATCGTAACTTTCAGGCTATCCTTCCCCTCCGAGGAAAGGTACTTAACGTAGAGAAGGCGCGATTGGGTAAGCTTTTGGAGAATCAGGAGCTCCGGGCGATCATCACTGCGTTGGGCACCGGAATCAGGGAGGAATTCGATCGAGAGAGACTGCGCTACCACCGGATCATCATCATGTCGGATGCCGATGTTGACGGAGCACATATCCGGACTTTGCTGTTGACTTTCTTCTACCGTAACCTGCGCCCGCTTATCGAGCACGGGCATGTGTATATCGCCCTTCCTCCCCTGTACTTGGTCAAGCGCGACGGAAAGCGGGTCTCCTTGTTCACCGAGCAGGAGTTGGCCCGTTATCGGGAGGACAATCCGGGGAAGCTCAGTATCCAAAGGTTCAAGGGGTTGGGAGAGATGAACCCCGATGAGCTATGGGACACCACCATGAACCCTGAAACTCGTACGCTGGCTCAGGTTGGGGTGCGGGATGCGCTGGAGGCGGATCAGATTTTCAGCGTCCTCATGGGAAGCGATGTGGCTCAGCGCCGCGATTTCATCAGGGAGAACGCTCACCGCGTTGAAGTGCTGGACATTTGATAGGGTATTAGCGCTCCAGCAGCTGGGTCTGCAAGAAATCGGCGATCTCCTCTTCGTCGGGAGGTAGCAGGGGAACATCATCCGGGATGCGCGGCCTTCCTTCGGCCACCACAGCCATCACCGGAATATGACCGGCCAGCGGCTCTCCCTTGCGGTAGACCTCGATTTTGGGAAGGGGAGAGTGCTTGAACCCTTCCAGAAGGACCAGGTCCAAGTCCTCCATGTACCGATGTACGTGCTGTTCAACCGCGAGCTCTGACTGTTCCCAGAACAGCGCTCCGCCAGCATCCGATAGCACAAGCACACGCTCGGCTCCCGCGCGGCGGTGTAGGTAGGAGTCTTTGCCTGGGAAGTCAAGCTCCACATCAGGGGCCACGTGTTTGGCCGTGCCTACCCGCAGCCCCCGGGCCCGCAACGCGGGGATCAGTCGACGTATCAGTGCCGTCTTCCCCGCGTTGTGGTGCCCGATAAACGTGATGGCGTACATCGCTTAGGTTACCGCGCGAACCTGTCCGCGAGTTCGGCCAGGCCCGCTTCCCGGAGTCGATCGCCGGTGGGGCCGGAGTCGTCCCACCCGCGCAGTTCATAATAGCGGTCTAGTTCCCGCCGGAAAGCCTCCCGATCGATCGGGCGATCGGCCGAGGCCCCCCGGGGCAAGGCGGCGTGTAGTCGATCCGGCAGCCGGTCGTGTGCGGACCGGTAACCGCACAGCGAGGAGTACAGACGCAATAGGTCGAAGTTGCGCGCCCCGATTTCTAGCATCCGCTGGGCGGTGATCTCCTCCCCTGTAGCAGCTTGCAGAAGCTCGCGCAGCTGGGGGAAGTTGTACGCGGGACCGGTCATCGGCGTGGTGAACACGCACATCACCAGTGAGTTGTTGAAGGAGCGCAAGTTTTCATAGAGTACAGCGATCGACGCCTTGTCTTCTACCTGGAAGCGATCGACCGGTTGGTTCACGCCCAGCTCCGGTGTGGGCGAGTCTTTCTCCAACATCGTGTCGTGGACACCCTCCAAGTGCGTCGCCCCGCGTGGACTGACGGCATAGGACAGTCCCAGGGCGACCTTCCCGCGGGGTTCATGCATCGGCAGTTCTACGCCCTTCACCGTCATCACGTAGTCCGCGCCCACCGAGCGGGCCCAGTTGTCCAAGCCGCGCGCTATATCGTCACCGAGGCCTTCCCGGTCGGCGATCTTGCGTATCCAGGAGACCAACGATTGGGGATCTCCCCACGGTATGCGCTCGCTGATAAGTCCCCGCTCGGAGGCCTCCATCAACGTGGCTACCGCCACGCCGGCGGAGATGGTATCTAGGCCGTAAGCATTGCACAGTTGATTGCCCAGCGCGATGGCCGATAGATCGGACACCCCGCACAGTGATCCCAGCGCCCCCAAGGTCTCGTATTCCGGACCGCCGTAAGCCGGGTCCACGTGCTCGCCGGCGAACGTCGTCTGCACTACCCGTTTGCAGCGGACGGGGCAGGCGGTGCACGTCTCCCGTTCGGTCAATATCGTTTCCGCCATGCGTTCCCCGCCGATACTCTCAGCCGAGTCGAACACGCCCTCGCGGAAGTTCTCCGTGGGGAGGATCCCCGTTTCGTTGAGTCCGGTGAGACCCCCGGCGGTGCCGTACTGTCCCAGTTGCTGGGCCCCTTTGTTCTCCGCGAGGGCCCGACCGAATTCCGTCCTGAGCCGGGTGAAGGTGTCCTTGTTGGCCAATGGTTTGTCCACGGAACCCTTGACGGCGAGTGCCTTGAGCTTCTTGGCTCCCATGACCGCCCCCAGGCCGGGGCGGCCCGCTGAGCGGTTGACGTCGTGGATGACACATGCCATCTGTACCTGGCGCTCCCCAGCCGGGCCGATGCATGCCACGCGCACCCCGGGATGTCGTTCTTTGAGTTTTCGATCTACTTCCAACGTGGGCCTTCCCCACAGGTCCCCCGCAGTCCGTAATTCCGCGCCTTCCTCGTTGAGGACAAGGTACACAGGCTCGGCGGAGCGGCCATGGAATACGACACCGTCGTAGCCGGAACGGCCAAGTTCGTGCCCCAGGTACCCCCCCGCGTAGGAACAGGCTATCGAGCCAGTCTTGGGCGATACCGCCATCAGCACATGTCGACCTGCACCAGCCAATCCGGTACCCTGAAACGGCCCGGTGGCGAACACCAGTGCGTTCTCCGGCGCGTAGGCGTCCGTGCCGGGAGGCACCATCTCCAACAAGAGTCGAGCGGCGATTCCCCTTCCGCCGAGATGCATGCGGTACCATTCCTCTGGAATTGACCGGTCCTTGATCTCCCCAGTTGACAGGTTCACTTGGAGGTACTTGCCGAACACGCCTTGCATATCACATCCCCCTTTCCATGTTCCATTCTACCTCACTTCACCTGTCGGCCCACTCCGTGTGTATCCGGTACCATCAACGCGGGTTTGCTGTACGCTACGAGGCGGAGGGGAAAGATGAAGGCGCTGGTAACTGGTGGAACGGGATTCCTCGGCGCAAATGTGGTCCGGGCGCTCCTGCAGGAAGGGATCCCCGTGCGCGTGTTGGCCCGCCCGGGCTCCGATCGCCGTGCCGTGCATGGTTTGAACGTGGAAATCGCGGAGGGAGATGTGCGCGATGCATCTTCCCTGAAGCGTGCCGTGGAGGGTTGCGCGCTCGTGTTTCACGTGGCGGCGATGTACGCATTCTCTACTCCTGACCCGCAGCAAGTGTATCTGGCCAATGTGGACGGTACCCGGACGGTATTGGAGGAGGCAGAGCGAGCGGGAGTGGAACGCGTGGTGTATACGAGTTCTGTTGCCGCGCTTGGGCTGCGGGATGACGGGGGATCGGCGACCGAGTCCACCCCGGTGCGGCCACAGGCCATCATCGGCCATTACAAACGCAGCAAGTACCTGGCGGAGCAGGTTGCGCTGGAGTACTCCCGTCGACTCCCGGTGGTCATAGTGAATCCCAGCTTTCCGGTCGGTCCGTGGGACAGCAAGCCCACGCCGACCGGGCAGGTGATTGTGGATTTCTTGCGAGGCGATATGCCTGCGTACATGGACACAGGAATGAACGTGGTCGATGCTGAAGACGTGGGACGGGGGCATGTGCTCGCTGCCCGGCGGGGGCGCTCGGGGGAGCGGTACATCCTCGGGGGGGAGAACGTGACCATGCGAGAGATGCTGGGCATGTTGGCCGAGGTGAGCGGTCTACCCGCCCCCAAAGCGCGTCTTCCTTATGCTCCCGTGCTGGCTCTTTCCCACCTGAATGCGCTGTCTTTACGTCTCATGGGGCGAGGGAGCCGTAGGTTGACCCCGGAAACTGTAAGGATGTCCAAGCACAAGATGTACTTCGACCCAAGCAAGGCCGTGGAGGAGCTTGGTTTTCCGCAGACCCCAACCCGGGAGGCCTTAGCAAAGTCGGTGCGCTGGTTTCGGGAGCATGGCTACGCTCCCTCGGCCTGACCGACTTGAGTCCTGCCTGTTGGCGTTAGAATAGGGGCGCGCAACCGGGGCCCGGGGAGCTCTGTGCGTTAAGGGGAGGTTCGATCGCAGCATGGCCAGCAAAGGTCTTACACCGATGTCAGAGGACTTCAGCGCTTGGTACAACGAGCTCGTCTACAGGGCCGATTTGGCCGATCTTAGTCCGGTACGGGGGAGCATGGTTATCCGCCCGTACGGGTATGCCTTGTGGGAGAACATCCAATCGACGCTAGATGGAATGTTCAAGGCTTCAGGACACGAGAACCTGTACTTCCCGATGTTGATCCCCGTCAGTTACTTCGAGCGGGAGAAGCAGCATGTGGAAGGATTCTCGCCCGAGCTGGCTGTCGTCACCCATGCGGGAGGCAAGGAGCTCGAGGAACCGCTGGCCATTCGCCCCACCAGCGAAACGATCATCGGAGAATTATACAGCAAATGGATACAAAGTTATCGCGACCTACCGCTGTTGTATAACCAGTGGTGCAATGTGATGCGCTGGGAACTGCGAACGCGGCCGTTTCTGCGCACCACAGAATTCCTGTGGCAGGAGGGGCATACGGCCCATGCGGGCGCCGAGGAGGCGTTGGAGGAGGCGTTCCGCATGGTCAATATCTACGCCGAGTTCGCCCGCGACCATGCGGCCATCCCGGTGGTAGTGGGTGAGAAGACGGAAGGAGAAAGATTCGCCGGCGCACTGAGGACCTTTGCCATCGAGGGTTTGATGCGAGATGCGCGGGCGTTGCAGTGCGGTACTTCCCACTATATGGGGGAGAACTTCGCCCGGGCGTTCGACATTACCTTCAGCGATGAGAACAACGAGTTACGCTATGTGCACACCACGAGCTGGGGGGTTTCTACTCGGTTAATCGGGGCGGTGATCATGGCCCACGGGGACGACCAGGGGCTCATCCTCCCTCCTAGGCTGGCTCCAATCCAGGTGGTTGTGGTGCCCATTTTCCGTGGCGATGAACCCGAGGTGTCGGGGCAAGTCCTGGATGAGGCACAGCGGGTGGCCCAAGAACTCTCCGCCGCCGGAGTGCGGGTTAAGGTGGACACTCGCGAAGGCTTGAGCCCGGGATGGAAGTTCAACGACTGGGAGCAAAAAGGTGTCCCGTTGAGGATCGAACTGGGCCCCCGTGACCTTGAAGCGGGTCAGGTCGTGCTGGTAGAGCGGATAGAAAGACAGAAGGCCCAACTGGACAGAAGTGGGGTGGCCGCTGCCGTACCCGGGCACCTGGAGGAGTTTCACCGGGCATTACACGCGCGGGCGGAGGAGTTCCGCGACGCCCACACCTTCTCCGCCGATGACTACGAGTCCTTCCGCCAGCGCATGGAGCAGGGTTGGGTGTACGCAGTCCACTGCGGGCGGCCTGAGTGCGAACAGAAGATCCAACAGGACACCAAGGCCACGCCCCGCTGTATCCCGCTGGACGGGCCGGCGGGCGAAGGCAGCTGCGTGCGCTGTGGTGAACCCAGCGCTTACCCGCGCCGGGTCATCTTCTCCCGCGCCTACTGAGGGAGACAGCCCCCGGGACACGCGCTCTCCAGGACCCTGCTGCGCAAATGGTCGGGAGAGGTAGGCAGAATCTGGGGTACCCCTCCGAAGGTCTCTACCCGACCGAACACGCACACGGTCTCTCCGACAAGACGGCTCTCAAATCCCTGGCCAAATGCGTCGTCGAATGTGGAGACATGCTGCTCGTGGACCATGATCACGAATTCCTGGTTGGGATAGTCGACGGGGATGTTAATGAACACCCGGTCGTAGACGGTGCGAAATACGCCAGCCACGGGCCCTTGCACCCACAGGATGTCCCCGACGTGCTCTGCGGCTTGGTCCCAAGTAATGCAGTGGTCGATGTCCTCAGGAAGCAGCGTCTCGGCCCGGGCGCGGGAAATGCCGCTGTAGGCGCTGAGTTCATCCGGTTCCAGTGCCTCGATGTACTCCACGATGAGTTCATTGTGTGGGCGGTGCGTGTTAACGCCCTCGTTGCGGGCGGTGAACTGGTAGGTGGCGGCGACGTAACTGCCCAGGCCCACCGTGTACACTGCGGTCTCGTCCAATGGGGTTCCATCGGGATAGGAAAGCTCTATAGCCAGGATATCACCGTCTTCGTCCACGGTGATGGAGTAGTGCAGCTTCCCCGGCTGAAGATCGACGCGCTCGAAGCGGGCGTAGGCGTAGGAGATAAGTGACCGAATGTCGTCGGGCTCCATGTCAAATATCACGATCTCGTTCCCGAACGGTTCCAGGTCGAATATGTCTCCTACAGTGAGCACGCCCGCTAACTCATCCACGCGGATGCCTCCGTGGTTTGCGAAAGCGAAATCCGCTTCCAGGGTTTCCACTATGGCGTCGCTCATCAGACTTCCCAGCTCTGCATTGCCCGCAAGCGGCTGGGGTAGCTCAATCAGCGGGCGGGCAAACGTCTCCTCCACCTGAGCTTGGTAGTAGGCGATGCGCTGTTCGATCTGCGCCACCGTACCGCCGATCTCCCCTATGGGGATCAGCTGTCCCTCCCTGCGCACGATATCTCCCTCGGCGGAGATCTCCACCACCACCTTCCCCAGGTACTCCGCATGCTCTCCGGCCTGGGCGATGAGCACGTCGTTGTGGAGCTGCGGGGACTGGATGGCCGTGTGGCAATGGCCCCCGAAGATGAGGTCAAACGCACCCACCGTTTGGGCGAGTTCCTTATCCCACTCGAAACCAAGGTGGGTAAGCCCGACCAATAGGTCGCTTTCATCCGCCAGGTACAGGTATTCCCGGGCGGTGTCTACCGGATCGTAGAACTCAAGGCCCGCAAGGTTTGCCGGATGGGTGGATGGGATCTCCTCAGGTGTCACCTCAAGGAGCCCGAGAAAGGTCACGCGAGTACCGGCGTCGGTGGACAAGGTCACGTAGGGAGCCGGCTGGTCAAGGAGTGCTGCATGAGCATCCACATTGGCCAGGATGAGCGGGAACTCGGCCTCGGCGATCCTTTCCTGCAGTACCAGCTGACCGTAGTCGAATTCGTGATTCCCGATGACGGCGACGTCATATCCCGCCCGGTTCATGAGGTCGACGATCGGCCTGCCGCGGAGGTCCTCCCCGTCTATGATGTACTGGTCTACGACGGGGCTTCCGCTGAAAAGGTCTCCGGCGCTCACCAGGAACACATGGTCATACGTGTCCGCGAGTTGTTCAGCCATCCAGGCGATCCGCCCGTAGTTTTCGATGGCCCCGTGCTCATCGTTGGTGTGCAAAAACACGATGGACTCCTTGGCCGGGGCTGAATCGCTATACGATACACAGCCTGTCGCTGCAAACACACAGCACAGTGCGAGCGCAATCCACCCGCCCTTCCCAAAGCTCCGTTCCATAAGCGCCTCCTTATGCACTTGTTGGTCAGAAGGCGGCAGTGGGCGCCGGTTAACTCAGGGAAGGGAAACAGCTTCCTACTGCGGGATTGGCTTCTATGGCATCGCTTGCTGGAGAAACAGGTTGACCGGCTGTCACCACATCCACCCACACCGCGTATGGTAGTAAGGTGTATCTCAAGATGCCAAATCGCCCCCTGTCGAAACTGCAAAAGAACAGAGCCGCCGGTGAATCCTCTGCGTGAGCAAGACTCACGTAGAGGCACGGCGGCTCGTTATCTTTCACGCATAACGCTGTTAGCACCGCAATAGACGTCCCAGCGGTGCATCAGCCTATGCAGCGACGGTCAGCATTCAGCGTGGGGTAGCGTTCTTGGCTTGCGGACCCTTGGGCCCTTGTTCGATCTCGAACTCTACAGCCTGACCCTCGCGGAGGCTCTTGAAGCCTGGCGCGTTGATCGCTGAGAAGTGCACGAAAACGTCGGGTCCGTCATCTTGCTCGATGAAACCGAAGCCCTTCGCATCGTTGAACCACTTAACTTTGCCGATGGCCATCTGGTGTATCCCTCCTTGCACATTCGACTAAACCGACTACATGTTTGCTCCGGTTCGCTGAGGGGTACCCAACGGCCACGCAATTACATTTCGTACGGTCTTGTAGATGTTACTTTAGCCTATGGGGAGTACTTGTCAAGGGCGCAGACGACCAAGGCGTACGAGGTTTCCCTTATCTTGCCAGGCCGGAGGGGCCATTGTGCTTGGCCAGTCGCGCACGGGTCGGGGCGGAAGTTGGCGGGGCCGATTCGTTGCAGAGTGCTCACGAGCATTGCTAGAGTAGCTAAGGAGGAGAGGATGGGTCAAGATCTATCCTGCAGGCGGTGTGGGAGAAGGCTGAACGTAGGCGATCTGCGCAGCTGGGATGAACGCAAGGTGCAGTCGTTTCTGGCTGGCGAGGGGTGCCCGCTATGTCTGAAGGGGCCAGAGACTCCGCCGGACGCCCGCGCGCAGGATGGGTGCCAGGAGTCGCCGGCGGATACGGAAGTCCCCCCCGCGATCGAGCAGATCCGCCGCCTGGCGGAGCCCAGGCGCTATCAAGAGAACCTCTGCGGGCTCGGAGCAGTGGCTGCGGGGGTCGCAGCGTTGGTTCTGCCCACTGGACCTCAGGTAAATTTGGTAGTGGCTGTCACTGGAGTGGTGCTGGGGATTCTGGGGCGACGCCGAACCCGGCGCCATGTGCTGGCCACCGCTGGGCTTCTCCTATCCAGCGTCGTCATCTGGGTAGTGGTGTTGAGGTTTGCGTTGGGTCATTGACCTGACCTTGGACCCTCCTTCCATGATGCCGGGAGATCGAACAGTTCGCTTACGGAAATGCGGCTCGCCTGTTGGGCCTCGAATGAGCCTACGGTCGATGTTCCTCAGTTTCCCCAGTTCTTCCCGCTCCAGCTTTCTGAAGGTGAGCTTCTGTTCATGCTGGCTTTTCCCGTTTTGCATGCCCGTCATGCCATCAGTCCTCCGTGCATTGCACTTGGCATTGTACTTACAGAGGCGCAGGAAGGCCGGAGCCTTCTCCGGAGCTCCCCCCTCCCGCTCGCGCTGAGCAGGGTGTTCAGCGGTCGCAATGGCGGCGACCAAACTGTACTCGTCTCATTGCCTCCCCAGCAGAGACGGAACCAGCTCCCCGATCGGTTAGGTTGGCCTCAGTGAGGACGATCGTCATAACTTAACTGGAAAGTGCACCTGGCAAGGTGGTGGAGCCAACCGGACCGAATGTAGAACCTTCCGGGGCAGTTTCCCGTTGACTCGCGGGACCAAGAGAACCTAAGCGAGTTCGGGCGAGTTGGTGTTCACCGAGGTGGGCCAGCTTCAGTCAGCAGGATCGGTCCCCATGGAGGAAGGGGGGCGTTGACACGCGAAGGCCAGTGTGCTAGTGTACGGCATAGGCCCGTACAGAATCCGGGTCAATGAAGGGAGTGCTACCATGGCTGTTAAAGGTGAGAGAATCGAGCTTCGCGCAAGCCCCGACGAAAAAGCCTTGGTCAAACGGGCTGCCGCGCTAACGCATCGTTCAATCTCCGAGTTTGTGATCAACAGTGCCGTCAAAGCTGCCCGCCGTGCCGTAAAGGAACATGAGGAAATGGCCCTCTCTCGCCAAGACAGTGAAGCATTTGTCCAAGCCCTTCTCAACCCTCCGAAACCGAACGAGGGACTGAGGACCGCCGCGCAACGATACAAACGAGCTACGAACCTCTGAATGGCATGCCCTGACGGCGAACACCTTGTTGAGGCATTGGGCGCTGAGCACGACAGGAGTACCTTCTCCTCAGGTATCCCTGTATTGGATGAGTATTTACAGCACCGGGCGAATCAGGACAAACGTCGGAACGTAACCGTCCCTTTTGTCCTCATCAGCCGAGACAACCCGCAGGTGTTAGGTTACTACACTCTCTCAGCCTGTGCGGTCAGGCTTGCCGAACTACCGTCCGATCTGGCGCGCAGGTTGCCCCGTTATCCCGTTGTGCCCACTACACTGCTTGGACGGTTGGCCGTGGATCAGAGGTGCCGTGGTCAGGGCTTGGGGGAATTCCTTCTGATGGACGCTCTCTTTCGGAGTTCCGTCCACGCTCAGGAAGTAGCTTCGTATGCTGTGGTGGTGAGCGCCAAGAATGAAGCTGCGCGTAGTTTCTACCAGAAGTATGGTTTTCAGGCTCTCATTGACGATGAGAACCGCCTGTTCCTCCCCATGAGCACGATATCTGGACTATTCGTTTAGCCGCATAGTGCTGACCTCTCAAGCCCTTGTTCGTGCAGGTGGATCGCGTCGTGGCCAAGCTCCCGAAGAAAGACAACGGTCTTCGGGGGGATTCCCATATCGGCCAAGAGCTTCATGTCGTCTGCTCGCGTGGATGAACACCTTCTTCAGCAAGCCAGGCCGCATAACGCAGTGCTTGGCGGATGTCCTCCGGCTCAAGGTAGGGATAGGCGTCGATGATCTCTTCCGTGGACAACCCGTTGGCCACCAACTTGATCACCAGCGAGACGGGCACTCGCATACCACGCACGCAGGCGCGACGCCCCCATGACTTCGGGATCGAACGTGATGCGGTCAAATCCCTGCATAGTGCACCTCCTTCATTGGGCGATCCCCGCGACACCATGTGAGACTACTATACCAGACGTTGGCTGCTCCAGAGGGCTGGCACTGTCTCAGGTGTATAAGGCCACCGATGTCGAAGCCGACACTCATCTGACAGGAGACCATGGGCCGGCCAGCATGCATTCTTGATGCCGAATCCGATGGCCGCGGTTGTCTGTGGGTGCAAGGCGGTTCTACCATTCGGGCGGGGTAGGTCTGTACGGCGAGATTGAGGGTTGTCGTACAGGTAACGGAATTGTCGTGTTTGGTGGAGCCGAGGGGACTCGAACCCCTGACTTCTGGCATGCCATGCCAGCGCTCTCCCAGCTGAGCTACGGCCCCTGGTAAGACTAATGTTCCCCCTGGGGGGGTACTGTGTCAACATGGGGCGGCGGATTGTACATAGGTATATGGTCGAGCTTGCCCTCGGCCAGCAGCACGACCAGCCGTCCAGCTCCCCTCTCAACTGGGGGTGTCAGTCCTTCGCCCGGCTCGATGCGTGCCGGTTGTACGCCCACAAGTACCATCTCCCCCACGGATTCTCGCAGCAATGACAGGAGAAAGGGCAGCGGGAGGCCGTGGGTGCCGACGAGCATGGTGGGGGAGGCCTGTTCGGGGAGCCTACGGAATGCGCCCGGAGGAAGATCGAGGTTCGCTGCATCGACCACGATAAGCTTTGCGGGATGGTCTCGCTGGACCTTGCCGATCATGTTCTCCGGTGACCTTCCGGCAAGATAGGCCGTCCAGCCCAAGTCGGCCAGACGGGCGGCCACCCACTGACCTACTCCGTCATCTCGGCGTAGGGGGTTTCCTACCCCCAGGACGGACAGCACCATCTAGGCCAGGTTTTCCCGAAGGAAGGTGCGGAACGGGTGAGCCAGATGCTTCATGTTATCCATCTTCAAGATAAGGATCCGGGGGCCATCCAGGGCGATGATCTCGCGGTCCTTGAGATCCGAGAGGACTCGGATAGCGGTTTCGGTGGTTAGTCCTGCCATCTCCGCCAGTTCGGCACGGGGCAGCTCTACCCCGATGTCCAACCCCCTCCTTGTCTCGCTGCCGAACGCGTGATAGAGCTCGACCAACACACGGGCGACGCGCTCCTTTGCCGAGCGTGAGGTGATCTCGACTAGCTTCTCGCCGAACACTTTCCCCTCGCGGGAAAGCTTCTCCACCAACCGCAAGGCTACGTCCGGGTACTTGCGCACGAGGGCCAGGAAATCTTCTTTGGGAATGAACACAAGACGCGATGGTTCGAGGGTCTTCGCATAACAGGTGTAGGTCTCTCGATCGAACAAGGTCTTCTCGCCCAGAATCTCCCCGGGGCCCAGCAGTTTGAGGATCTGCGAGTGCGTAGCGCGGGTGTGCTTAGCTACTTTCACTTTGCCCTCACAGACGATGTACAAACCAAAGGCGGGCATGCCTTCGTGAAACACCGTCTCTCCGGCTGCAAGGTCCATGGTCCGCATGGCTGGCCGCAGTTCTCTCCAAGCTTCGGCTGGGAGTCCACGAAACACATAGGTGCAGCCGGCCTCGCATCCCTCGCAGGCGTCAACCCCTTTGATCGGCCGCCGCACGGACGCTTCCCGCATTTCGATACCGTTTGTACCGCAAAGCTCTCAGCTCGTCCAGCGGGATCGATGACAATTCATGCAGATGATTGCTTACGGCAGTCCGTAGTTCATCGGCGGTCGACTTCGGGTCAGTATGTGCCCCTCCGACAGGTTCGGCGATGATCTGGTCTATGAGCCCCAGTTCCATAAGGGGAGGGGCGGTCAGGCGCAGCGCCTGGGCGGCTTGGGGAGTGGCCTGGGGGTCCTTCCACAGGATAGCTGCTGCCCCTTCGGGGGAGATCACCGAGTACGTTGCATTCTCCATCATCAGGACCCGGTCGGTAGCGGCTATCGCAATCGCTCCCCCGGATCCACCTTCGCCAAGGATGACCGTCAAGGTGGGCACGTCCAAAGCAAGCGTTCGTGAAATGCTTTCCGCTATAGCCCCTGCTATGTTCTGCTCTTCTGACTGCACGCCGGGGTAGGCGCCTGGTGTGTCCACGAGCGACAGAAGCGGCAGGCGAAGCCTCTCGGCGATGTTCATCAGGCGGATCGCCTTGCGGTAACCCTGCGGCGTGGCCATCCCGAATCGACAGGCATGTTGCTGTTCACGTGTGCTCCCTCTGTGGTGGAACAGGATCATGATCCTCCTGCCGTCCAGAAGGGCCGGGCCCCCTCGGAGAGCTGGATCATCTCCGCCCATCCGGTCGCCGCGCAATTCGTAGAAGTTTTCTGCAACGGCTTCCACCAACGGAGACCCGCGGGGACGCTCTGGATGGCGAGCAAGCTTGACTCTGTCCCAATCAGACATCCGCGCGTATTGTTCTCGTCTTAGGGCGAACAGTTTCTTCTCCAGGAGTGTGATCTCCTCGCTTAGGTCGACGCCGCCGCTCTCCATCATCGTACGTAGCTCGGCGACCTTCTCCTCCAAGGCACGGATGGAGGTGTCGTCAGCCATGAGAACCTCCTTGGAGTACAGACAACGCCCGGGTCAGTTCAGCTCGCAGTGATTCTCTGGTGACCACCTGATCCACCATGCCATGCTCAAGGGCAAAGCTGGCGGTCTGGAAACCGGCCGGGAGCCGTTCTCCCGTGGTCTGCTCGATAACGCGCGGCCCAGCGAAACCGATCATCGCTCCTTGCTCGGCGATGGTGATGTCGGCCAGGCTGCCTACCGAGGCCAGCATTCCACCGCTTGATGGGTAGGTGAGCACGGCGATGAAGGGAACGGCCGCTTCGGCGAGCACGTTCCGCGCGGCCACTGTCTTGGCCATTTGTAGGAGGGAGACCATGCCTTCTTGCACCCGCGCTCCGCCTGAGGCTACAACAAGCACGAATGGTACTTCCTCTTGAGCACAGCGCTCCAGAGCTGCGGCAATCTCGTCGCCCACGACTTGCCCCATACTGCCTCCGATGAAGCGGAAGTCCATCACAGCCAGAACCAAAGGGCAGCCGTCTAGTGTCCCGCGCCCTACGAGGATCGCATCGTTCAAACCAGTAATAGCCTGTGCCTCCTCCAGGCGCTCTTGGTAGGGTCGCCTATCGACAAACTCGAGCGGATCAAGCGAGGTGGCCCCCAAGCCCAAAGGCTCAAACGAATCCTCATCGACCAATGAAGTCACGCGCTCGTGGGCGGTGAGGAAGAAGTACGCGCCACAACGTTGGCAGATGTGGTTGGACTCCTTTAGCTTGCGGCGAAAGACCAGCTCCCCGCACTCTCGGCATCGCAGCCACGCCGTTTCTTCGGTACGGCGAGGTTCCACCTCCACATATCTACCTCGGTCATCCCGCCTGATCGGCATCGGGTACCTCCTTATCTGGAGGGCGTTCCACTCTCATCCTATCGGGAACCACCATACCACCGGAGAGCACCATACTGAAGCCCTCGTCCATAGTCAGATCCAACGGGATCACCTTGTCCCTCGATACGAACACCACATAACCGGAGGTAGGGTTAGGCGCCGTTGGTACATAGATGGATACAATCGACGCCTCGAGCAGCTGGTCTAGGTACGAAAGATCATAACTTGTCAGGAAGCCCATGGCGTAGGAGCCCTCGACGGGAAACTCCACAAGAACCAGCCGCTTGACCTTGCCCTCCTGCACCACCTCCCGTTTGAGCAGAGCGTACGATAGTTGTCTGGTCGTCCAGTAGAGCTTGCGCAATACCGGCAGAGAGAGCAAGCCTTGCTCCACAGTGTTGACCAAGCGCTTCCCCAACCAATAGCGCGCTACGGCCCCCACAACGAGGACAATGGAAAGGGTGACCAGAATCTCCGTACCTGGGATATAGCGTCCGAATGCCCTGGTGAGCAGTTGGGAAAGGGCAGTCTGCGGACCGACCCACCCTGCTATCAGTCGGAAGATGAGCCACAAGACATATGCCGTCAGCCCTGCGGGCAGAAGAACCAGCAGGCCCGATACGAATGTGTCGCGCAAAAGTCGGATCAGGCGTTTCATGTCGCCCCCAGCACAAATGTTCTCCGTCCCCTTGTACGCCAAACCGACGAACTGCGCAAAGAGGTGTCCCTCGGCGCGGCCTGGTGCGCCGACGCGTATTGGATATGATTCCGGGGCTGAGTTGCGTTCAGCGGCGTTCAGCTGAGAAAGGAGGAGACCTAGAAGTGGCCAAGGGTGTGAAGTGGGTTCAGCCTGATCCAAAGCGCAAGAACTGGTATTGGCCTACACAAGAGGCCAAGGAGCGAGCGTGGATCTCCGATCCGGAGGTCTACGAAAAGGCGGAGGCCGATCCAGAGGGTTTCTGGGAGGAGCGAGCGCAAGAGCTTCACTGGTTCAAGAAATGGGACAAGGTCTATGAAGAGGCCCCGTACGAGTTCAAGTGGTTCGTTGGTGGTAAGACAAATTTGTCCTACAACTCGCTGGATCGGCACATAGAGGCCGGAAACGGTGACCGGGTGGCTTTGATTTGGGAGCCTGAGCCCACCGATCAGCCCGGACGCGTGTTGACCTACAGCGAACTACTGGAAGAGGTATCCCGCTTGGCCAATGCCCTCAAGGAGATGGGAGTGGGTAAGGGCGACCGGGTGGGTATTTACCTCCCGATGATCCCCGAGGCGGTGATCGCCATGCAGGCGGTCGTGCGCATTGGCGCCGTGCATTCGGTTGTGTTTTCTGCCTTCTCAGCAGAAGCGCTACGGGACAGAATGTTGGACTGTGGGGCTAAGGTGTTGATCACCGCTGACGGTTATTATCGCCGGGGAAAACCGATCGCGTTGAAACCCAACGCGGACAAGGCCCTGAGTGGGACACAGGTGGAGAAAGTGATCGTGGTTCAGCGTTCCGGTAGCGAGGTCCCTATGTCCATGGGCCGGGATGTTTGGTATCACGATCTGGTTAAGGATCAGCCGACCGAGTGTCCGGCCGAGGAGATGGATTCCGAGGACTTGGCGTTCATCCTCTACACATCCGGAACGACCGGGAAACCCAAAGGTGTGATGCATACCACGGGTGGGTACGCCGTGCAGGCGCACACTACGTGTAAGTGGGATTTCAACCTCCACGAGGACGATGTCCACTGGTGCACGGCCGATGTGGGTTGGATCACGGGGCACACGTACATTAACTACGGGCCGTTGCTGAACGGTGTTGCCACAGTGGTGTACGAGGGAACGCCGGATCATCCGGACTATGGTCGTATGTGGCAGGTTGTGGAGAAGCACAAAGTCACTGTCTTCTACACGGCTCCCACCGCGATCCGTATGCACGTCAAGTGGGGAGAGGAGTGGCCCGCGAAGTACGACCTATCCACCCTGCGTGTTCTGGGAACTGTCGGGGAGCCGATCAACGAAGAGGCGTGGCTGTGGTACTTCAAAAACATCGGGGGCGAACGTTGTCCGATTGTGGATACCTGGTGGCAGACGGAGACCGGAGCCACGTGTGTGCAATCGTTGCCCGGCATCGGTCCGTTTGTGCCCACCGTTGCGGGCAGGCCGTTCCCCGGCGTTCGGGTAGCCATTCTGGATGCGGGAGGCCAAGAGCTACCACGCGGTGAGGGTGGATACCTGGTGTTGAAGCCTCCCTTCCCGCCGGCACTCCTCCGGGGACTATATGGTGATCCGGAGAAGTACAAAGGCACTTACTTCTCGGAGTACGGCCCCGGCTTCTACTTCACCCGTGACGGAGCGCGCATCGACGAGTTGGGCAACGTGCGGATCACCGGGCGCGTGGACGACGTGATGAACGTTGCTGGACACCGCCTGGCCACCGCGGAGGTGGAGGACGCACTGACCCAACACGCCCTGGTCAGTGAGGTGGCCGTTGTGTCCAAGCCGGATGAGGTGAAGGGCGAGGTCCCCATCGCGTTCTTGCTTCTGAAGAAGGGGGCCCAGCCCTCGGATGACCTAAAGAGGGAGCTAATAAAGACTGTGGATGCTCACATCGGGCCCACGGCCCGTCCGGCGGAGATCTACTTTGTGGAGGACGTACCCAAGACACGCTCGGGGAAGATCATGCGACGTGTGCTGAAGTCGCTTGTCCGCGGGGAGCCGCTCGGAGATGTGGCTACTTTGCGTAACCCCGACTCGGTTGAGGATCTAAAGCGGGCAGTTGGTTATACCGGCTGACGAGTACAGGTCAAGTGTCCGTAAGGTTCTGCCGCTGGGGGTGGACAATGTGTCCGCCCCCAGTTTGTTGAACGGGGGTAGTGGATGAAGGAACTGGCGGTGTTTGGTCTTCCAGCGGAGAAGGGGCGTTGGCTTTACGTGGCGCTCGGGGTGTTGATCAACATGTGCCTGGGGGCCGTGTACGCCTTCAGCGTGTTCCGGAGACCTCTGGAGGAGCTGTGGGACATCGGCGCCACCCATAGCGGCCTTCCTTTCATGGTGTTCCTCGGCGTGTTCAGCGTGGGGATGGTGGTCGCCGGTCGGGGGATTGACCGCTGGGGCCCCAAGAGGACCGGGCTGGTGGGAGGAGTATTGGTGGGCGCGGGCTGGCTTCTGGCTGGATTGTCTCCGAACATCGTTGTTCTCACCGTGCTGTATGGCGTGTTGGGTGGTGCCGGCGTGGGGGTGCTGTACGGCTGCCCTATCGCGGTGTCCGCAAAGTGGTTCCCGGACAAGAAAGGCTTGGCGGTAGGCCTTACGGTGATGGGCTTTGGCTTGTCAGCATTGGTGATGGCCCCGTTGTTGGAGATGACCATACGTTGGTTGGGTCCCTTGCCTACGTTTTCTGTGTTTGGCGGCGTATTGATGCTGCTGTTGTTGCTCCTTTCCGTTCCATTGCGGGTGCCCCCGGCGGGCTGGAAGCTGCGAGGTGCTGCCAAGCACTCCGAGGAAGACTCGGCGCGTGCGGAGCTAGACTCCGCGGCCATGCTGCGCACGAGTGCTTTCTATGGTCTGTGGGGTTCGTTCACCGTTGGCTGTCTGGCGGGGCTGATGGCCATCGGCATCGCTTCTCCGTATGGGCAAGAGGTGGCGCGCCTGGATCCGGGGCCGGCGGCCGTTTTCGTCTCAATGTTCGCGTTGTTCAACGCTGCTGGCCGTCCCCTATTTGGTTGGCTGACGGATTTGCTGTCGCCCAAGCGGGCTGCTGTGATGTCGTTTGGTGCAATTATCGTTGGTTCGACGTTACTGGCGCTGTGGGGAGAAGGAAATGCACCAGTTTACTTTGTTGGCTTCTCCATTCTGTGGCTCAACCTGGGCGGGTGGCTGGCCATCGCACCTACGGCTACGGCGACGCTGTTTGGGACCAAGCACTACGGCAGCAACTACGGATGGGTGTATACCGGATATGGACTGGGAGCGATCCTGGGGATGGTGCTATCGGGGTTGCTGCGTGACATCACCGGTAGTTACGTGTTGGTGTTCCCTCCAGTAATCGGGCTTGCCCTGGTGGGGCTTCTTCTCTCTATTCTCCTACTCAATCCGGTCCACGAAGGACCCCAGGCCGCAGTGGTTCCCAAGCGAAGGGCAGCTCGCCGCTCCCGCCCGCGGTGATAGGGGCTTGGCACAACCCACTGATCCTCATGCGCCAGCGGGAGGGGGAGGCTGGGACAGTTCCTTCTCGGCGAACACTACCCTGTCCTCCATTTCGATGCGCACGGCGAACCCGCGGCGCTGGAGGAGGTTGATCATGCGCACATTGTCCGGGGTCAACTCACAGGTCACACGGCACGCGCCCAGCTGCCGGGCCAGTTCCACCATGTAGTCGGTGAGGATGCTGCCCAAACCTTTCCCCTGCCAGGGATCGGCCACGAACACGGCGAACTCAGAGAGATCGCAATCCGAATCGAGGAACAGTTCGCCCTCTCCGGCCAATACAGCTCGATTTTCTGTCCTTGCTTCGGCCACGATGACGAATTCCCTGTGGTAATCGATGCAGCAATGGCGGCGTGCCATCCTCCGGGAAGGAGCGTGATGCACTGAGTGATACCTAAGCCGGAGGGACTCCGAAGAGGAAGTTGTGAGCATCCTGCGCCAACGGGGTGCGTCGTCGGGGCGGATGGGACGCAAAGAGAGCGCGGTGCCGTCCTTGAGCTTCACTGTGCATGTGCGCTCCAGGGGGTAGGGGCACAAGCACACATGGGGCTCGGGGCAATCGGCTTCGAACCGGGCCCGGGCGTCTAGAGCAATAGGCTCTCGGTCGATGATCACGACCGGAGATAGCTCCAGTTCCACCAGCTGGGGTAGGTCACCGGCAAGCTGGGAAGTCCGAATCAGGAGTTCCGTCAGTGCCCGTTCCTCTGCGGCGGGAAGCGGACGGGACAGTGCGGCCACCATTGAGCGGGCCAGAGGCCTGGTGAGCGGGGGCATGCCAACAGCGGGCAAGAAGCTGTCGGGAATATCGGTGCTGCAAGTGACCACCGTGCCGAACAGGGGGTGTCGGCGCAGTCCAACCGAGTAGCTGCGTTGCTGCGCAGGCTGCGTTGTCGACTTCGCCTTGATGCCCCAACGGGCCAGAGTGTCAATCAGCAAGTCCTGGGGTGTCTGCCCCGGGGGGAGCTTAGGACGTTGCTGAGGCCGAGGGCCTGCGGGCAGGTTGCCCCACCAGCGGTGGAGCTTCCTAAGGTTGTGCGCATGCCGTGCCAGTCTGTCAAGCAGACGGAGCGGCTCAGAGATGCTTGCGTAAGTTGCTATGCCTGCCTGAGACAGCACCTGTACAGTCTGTGCGTCGGTAGCAGCAATGGCCAACGGCTTGCACGCCTTCTCTGCGGCTGCGGCGGCCTGGGCGGCGGCAGCTGGGGACAGCGGAGGAGGACTATGGGAAAGGAGCATGTGGACACGGGCGTCGTCGAGCAACAGGTGGACGGTGTGCAACCAGTCCTGTTCGCCTGCGCCGCTGGGCAGGGAAACATGGGTTCGGCTTACCGAACAACCTAAGTCGCCTAGAGCATGGCGGGTGTGTGGGGACAGGTGCAGCACTCGGCGGGAATGACCCTCCGGCAACGCTTCTTCCCCTGTGGAGCTAAGCAGGACCACTTGGGGCCCCGGGGGAGGATGGTCGAGTCTGCAGGTGATCTCCAATAGGGATAACAGCTCCTGTTTGTCCTCAAGCGGGATGGCCCCGGCGCGCTCAAGAGCGCAAGAGAACACCTGCCAATCCCATGGGGACTGAGAGCTGTGCGCGATCAGCGGTCTGTCCCTGGCGAATGACCATACGGCGGGAAGCAATTTGTCCGGCTTCGGTACGGAGCTTGAGTCCAACACCAGACACCGTACACGCCCTCGCCTGTGCAAATAGTCTGTGACGTCGGCTGCGTCAACGTCTACCTGCTCCCCCAGTGAGACGAGGTGGCTCAGGCCAAGGCGTTTGCGCTGCGCGTTGTATAGGAGCTGGTCCCACAGCAAGGGGGAGGAACTGATCATGGCCAAGCCGCCGTGCCCAGGGAGTCCCCGATGCAAGCTGGCGTTGAGGCCGAGTGCAGGAATGATCAACCCTCTGGAGCCAGGACCGATGACCCTGGTTTGCGGATGCTCTTGGCAGAAGGCACGCAGTACGCCCATGGGCGCCTCGCGTGACATGATCAACACCCCCGGGAAGCCCAGCTCCCCGGCTTGTTGAACCAAGTGAGGAATCTGTTCAGAAGGAGCGTCCAGTATGAGCAATGTGCCCTCGGGCGGTAGGTTCTCTACCTTGTGCGCTGTCTGGACAGACGGTGCGGGGGGGGCGATCCCGACACAGTAGACCTGCCCCGTGAACTCGTGAGCAACCAGATTGTCCAACGCCTGCCGGGCACATCGGCCACGACCGACTGAGATGACAGCTACCCCTGTAGGGCGCAGCGCACGCTCGAGGTTAACCGTGCCCATTGTTACCTAGGTGCCCGCCAGTTCTCTGTGCGCCAGCACGATTCCTTCTTGTGCGTGGTGTTCCAAGCGAAAGCCCTGCGACTCGAAAATGGCCAGCATGCGCCGGTTGTCCGGTGTTGTCTCCGCAGTTACTCTCGACACCTTCCGTGTGGCGGCTATCTCCAGGCAGTATTCCGTAAGGAGGTTTCCCAGCCCTTGCCCCTGCCAGGGATCTGCTACGAACACAGCGTACTCCGCGGTCCGTGGATCTGGACCGGCGACCAGCCTGCCTACGCCGGCGATCTTCCGCTCGCCGGCTTCCTCAAGCTCGGCGACGATTGCCATTTCCCTGTCGTAGTCGATGAAGCAGTATCGGGTAGCCATCTCGTGGGTGCTCTCCTTGAAGATGTACTGAAAGCGAAACCGGATCGACTCGCGTGAGGAGATCCGCAACATCTCGTGCCACAAAGGTTCGTCCTCTGGACGGATCGGCCGAAGCGTGACCGGCACTCCCTCAGTTGTAGTGGCTTCTCTTATGTACTCTCCCGGATAAGGGCGGATAGCCAAATGCGCGTAGGGTTTCTCTTGCTTGGCAAGCTTCTCACTGTTCACAACCACCCGAGCATCCAGAGCCACCGCCTCCTGTGGCGTTACCAACAACGGATTTATATCCAGCTCGGTTACCTCCGGATGCTCTGCGACCAGGTAAGAAAACCGCATCAACACCTCGAGCAGTTTGTCCATGTTCACTTTCGGGCGGCCGCGGTATCCTCCAAGCAAGGGCCAGGCGCGCAAAGCTTCTACCAGCCTGCGAGCCAGTCGCTCGTTGAGCGGAGGTAGCCCCAGTGCTCTATCCCGGAACACCTCAGCGGCGATCCCCCCTGTGCCCACCATGAGCACTGCTCCAAAGGCTGGATCTTGCTTGGCGCCGAGGATTAACTCGAATCCGCCCTTGGCATCAACCATACGCTGGACCGACGCCCCCAGGATATCGGCCTCGGGCTCGTGCTGTCTGGCTCCCTCTACGATTCTTTGGTAGGCGTTGCGGACTTCGTCAGCACTGTGCAGGTCGAGCACCACGCCGCCGACATCTGTCTTATGGGTTATCTGGGGGGACAGGATTTTGAGGACCACTGGGTACCCGATCTCCTCGGCCGCAGCGATCGCTTCATCTTCGCTGTGGGTCTCGCGTACCTTGGTGGTAGGAATGCCGTAGGCGTCGAGCAGTTCTTTGGATGCCTGCTCGGACATCGTCGAGCTTGCATCCGTAACAAGCTCGGCGAATGTGCTCCGAGCCTTCTCCCTGTCCATAGTCAGGCGTACGGGTATCTCTCGGGGTGTTTCGTACAGAACTTCCAGGTTGCGCGCATATTGAACCAGGTACATGAACGCCCGCACGGCTTGTTCGGGAGTGGTATAGGCAGGGATTCCGTGCTCGGTGAGGATGTGGAGGCCTTCCCGCACGCTGTTCCCTCCCATCCAAGCTGCAAGAAGGGGTTTACGCGAGCGCTCGGCCAGCTCACCCATGGCCCGCGCGGTGGCTGTGGGATCGGTCATTGCCTGAGGTGTCAGGATTACCAGGGCTGCGTCCACCCCCTCATCAGCCAGGGCCAACTCCGTGGCATCTACGAATCGGTCCGGCCCTGCATCCCCAAGCACGTCCACCGGATTTCCCCGAGACCAGAAAGCGGGGAGCGCTGAGTTAAGCTGATCGAGTGTTTCGCTGGACAACTCTGCTAGGCTGCCGTCGCGGGCGAGCAGGGCATCTGTGGCCATGACCCCCGGACCGCCGGCATTGGTGATGATGGCCAGGCGTGGGCCCCAAGGCGCGCGAGCCCGGGCGATAAGTTCGGCACAGTCGAACACATCATCGATCTCGGTTACCCGTACGATCCCAGCTCGTTGGAGGGCGGCGTCGTAAACGTCGTCTTCGCCAGCCAGTGCTCCAGTATGGGAGGCAGCTGCCTGGGCCGACTGGGCAAACCGGCCTGATTTATAGGCGACGACAGGCTTCTCCTTGGAAAACGCCCTTGCAGCTGACATGAACTCACGGGGTTCGGTGATGGACTCTGTGTACAGGATGATGGACTGGGTGTGTGGGTCCTCTCCGAAATAATCGATTAGGTCTCCGAAATTGACGTCCAGCATATTTCCGATAGAAACGAAGTACGAGAACCCGATATTTCTCTCCAGGGCCCAGTCAAGCACAGAGGTGCAGAGGGCTCCCGATTGAGAGATGAACGCCACGTGGCCGGTGGAGGGCATAGCTCCGGCAAAACTTGCGTTCAGCTTAAGGGAAGGGGCGATGATGCCCAGGCAGTTGGGGCCGATGATTCGGGTCTCCGGGAAGGCGGAGGACTCCTGTTTTACCTTGTCCTCCAGCGCGCGTCCTTCCTCACCAGCCTCCTTGAACCCTGCAGAAGTGATGATGACGCCGCGTATCCCTGCGTTCCCGCATTCCCTCACCAAACCTGGAACCGTGTCGGCAGGGGTGCAGAGTATTGCCAGGTCCGGGGTCCGGGGAAGGTTCGCCACATCTGGGTAGGCATGAATCCCCTGCACGGACTCCCTCTTTGGGTTAACCGGATAGACCACACCCGAGTAGCCTGAGCCGACGAGGTTTCTCAACACCGTGTGCCCGACGCTTGCCGGGTTGTCGCTGGCCCCCACCACGGCAACGCGGCTGGGTTTGAAAATGCTGTCCAGATTGCGGATGCTCACCTGCGCCTCCTTGACTGCCCCACGCGGACTGGGCTCGTGCAAGCTCGCCGCCCTCGGCCAGGGTCCTTGCCATAGGGAAGTTGACATCCCAGCCGACTAGCGGGTAGTATTTCACCGCAATTCCGTCTCGGAAACAAGGACCGGAGGTGACTACCCTTTTGGATCCCGTAGCTACGCAGGAACAACGATTGCCCAAAAAGGTGGGCGATGCCTATCACGGGGTGGGGCGACGCAAGGAAGCTGTCGCCCGCGTGTACATAACTGAGGGCACCGGCCAGGCTAAGATCAACGGCCGGCCGGCGACCGAACACTTCGCTGCTTTCCAGGATGCGCCGGAGTACTTGAACCGACACCTGATGACCCCGTTTTACGTCACCGGCACCGTGGGTCGGTACGATGTACGGGCTCGTGTTGGAGGAGGCGGTCCCACTGGCCAACTGGAGGCTGTGCGACTGGGAATCGCCCGTGCTTTGGTGGGCGTTGCGCCGGAGTTCAAGAAGACTTTGAAGGACGCCGGTTTGCTCACACGGGATGCTCGGGTGGTCGAACGGAAGAAGTACGGGCGTCGCAAGGCGCGGAAGAAGGAGCAGTACTCCAAGCGGTGAGGACGATATGAAAAAGGATATACACCCTACGTTGCACCGGACAGTGGTTCATTGCAGCTGTGGGGCCGAAGTTGAAACCTTGTCCACCAAGAAGGACCTGCGGGTAGACGTGTGTGCCCAATGCCACCCGTTCTTCACCGGGGAGTCTCGGCTGGTGGACACGGAAGGCAGAATCGAGCGGTTCGAGCGCAAGTACGGCAAGAACTGGCACGAAGACCGCACAAAGAAATAAGAATGCCCATTGGCGGGCAGGCGGTCATTGAGGGAGTGATGATGCAAAACGGCCACCGCGTTGCGGTGGCCGTTCGTACGCCCAGCGGGGGGATAGCGGTCCGCGATCTTGGCCGACCCCCGAGATTCCCCCGGGCGCGCAAAATCCCATTTGTCCGTGGCCCGCTGCGGATGTACGAGATGCTGGCTCTGGGGATGCGCGCGCTGAACGTCTCCGCCGAGTTGGCTGCCGGGGAAGAGGAGAAGCTGGGCGGATGGGCCATGGGGGCAGTGACGGTGGCCGCGCTTGCACTTGGACTGGGCGCGTTTGTGCTTCTTCCGAATTATCTGGCTTCGTTTGCTGATATCTCTCCACAGGTACTGCTGAGCCTGGCCGAGGGCGGGATCCGTTTGGCGATACTGATCTTGTACATGTTCTTGATCTCCCGGCAAAAGGACATCCGCAGAGTGTTTGAGTACCATGGGGCGGAACACAAGGTGGTCCATGCTTACGAGGCCGGACGTGGTCTGTCGGCAGCGGCGGCTCGCGATTACAGCCCTGTTCACTCCCGGTGCGGAACGGCCTTTTTGCTTCTGTTCATTGTGGTGGCCGTTTTGGTGTTTTCGGTGCTTCCGGCGGAGCCGTTGTGGCTCAGGTTCTTGGGCAGGCTGGCGTTGCTTCCCGTGGTTGCGGGTGTGACCTACGAAATACTGCTCTTGGGCGGAAAATACCCCAAGGCTTGGTGGCTACGGCCTTTGCTGATGCCGGGGCTTTTGCTGCAGCGGCTGCTAACAACGCAGGAACCCTCGGATGACCAGCTCGAAGTGGCGGTGACTGCGCTGCGTCATGTTACCGAGGAGGCCTCGCCGGCGAGCCTTTCCACCACCTCGTAGGGCACGTGTACTGTGCCGAGGCTCTCGTTCACCGAGTCGGGGCCATGATCATCGGATCCTCCGGTGGGGATAAACCCCAACTCTTCGGCGAGTGCGGCCAGTTCCGCCGCTGAGGCATACAGGGGTGCGCGGCCGGTCTGGTAGGGGTAGTACACTTCTATTCCCCTAAGTCCGCGGTTCTGGAGGTGGGAGAGATCAGCCAGCCAGTTGTCAAATGGAAGGAACGCCGGGTGAGCCAGTGATGCAACGCCGCCGGCGGAGTGGATGGCGGCGACCACCTGTGCAAAGTCTGGTCGGGGCAACGGAGCGTAGCAGGGAGCTCCCTGAGACAGAAAGCGCTGGAACGCCTCATCTTTGGTCGGCGCGGCTTCAGCTTCCACAAGAGCGGCTGCCAGGTGCGGCCGTCCTACGGATCCGTCGGTTAGCTGAGCCACGCTTTCGTACTCCAAACGCAGGCCCAGTCGCAAGTTAACCAGTGAGATCATCTCCTTCATCCGTTCAACACGCGCATCAACGATCTGGTCCAGTAGCTGGCGCAGTTGCGGGGCACCGGGATCCACGAAGTAGCCCAAGATCTCTCCTCGGTGGCCAAGGATGCTGGCCTTCACTTCCACCCCGGTTATGACTTCCATCCCCTCCAGTCGTTGGTAAGGTGCTGACAAGTGAGGAGCAATGGTGTCATGATCGGTGATCGCTATGCAGGCGAGCCCTGCCCCTCGGGCCCGCCGCACGGTTTCGTTCAAATCCACCGTGCCGTCGGACCAGCGGGTATGTAGATGCAGGTCGGCGAATCTTTCTCGGTGCATAGAATACGTCTAGTGTACCTGTGCAGGCGGAGCCAGGCCAACGCTCACTTGGCGTTCTGGTTTAAGCCATCCTTCCAAGTCCGGTCGAGGATGCCATTAATGAAGGACGGTGCATTGTCTGTGCCATAGCTCTTGGCCAGCTCCACCGCCTCGTCGATCACGACCTCTGCCGGCGTGTCCGTATGCAGAAGCTCGTACAGTGCTAGGCGCAGTAGGTTTAGATCGACTATGGACAACCGGTCTGTGCCCCAGCCGACCGCTCGGCGGTTGATGATGTTGTCCAGTTCATCCCGATGTGACAGCACTCCGGTCAACAGAGCTACGGTCATGTCGGCTTCGTCCGAAGAAAGCTCTTCCTCCTCCAGCAGGTCAGCAGCGGGCACCGGCAGGTACTCATGGCGGTACAGGGCACGCAAGGCTGCCTCGCGAGCGTGCCGTCTCACGGTTCGATTACTCCACTCGCGCCGAGGGTGATGAAGAAGGTTGAGAGGGAGTTGTCCCTCGGATGTCCAGATTTATCTCGTGCACCGGTATGCCTGTCTTGCCTTGTATTTCCCTGCTAAGAATCTCCTGAACCTGATCCGCTAGCTGTGGGGCCTCCTGTTCCGGGGGTAAGCGCAGGCTGACCTTAATGTACACTCCATCGGCGCCCGGGCGTATGCGCACTCGGAATCCGCTCAACCCAAGGTCGCGGGTGAGATGAACCGTAGCCAGTTCTCTTATTGCCCGCGGGGAGATGATTATCTCGCCTTTGGGCCCGGTTCGTCGAACCGCGCGCCGGCTTGCGGCCTGCTCTACGGCGGATCTGCTGGCCAGTGTGGCTGCTCCTATTAGGGAGAGCGCGAGCACGCCCAAGATGGTACGTCCCCACCACGTGGTAAGGCCGGGGAGCCAACCTTCGGGCACACCTGCTGCTGCCACCCAGGCAGCAAACCCCGCTGCGGCTACTAGAATTATTGCTGCTGCCGTTCCGATTAGGAACAAACTATACCTCCTCTGGTTGCTCTCCCTCTTCGGGGAACAGGAGGCGAGTGATCTCCACGTCCACCGAGCGTACCTGCAGACCGGTCATACGTTCGATTTCCGCCTTGACCTTCTCTTGCAGCTCCTGCACCACACTCTTGACTTGGTATCCGTAGATAACCGCCACTTTGATGGCCACCTTCACTTCGCCGCCGTCAATAACGGTTTCTACTTGTCGCTTGGCCGCCTCGCCCTTCCGCTTGCGTAGCTGCATACCCCGAGGGGAGGTGATGCCTTCGACCTCCGCGGCAGCCAGGCCGGCGATCGTGGCGATGACGTCCCTGGATATGCTGATGGCGCCACTGCCTGTCGTCACCTCCTGCGTGAGGTCTTCTTCTCGCTCCGTGTTTCCCTTTCGCTCAGCCATCGCTACCCTCCTCTCCGTTCAATACGAGTTCCTCTTCTGGGGAGATAACGCGCTTCACAAACACGTTGAGCTGGCCCACGGTGACGTTGGCCAGCTGTTCGAGGTCCTCGCGCACCGCTTGCTGCGCGGCCTGGGCGACCTCATGCACTGGGTAACCCAAGATGACGGCGATGCGCAACTCCACGTTGACCATTTCCCCTTCGGTCTCCAGGTGCACGCTCTCCTCGCCCCCGCCGAAGATGGCGATAACGCCACCTCCACCCCTTAGGGGGCGCACGCCCTCTACCTTGTCCAGAGCCTTGGCCACGGTGGCCGCTAGTACCTCGCTGTGCACCGACGCTCTGCCCAGCGGCAGGTCCAATACCACTTGTTGCTCTGCCATGCTCCCCTCCTTAGCTCACCCGCTCCACATACGATGCGGTGCGGGTGTCCACCTTGAGCCGGTCCCCCACACGGATGAACAAAGGAACCTTGATTGTGGCCCCCGTTTCCAGTTTAGCAGGTTTGTCCCCACCGGTGGCCGTATCTCCCTTAATCCCCGGGGGGGTCTCCACCACCTCCAGGGTCAAGAAGCTGGGGGCTTGCACCTGCAGCAACCGTCCCTCGTGGAACAGGCCCTGGACGTCCATGCCTTCCAGCAGAAAGTCCTTAAATGTGGCCAGAAGATCCGGGGCGACACGGTACTCCTCGAACGTCGATTTGTCCATGAACACAAAGGCGGCGCCATCGTTGTACAGATATTGCAGAGGGCGGTTCTCCATGAACGCCGCCTCCAGGTGATCCGAGTCACGCAAGGTCTCGACCACCGACCGACCGCTAGGCAGGTGCCGCAGCTTCGCTCTGACGAAGGCGCTTCCCCGGGCCCGCTTCACATGCTCGAAGGAGACCACTTCGTACAGTTCTCCATTGTATATCAGGGTCATGCCCCGAGTGATGTCGCCGATAGAAATTGCCACCAATGACCTCCTCTGCAATCTGGGTAGCTGTTTGTCCTTGCTTCATTGTATAGCATCGGCGCCCTTGTGCCGACAAATGGACAGTTCAGCCTACGCGGTACCTGAGACTGCACGCTCTGTCCAGCAGCACATGGAGCGTGTTGGGAAAGTACAGGCCCGCGGCGAGCGCCGGCACGTGGACGTTGACCGCAGGTATAACAGGGGAGACGCCCGACAGGCGCACGACCGTGCACCACACGGCTGCCGTCAGGCACGCCAGGTAACCGACCCTAGTGATCGGCCCCCAAAGTAGAGAGTGGGATAGGCCTCGGTGGCGAAACAGCAAGAAGTAGGGTACCCAGATCACCCGCAAAGGTCCCCAGCGCCGGCCGACGGACGTCCGCCTCAGATCAAGGTCCGGGGATAGCAAGATACTGGCGAGTGTGTAAGATAGAGAGAATACCAGTAGGTGCTGGCCCTCTATCTCGAGGGCGGCACCTGCGAGTATCCACAACGGCAGGGTTGCCAGTTCCAAGGCCAAGTGCGAGCGTCCCGCAGCCACACCTTACTGTAGCGTGTGCGGGATGAGCGAGGCAACCCTTGACCGAGCTGGGAGCAATAGCTACAATCCAGCGTTAGCAGCTAAGGCACCCCAGTGCTAAATTCGAGGAGGTGGGTGATGACTGTCAAACCATTGGGGAACCGTGTCCTCGTACGTGCTATAGAGGAAGAGGAACGTCGCACTCCCGGGGGGATCGTGCTTCCCGAGGCAGTAAAGGAAGAAAAGGCTGTACGCGGGGAAGTCAAGGCCCTGGGGACCGCGGAGAAATTTGATATGAGTGTTGGCGATAAGGTGCTGATATCGGCCTACGCGGGGACTGAGATACGTATCGGCGAGGAGAAGCACCTGTTGGTGAAGACCACAGATGTCCTCGCGGTCATCGAGGAGTGAGGGGGTAACGATGGCAGCAAAGGAACTACTGTTTGCGGAGGAAGCACGTAGGAAGGTGATGGCCGGCGTCGACAAGCTGGCCCAAGTGGTGCGCGTGACGTTGGGCCCGCGAGGGCGGAACGTATGCATCGAGAAGAAGTTTGGCTCGCCGGATATCGTTAACGACGGTGTAACCATTGCTGAAGAGCAGGAGTACGAGGACTCATTTGAGAACATGGGCGCGCAGCTGGTCAAGGAGGTAGCCTCCAAGACCAACGACGTGGCCGGAGACGGTACCACTACCGCCACCATACTGGCGCAGGCCATGGTCAAGGAAGGGTTCAAGATGGTCGCCGCCGGCGGGAACCCCATGGCACTCAAGCGGGGAATCGAGCGGGGCTCGCGTGCTGTGACCGACGAGCTGAAGAAGATGTCGCGTAAGCTCGGCACAAAGGCGGAAACGGCGCAAGTAGCCACGATCTCGGCGAACGATCCCGATATTGGACAGATCATCGCCGATACGATGGAGGTTGTGGGCGAGGATGGCGTCATCACGGTGGAGGACTCCGACACCATCGATACCTACTATGAACTGGTGGAGGGAATGCGCTTCGACCGCGAGTACGTCTCACCTTACTTCGTTACCGATCCCAAGAAGATGGAGGTCTCGCTCGAAGATCCGTACATCCTGGTCACCGACCGCGAGCTGAAAAACGCCATGGAGGTCATCCCCCTCCTGGAGAAGATTGCGCAGTCCGGGAAGCCATTGATGATCATCGCCAAGGACGTCACCGGTGAGGCGTTGTCGACCCTGGTCCTGAACAAGCTGAAGGGGACGCTGAGTTCGTGCGCGGTAAAGGCCCCGGGCTTTGGTGAACGGCGTAAGTCCATGCTCGAGGACATTGCAGTCTTGACCGGCGGTGTAGTCGTGGCCGAGGACGCAGGCATGGAGATCAAGAACACCACGCTGGAGATGTTGGGCCGGGCGGAGAAGATCCGCGTTACCAACGAGGATACCACCATCATCAGCGGCAAGGGTGATGCCGAGCAGATCAAGGCCCGCGTCGAGCAGATAAACGAGCAGATCAAGACTACCGACTCGGATTACGACCGGGAGAAGCTGGAAGAGAGGAAAGCCAAGCTGGCCGGTGGTGTGGCGGTAATAAAGGTTGGCGCTGCCACCGAGACCGAGCTGGAGGAGAAGAAGCATCGCATGGAGGACGCTCTTGAGGCCACCAAGGCGGCTGTGGAGGAAGGCATCCTCCCCGGTGGCGGAGTGGCCTTGTTGAACGCCGGAGCGGTGTTGGAGGAAGCGAGCAAGGAGTTGACCGGCGACGAACGTGTGGGGGTCAACATCCTGCGGCGGGCGCTGCAGGAGCCCGCGCGACAGCTTGCAGAGAACGCTGGATTCGAGGGCGCGATCATCGTGGAGCGCTTGAAGAGCGAGAAACCGGCTGTCGGTTTTGACGTGGTGGCCGAGGAGTACCGCGACATGTTTGAAGCGGGGATCATCGATCCAACGAAGGTCGCGCGCTCTGCCTTGCAGAACGCTGTGTCCATTGCGGGCATGCTTCTTACCACCGAGGCATTGGTGGCCGAGATCAAGGATGACAAGGACGACCAGCAGTATCCAACCCCGCCCATGGGCTACTGATAGAGGGAAAGCCTAAATAGGAACAGAACAATGGGGCCCCGTCGGGTTCGGCGGGGCCCTTTCCTTTTGCTGCAGCTAGCTTGCGCCTTGGGAACGGGCGACTCATAATCCCCGCACGACGAGGGAGCGAACACATGGCTAAAAAGTACGTACTGATCGTTGAATCGCCAACCAAGGCCCGCACGCTGACCGGGCACTTGGGCAAGGATTACGCTGTCTACTCCTCCAAAGGGCACGTCCGCGATCTTCCTGCCAAGGAGCTGGGGGTCGATGTGGACAACGATTTTGCTCCCACATGGGAGGTGCGCAATCGCCGTGTGATCAGCGATCTCAAGAAAGCCGCGGCGGGAGCAGAACGTGTATATCTTGCCACCGATCCGGATCGAGAGGGTGAGGCCATAGCTTTTGACCTCGCTGAGCTGTTGGGAAATGGAGGCAGAGACCGCTTTGCCCGGGTACTGCTCCATGAGATAACGGCCGACTCCGTACGAAGGGCGCTGCGAACCCCCGGAGGGCTTGACCCGCAGAAAGTTGAGGCGCAGCGGACCAGACGCATACTTGACCGACTGGTGGGTTACCAAGTGAGCCCGGTGCTATCTGTGGTGCTGGCGGGAAGGCGATTTGAGGGCCTATCCGCCGGGCGGGTGCAGTCGGTGGCCCTACGTTTCATCTGCGCGCGGGAGCAGGAGATTCAGCGCTTTGTCCCCCAGCCGTACTGGGAAGTGGGGCTCAGGTTTCCCACTGATCCGCAGTTCACCGCGCAGCTCAAGGAGCGCATCGAAGACAAGACGGAACTGGACGAACTACAACGCGCTCTAAGCGAAGCCCAAGCTGTCATCACCAGTGTGACAGAGGAGGAAGTCAAGCGACGGCCGTCACCACCGTTTATCACCTCCACGCTACAGCAGACAGCCGGAGCGGAGCTTGGGTTCTCCCCCCGGCGTACGATGCAGGTGGCGCAGAGCTTGTACGAGGGCGTAGAGATTGCCGGCGAACCGGTGGGGTTGATCACGTACATGCGAACCGATTCCACGCGGGTGTCGGACGCGGCAGTGTCCGAGGCGCGCGAGTACGTCAGGGGAGAATATGGCAAAGCGTATTCGAGCCCCCGGCCCCGGAGGTTCAAGAACAAACGGCGCACGCAGGATGCGCACGAGGCAGTACGTCCGACGTCGGTCAAGCGTACGCCACAGGAAGTCCGCCGATATCTGAAGCCTGAGCAGTACAGACTGTATGAGCTCATCTGGCGGCGGTTCGTGGCCACGCAGATGGCCGACGGAATATGGCGCAGGCGCAAGGTAGAGTTGGAGGCCGCCGGACGGGATTTTCAAGCTTCCACGTCCTGGGCAGACTTTCCCGGGTTCACAGTGGTCTACCCCGTCAGCACCCTCGCTGACGAAGGAGCAGTTCTGCCGACGGGCGTGACCGAAGGGATGATCCTTCCTCGGCCTGAGGTGGAAGTGGGGGAGAAGTACACCGAGCCCCCGAAGAGGTACACCGAACCTGGGCTGGTGCGAAAACTGGAACGGGAGGGTGTGGGCCGACCTAGTACGTATGCTCAGATTGTGTCGGTCATCCAAGAGCGGGGCTACGTGCGGCGGGAAGAGGGAAGCCTGCGACCTACTCTGCTCGGTCAGACGGTGAGCGAGTTTCTGCAACAGTACTTCCCCGAGACGGTGGAAGAGGGATTCACCGCGCGCATGGAGGAAAAGCTTGACAAGATACAGGAAGGTCAAGCGGCGCGGCTCGATGTGCTGCGCGAGCTCTACAGCCGTCTGCAGCGCAGGCTGGAGAAAGTGGAAGACCTGATGGACCAGGGGACGAAGCCGTTTCAGGTGCTCACGGATGTGGAATGCGCAAAGTGCGGCGCTCCGATGACGGTCCGCGTGTGGAAAGGCGGCATGTATCTGGGTTGCTCCAGGTACCCCGATTGCCGAAGCACACGCAACTTGCCGCCGATGATCGCCTTCCGCCTCGGGGATGGACGAGTAGAGTTGGCGGAAGCTTTGGCAGAGGCGGATAAGGCACCTGCCCAGGAGTGTCCCGCGTGTGGCAAGTCCATGGAGCTAAGGCACGGTAGGTACGGCCGTTATATGTCTTGTAGTAGCTGCCGCCAGACCAGTCCGGTGTACACCGGTGTTGAATGCCCCTCTTGCGGCTCGGGTGAGCTGGTGGAGCGATTTGCCCGAGGGAAAGGACCTTTCTTCGGCTGTGATCAGTATCCGAACTGTAAGTTCACCGTATCGGGCCAGCCGCTGGAGGCGTGCCCCACCTGTGAACAGGGGGTCCTCTATGAGGACCCCCGGTACGGTCGGCGTTGTTCGAACAAGCGGTGTCCAAGCAGAGCCTAGAGTTCCTCCTCGCTGAGCAGCCGGAATTTCTCCAGCTTACGTATCAAATCGGAGTTTTTCAGCTTCTCTAGTGCTTCCTTCTGAATTTGCCGCACACGCTCACGGGAGATCCCGAACGTCTCTCCCACTTCGTCCAACGTACGCGGTTGGTTGTCATCTAATCCGTATCGAAGCTCAAGGACACGGCGCTCGCGGGGTGTAAGGCGATCCTTCAGGGCGCGCTGGAGCTCCTGCTGGAGGAGCTCCTTGAATGTCTCTCGCGTAGGAGAGATCGCCCCGCCGTCCTCCACAAAGTCCCCCAGCACCGAACCTTCGTCTTCGTAGCCGATGGGGGAATCCAGCGATGCTGTGTACTGTGCTGTCTTCTTGGCTTTGATGACGTTGTCCACGGATGTGTCCAGCACCTCCGCCAGTGCCTCCATGGAGGGGGCACGGCCGAACTCTTTGGTGTGATCACGCTCCGCTTGGTATATTTTGCGGATTAGCTCGTTAATATGGGTCGGCACACGTATGGTTCGGGAGCGGTTTGTGATGGCCCTGAGGATGGCCTGACGAATCCACCATGTGGCGTACGTCGAGAACTTATATCCTTTGCGCCAATCAAACTTCTCCGTTGCCTTCATCAGGCCGAGGTTGCCCTCCTGGATCAAGTCCAAGAAAGGTAGACCACAGCCCCGGTACTTCTTGGCGATCGATACCACGAGCCGTAGATTGGCGGCCGCCAGGTGCTCCTTAGCTTCTTTGTCGCCAGCCTCCACGCGCTTGGCCAGTTCCACCTCTTGTTCCTTGGTCAGAAGCGGTACCCGCGATATCTCGTCGAAGTAGGTCCTTATAGGATTCTCGGGGGAACGGCGTTCGGTCCCCTCCTCTTCAAACCACTGCACGTTATTCTCCTCCACTTCGTGCTTGCCGACTTTGGCCTGGTCCGCCAAGCCGTTTCGCACGCTTGTCACACTATCCATAAGATCAAACCCTCCTCGCAATCTCCTGCCGAGTAGGCATAAGTTGAGAGGCCTTGGTTCCGGCGTCCACCTCGACTATACCACAAAGTGAGTTCCTTGTGAAGAGCTTTAAAATCTTCAACAGGACAGTGTTAACTCCTGGTGCTGCGAACTCCTGGGTAGGGTATTAGTCTGGGGCCTTGCTGGTTGCCGACAGCAGCGCCGCCAGTACTCGACGGGCTTCGTCCAGATCGGAAACTTCGGTCAACCGCGCGGACCTGGGAAGCAGCTGCCGTGTCCATTGTGGAGGGGCCACAAGGATTGCGTGCGCCAGCCCTGCCGCATGGGCAGCCCACACGTCGAGATGGGTGTCGCCTATGGCCACCGCCTCCTCCGGCGAGCAGCCAAGCGATTCTAGTGGAACGAGAAACGCCTCTGGAGCAGGTTTCATGGCGATCTCATCTCGACTCAGCACAACGTCGAATTGCAGTCGATGCTGAGCCAAGACAGTATCCACACTGGCACGGGAGTTATTCGTCACCAGCGCTGAACGTAGGCGATTTCTGGACACAAAATCCACCAGCTCATCTGCCCCGGGCATCAGGCAGCCCTCAGCTGCTCCGCGCGCTTCCTGTTCCGCCAGCATTTTCATCCCCCGGGCACGTTCTCTGGAGGGAACGTTCCGCAGATGTTCCACAATCGGCCTACCGTCGGGGGGCAAGCCGAGCGTGCGGCGGAGCCCGGCCCAATCCACCGGCGTCTTCCAGATGGTGCCGTCCATATCTACTAGAACCGCACGGATAGGCATGCACACATGGTAACCCAGCTCCGGCGCAGCACCAGTGCTGCGTGGAGAAGTGAAATGCGGAGTCCTTAGCTCTGGTCGGGGCTTGGGGCTCCCGGTTCATCAGAATGCGTCCGTTTGCGTATCCTGCCGCCCACCACAATGAGCGCGATGGTTGTCAGCGCAGCGATCAGCGCTACCACCCCGGGGGGTAGATCTGACAGTACGGCTACGAGCAATCCTACCAACGCTGCAATAGCCAGCGATACCAACCATAGAATAATTCTCCCCCGTGCAACAGCCATGTACCCCTCCTTGCGGTGCAGGTAGCTATCTAGAAGCGCTTCACTACCACCCTGCACCCATTCTACTACGTCGGCCTCCCTCGTTACCACCTGGTTGGAGGGAAATGTGTGCTCTGTAGTGCTCGGGAGTGTGCTTTCGGTAACCAGCTGGGTACCATGGGGCAAAACCTATGGGAGGAGGGTGGCTGTGCGGCCGCTGAACTGGTTACACAACGAAAAGCTACACCGTGACCGATGTGTAGACGCAGCGTCGGGCATCGTGCCGCGGGAAGTGGTGGAGGAGGTGCGCTGGTTTCATAGCCAGCTTCCTGGTTTCCGGGAGACCCCCTTGCGCAGCCTGACAAGCATGGCAGAGGAGTTGGGCCTGGGGGGGATCTGGGTGAAAGACGAAGCAGAACGATGTGAGCTCTCTTCGTTCAAGGTGCTAGGCGGTGCCTACGCAGTGTACCGCTTGCTGAAGCGACGGCTTGGGGAGGATGGGCCGCTGAGCTTTTCCGAGCTCACGTCGCAGCCGGTGCGTGAGAGGTTGGGTGCGCTCACGTTCGCCGCCGCTACCGATGGAAACCATGGTCGGGGTGTGGCGTGGGCGGCGAGCATGCTCGGGCAGCGCGCAGTGATCTATATGCCGCGGGGAACGAAACAGGCCAGAATCGATGCCATTCGTGGGCACGGGGCTGATGTGCGCGTGATTGACGGGACGTACGATGACGCGGTTGAGCAGATCAGCCGCGATGCCCAACGCAGCGGATGGCTGGTGGTGTCCGATACAGCGTGGGAGGGCTATGAGGAAATCCCGCGCTGGGTGATCCAAGGCTACACGACGATGTTCTCCGAGGCCCAGCAGCAGTTGGCTGAGGCAGGGCTATCCGCTCCCACACATTTGCTCTTGCAGGCCGGTGTGGGCTCTCTGGCCGTGGCGGGAGTGTCTTTCTACCTCGGGCAGCTAGGCCAGGGGGCGCCCAAGTTCGTCATAGTCGAGCCCACCAAGGCGGCCTGTATACTTGAGTCCGCTCGCGCGGCCGACGGGCAACCCCACAAATTCCCCGGCAACTTGGATACGATAATGGCCGGGCTGTCCTGTGGACAGCCGAACCCGTTGGCCTGGCCTGTTCTCCGTGACTGTGCGGAAGCGTTTGTCTCATGTCCTGACTTCGTGGCGGCGCGGGGGATGCGCATGTATGCTGCCCCGCTTTCCGGCGATCCACGTGTTGTGTCCGGAGAGTCGGGGGCGGCGACTCTGGGGGCACTGAGTTTCATCATGCAGGCCGCGGGCAGCACCGCGTTAAGGGACTCCCTGAGGCTGGACCAGAAATCGCAAGTGTTGTTGATCAACACGGAGGGTGCTACCGATCCGGAACACTACCGGCAGGTGGTATGGGAAGGTGCGCATCCTGTTCCGCCGGAAGCGTTCGACTGCGCGCAGACTTGATGAGCGCTTGCATACCCTGCGTGTGGAGGTGGCATGGATAAAGACCTTCCACAGCGTATGACACCGGAGGAATTTCGACACTGGGGTCGGCGGGTTGTGGATTGGATCGCCGACTATTGGGCAAGCGTGGAGGAGTTCCCGGTGTGTTCGCGGAACGCTCCCGGAGAGGTGCGTGCACAGCTGCCGCCGGCCCCGCCCCAACAGGGGGAGGATTTCGATGATTTCCTCCGAGATGTCGAACGGATTATCCTTCCCGGGATCACCCACTGGCAATCCCCGAACTTTTTCGCGTTTTTCCCCGCCAGCGTGTCCGGACCGTCGGTGCTGGGGGAGCTGTTGTCGGCGGGGTTGGGGATACAGGGGATGCTGTGGGCGACCAGTCCGGCGTGCACGGAGCTTGAAACCCATGTTCTCGACTGGATGGCAGATATGATAGGGCTCCCGCACAGGTTCAAATCTTCGGGCCCTGGGGGAGGGGTGATCCAGGACTCCGCGTCGAGTGCTACGCTGTGCGCGCTGTTGGCGGCCCGTGAGCGGGCGGAGGGGATGAACTGTCGACAGAGCGGCATAAGTCTGCCTCTGGTGGCCTACGCATCACGGGAGGCACACTCCTCGGTGGAGAAGGCGGTGGCCATTGCCGGCCTCGGTGGGGGGCGACTGCGACTGGTAGAGGTCGATGAGCGTCTTGCCATGCGCCCTCGGGCTCTGGCCGAGGCAGTGCACCGGGACCGAGAAGCCGGGCTTCACCCGTTCTTCGTCTGCGCGACGGTGGGAACTACCTCCTCTCTTGCTGTGGATCCTGTGGAAGAGGTGGGCCGTGTGTGCGCAGCCGAAGGGCTGTGGCTTCACGTGGACGCCGCGATGGCCGGCGTGGCTGCACTGTGTCCCGAACACGAGCATCTCCGTCAGGGCCTGGATTGCGCCGATAGTTACTGTGTGAACCCGCATAAGTGGATGCTCACAAATTTCGACTGTGACTGCTTTTACGTGGCCGACCGTGCTCCGTTGGTCGGGGCGCTGACCGTGTTGCCGGAGTACCTCCGTAATGCACCTACAGAGTCCGGCCAGGTGATCGACTACCGGGACTGGCAGATCCCTCTAGGGCGCCGTTTCCGGGCGCTGAAACTGTGGTTTGTGATTCGTTACTTCGGAGTGGAGGGACTGCAGAGTTTGATCCGAAAGCACATTGCCCTGGCGGGGGAATTCGCCCAGTGGGTGGCCGCACACCCCGATTTCGAACTGGCCGCACCCCCCTCGTTGAACCTTGTGTGTTTCCGCCACGGCGACGGAGAAGAATTCAACCGATGGCTGCTGCAACAGGTGAACGCTTCCGGCCGCAGCTACCTGTCCCACGCCGTGTTGGATGGCAAATTCGCACTGCGCTTGTGTATAGGCCAAGCGAACACCGAGCGCAGTCATGTAGAAGGGGTCTGGGAGCTGTTGAAGGATCTGGCTCAGGAATCGTGTCCTTGACAGGTGCCGAGCGTAGGGGTTTCATGTCTACGGGAGGGGAGCGTTGAGTTCGTTGTTTCCAGCGATAGCTGTTGCTTTGGTGGCCGGGGTAGCCATCGCTCTACAGTCGCTGTTCTCAGGCATCATTGGCGGTCGGCTGGGAGCGGCGGAAAGCTCGTTTATCGTGCACTTGGGTGGGTTCCTGCTCTCGGGTTTGATCCTGCTGTTGCTGCGCGGGGGAGCCATTGCCCAGTGGACCACGGTGCCGTGGTACGCGTTGACGGCGGGGTTTCTCGGTGTGGTCATCGTGTCATCGGTCAGTTTTGCCGTGCCCCGGGTGGGGCTGGCTTCCACCCTGACCTTGGCCATCGTTGCGCAACTGGTCATGGGCGCGGTGCTCGACCACTTTGGCTGGTTCGGCGCTGTGCCGCGGCCACTAGATGTGTTGCGGGTTGTTGGCTTGATGGCCGTGGCTGGGGGTACGTGGCTCGTCGTACGCTGATTGCGTACATTGTGCGCCGCCCGTCCCATGGGCCAGCGGCCGAATGGGCAGGAAACCACATGACAGGATGAGGGGAGAGGGGATGGACACCGCAAAGTTAGACTTCCGGACCACGATAGCCGTGTTTGTAATGCTACTTCTGTGGTCGTCTGCGTTCGCCGGGATACGCAGCGCGCTTCCCAGCATTCCTCCTGGCGAACTGGCGCTGTTGAGGTTTCTCGTGGCTTCAGCGACCTTGGGGGTGATCCATGCGGCCCGTGGGGGCTCCCTTCCGCGCCGACAGGATGTGCCGCTTATTATGGTGCTGGGGTTCTTGGGGATCACGGTCTACCATGTAGCGCTGAATTACGGTGAGGTCATCGTGACCGCGGGCGCGGCCAGTCTCCTGATCTCTTCCGCACCTGTGTTCACCGCGTTGTTGGCAGCGGCGGTGCTGGGCGAGCGGTTAGGGGCGCGGAGTTGGGTAGGGATAGCGATCAGTTTTGCCGGAGTGGCCTTGATCACGTTGGGCGAAGGGGAAACCCTTCGTCTAGAACCACGGGCGCTTGTGATTCTACTGGCAGCCTTGTCCGCCAGCGTGTACAGCGTGTTCCAGAAGAAGGCTATCCTTCGCTATTCTCCTCTTGCGTTCACCACCTACGTGATATGGGCGGGGACCATCCCCATGTTGGTGTTCCTGCCAGGGTTGGTGCCTACAGTGCGGGCTGCCCCGTGGGATGCGTTGGCCTCCGTGATCTACCTGGGAGTGTTTCCTGGTGCAATCGCCTATGTCTTCTGGGTGTACGGGCTGAACAGGCTCTCAGCCTCACGACTGGCAAGCTTCCTTTATCTCAACCCCGTGTTCGCCCTTGGGATAGCTTGGCTGTGGTTGGGGGAGATTCCCAGCTGGCTGACGCTCATCGGGGGAGCGGTTGCTGTATGCGGTGTGGCGCTGGCCAACTCCCGGCGCCGCCCTCGACGCCCACACGTTGCCGGATGAGGTGAGAGCTCCGTAGCGTGAAGCGAGGTAGCAGATGACAGTGGAACAGGGCATTGTATTTGGAGTCTTGCTGGGCGCTTTGGCCCTGTTCGTGTGGGGGCGGTGGAGGTACGACCTGGTCGCCATGCTGGCGTTGCTGGCGGCCACCGTAGCCGGTGTCGTGCCTGCGGGTCAGGCGTTCGTAGGGTTTGCCCACCCGGCGGTGATCACCGTGGCCGCAGTGCTTGTTATCAGTCGAGGGCTAGGCGCCTCGGGGATCGTGGACGCGCTGGCGGGACTTCTCGCTCGGGTGGGCGAGCGGCTCATGTTGCAGGTCCTGGCCTTGACCGGACTGGTGGCTGTCCTGTCGGCATTCATGAATAACGTGGGTGCTCTGGCCTTGTTGCTCCCTGTGGGAGTTCGGATGGCCCGGAGCGCCGGGCGACCCCCGTCTGCCTTGCTGATGCCGCTGGCGTTCGGCTCGTTGCTCGGCGGGCTGATGACTCTGATAGGGACCCCTCCCAACATAATCGTTGCTTCATTCCGTGCGGGGAGTGCCGGGGAGCCCTTTCGGATGTTCGACTTCACCCCGGTGGGGGCGGGTATCGCGGTGGCGGGTGTGTTGTTTGTGGCCTTGGTGGGATGGCGACTGGTCCCTAAGAGGGAGGGTCCGGCCTCGCGGGAGGAGCTGTTTGACATCCGTGACTACCTCACTGAGGTCAGGCTCCCCGAGGAGGGGGCGGCCGTGGGCAAGACTCTACGGGAGCTTGAGCAGGAGGTAGAAGGGGAGTTCTCGGTTGTGGGATTGGTGCGGGGAGAGGATCGTCGGCCCGCTCCCTCCCCGTACGAGAGGCTCACCGGGGGCGATGTGCTCATGGTTATAGCCGATTCGGACACGCTGAAGGAGCTCGTGGACGCGGTGGGCCTGGAGATGGTGGGTGATGTTGAACTGGGGGAAGAGGATCTGCGCTCGGAGGAGGTAAGCGTTGTCGAGGCGGTGGTCATGCCCGATGCGCTTATGGCGGGCCGATCGGTCGCACAGCTCCGGCTTCGTTGGAGGTACGGGGTGAATCTGCTTGCGGTGGCTCGGCGAGGAGCTCGCCTGCAGCGGAGGCTGGCGGAGGTGCGCTTTCGTGCCGGAGATGTTCTCCTTCTGCAGGGGAGGGAAGACCAGCTACAGGAAGCGCTCGAGCGGCTGGGTTGCCTTCCCCTCGCCGAGAGGGGACTGGCCATCGGACAGCCGCGGAGGATGCTGCTGGCCGGCGGGCTGTTCGCGATGGCGCTTGGTGTGGCGGCGGCGGGGGTGCTCTCGGTTCCGGTGGCTTTTCTGGCCGCGGCCGTGTGTATGGTCCTGACCGGCCTGATCCCGCTGCGACAGGTCTACGAGAGCATTGATTGGCCGGTGATCGTCCTGTTGGCGGGGATGATCCCGATTGGCTATGCGTTGGAGGCTACCGGTGGGGCGGCACTCATCGCCGAAGGCCTCCTTCATCTCGGGACGCGGCTGCCGCCGTTTGTCTCCCTCGGCATCGTGTTTGTGGGCACCATGTTCTTGTCGGACTTGGTGAACAATGCGGCCGCTGCTGTGCTCATGGCCCCGATCGCCGTCAGTGTGGCGGGAGGCCTGGGGGTATCAGCCGATCCGTTCTTGATGGCGGTTGCTGTGAGCGCCTCGTGCGCATTTCTGACGCCGATCGGTCACCAGTCGAACACGCTGGTGATGGTCCCCGGGGGTTACCGGTTCGGCGACTACTGGCGTATGGGCCTTCCATTGGAGATCATCATCATGGGCGTGGGGTTGCCGTTGATCATGGTGGTGTGGCCCTTATAGGGTCGGTCGGGAAGGAGGAACGCGAACATGGGCGAACAGAGTGCGACCGGCGACGGGTTGTACGATCTTGTGGTGATTGGAGGTGGTCCCGCCGGAGCGACTGCGGGGCTGTACGGGGCCCGCGCCGGCCTGCGCACGTTGGTGGTGGACAAGGGGCTACGTAGCGGCGCGTTGGGCTTGGCGCAAAGGATCGCCAACTATCCCGGCGCCGGGGGGGAACTGAGCGGGGCCGAGCTCCTTGAGCGCATGCGTGACCAAGCGCGTTCCCAAGGGGCGGAATTCGCTCAAGGGAAGGTGGTCGCGTCCATGTTGCGGGAGGGGGCGCACGAGCTACTGATAGGCGATGGAAGCTACCGGGGGCGGGCGATGGTCATCGCCACTGGCTCGATGGGGCGCGCGCCTTCTGTGGCCGGGGAGGAAGAATTCGTGGGCAAAGGGGTTGGATACTGTGCCACTTGTGACGCAGCCTTCTTCCGGGACAAGACCGTGGCCGTCGTGGGGGACTCAGATGAAGCGGGGGAGGAGACGCTCCTTCTGGCTAAGCTGGCCGGGCAGGTGCACCTGGTTGTTCCAGGCAAGGAAGCGAAGATGGACTCCGATCTTCTGGCCCAAGTCGAATCGCACCCTCTGGTGGACGTCCATATGGCGACCTCTCTTAGGCAGATCTCCGGCGGCGAGCAGGTGGAAAAGGTGCGGCTCCGCCCTCCGGGCGGGGAGGAGTACGAGCTGTCTGTGGCAGGGGTGTTTATCTACCTCCAGGGGGCACGGCCAGCGGTTGATTTCCTCGGCGGACAACTCGAGCTGGACGAGAAAGGGCATATATCGGTGGACGAGTGGTTCTCAGCCAGTGCTCCGGGTGTGTTCGCCGCGGGCGATGTGATCGGCCCCCGGGTAAGACAGGTGGTGGTGGCTGCGGCGCAAGGCGCCCAGGCAGCGATGGCCGCCGAGCGCTATCTATCCGGCCGGGCAGGGATCCGCCCTGACTGGAGCTGAGGGGATCCGTTTCCATCGGTGTCCTGTTGTAGGGGCACGGCTTGACCAAGGACAGTAGGGTGCACGCTTTGTCCAGGGGAGACAGTACACTCCGCGGGGCTCCGTGCGAGAAGAGTTGTCTGCTCGTGCGCGATCCGCAGAAGGGAATGGTCTCCTTTGTACTCGCACGCGACCACCTTCCATTCCCCGTTGGGTACGACTGCCAACGCCTCGGGGCGCAGCGCGATCATGACAGGGCCCCGTCGCTCCTCGGTCAGGGGGACTGTGCCCACTGGGGTTGCGGCGTCCGCCCCGTGTGCAACGGCCGATAGCACGTTGGCGTTGCCCAGGAAGCGGGCCACGAACACCGTCTGGGGATAGCGGTATACCTGGCTCGGCGTTCCCACCTGTTCCAGGTGCCCTGACCGCATAACCGCCAGACGGTCGGCGAAACTCATCGCCTCTTGTTGATCGTGTGTTACCAGAATGGACGCCGTTCGCGCCTGTCGGAGCAGGGTGTACACGTCTCGTCTGGTCACATCGCGCAGTTCCGCGTCCAGGCTGTTAAACGGTTCGTCCAACAGCACGATGTGCGGTCCAGGGGCTAGGGCACGGGCCAATGCCACGCGCTGTTGCTGCCCACCGGATAGCTGGTGAGGTTGGCGGTCGCGTTCTGCGCCCAGGCCTACGAGGCGGAGCAACTCCAAAGCTCGCTCCCGGCGTACGCTACGGGGCAGTCCACGCAAGCCGAACGCAACGTTTCCGTGCACGGACAAGTGGGGAAACAGAGCGTGCTCTTGGAACACAAATCCTATACCTCGCCGTTCCGGCGGAATGCGGGTGATATCCTTTTTTCTTAACAGAACCGTACCGCGGTCGGGGAGATCGAAACCGACGATTAGGCGGAGGGTGGTCGTCTTCCCGCAGCCAGAGGGGCCCACGATAGCAAAGGATTCGCCTTGATCTACATGGAAGCTCACGTCGTCCACCGCACGTATCCCTCCGGAGAACGAGCGTTGTAGGCCGAGCACCTCGAGCAAGTTCATCCGTTGACCTCTCTTCCTAACGTGTAGGTGACAAGGGGTGCTGCAAGGAACACGATGGCCAACGCATAGGGAGCAGCCTGAGCGAACAGGGCTTCGCTGGTATATGAGAATACTTGTGTGGCCAGAGTAGAAAACCCCGGCGGCGCAAGCAAGATCGTTATGGGAAGCTCCTTCATAGCCACGATACATACGAGCGCCGTCCCTGCCAGCACCCCTCGGCCCATGAGTGGCCCTGTGACCTCCAGAAACGCCCGCAGCCAACTGCGACCAAGTGCGCGGGCTCCCTCCTCCAGCCGGGGAGGGGTCTGCAGAAGTGTGCTACGTACCGGCCCCACGGCCAGCGCCAGTAGATGCAGCGCTAGTCCCAGAGAGAGAAGGGCTGTCGTTTGGTACAACCACGGAACGCCGCGCAGACCGAAGAACACCAAAGCCAGGCCGAACGCAAGTGGAGGGGTGGCGTACCCGATATAAGGGGCTCCGGCCAGCGCTTGGGTGAGCTTCCCCGGCCACCTCACAGAGAGGTACGAAACCGCGGCTGCCAGTACGCCGGCCAAGGCGGCAGCAGGCAGCGCAACGGACAGTGTATCGATCGCGGAGCTCGCCAGGGAGGAAAGCTCGGGTAGCAACGGGCGTTGGAACAGCCAGAACCCCAGGGTTCCTATCGGAACGCCCAATGACAGGAAGAACAAGATTAGAAGGTATGCATACGCTGCCCAGCGCAAGTGACCCAACGGCGCCGGAGAGGCGCCCCCCGGGGTCGCGCTCCCTACAGCGTGGTAGCTCTTCCCTCGTTGCAGGCGGCTGTGCACGAAGACGATGCCTCCCGCCAGGGTCAGCAGCATCAGCGCCAGCCACGCGGCGTAGGTGCGGTCGAACGCGCCCGCGTATTGCAGGTAGATCGCGTAGCTAAAGGATTCATAGCGCATCAGGCTGACGGCGCCGAAATCGCCAAGTGTGTACAGCCCGACCACCAACCACGAGGAGAGCAGTGCGGGAACGAGTTGAGGCAGCACCACCCGCCGGGCGGACGCGCGGGGCGTGTATCCCAGAGAGCGAGCGGCTTCCTCTAGGTTCCGAGGCAATCCGGCCAGCGCAGTCCGTACATTGATGAACACGTAGGGAAACGTGTACAGCGAGATACACAGTAGTGCCCCCCAGTATCCTCCGAGGCGCGGCACGCTCAGCCCTGTCAGCCGGGCCAGGGCTCCGTAGCCCCCCCCCAGCCCCAGGAGGGCGGTAGCCATTACATAGCCGGGGATGGCCAGTGGCAGCACGGCCAGGGACACCAACCACCTTCGGGTGGCGAGCTCGGTCCGGGTGAGTAGCCAGGCCAAGGGGACAGCGATCAGCGTGTCCATGATCAGCACTCCGGCTGTAAGACCCAACGTGTTGCCCAGCAAGTACAGGTTACGGGGACGGAACACGAGCTCCTGCACTACTCCCCACTCAGCCTCCATTGCTCGCAGGAGCAAGTAGATGAGCGGAAGGAGAACGCCTGCGCCAGCCGCACCTGCCACCACAAGCAGGCCCAACGGCCGGTGATGAGAGAAGGATCTTGGGCGTCCCATGGCCGCCTTCCCTCAGAGGACCCCCGCCCTCCGAAGAAGATCCAGCGTTCCGCCTAGATCCGATAGCTCCCCCAGGTGCACCGGAGGGGCCAGGCGGGCAGCGTCATCAGCTATTTCGGCGACGCTCGTTACCGGCTGCGCATGGTCCGCGGCGGGGAACTCGTACGTCTCGCGGGTGAAGTACGCTTGCCCCTCCTGCCTCAAGAGGTATTCGATGAACTCCTGTGCTGGCTCCGCCGCCGACGATGAGGAGAGAAGCCCCATTCCTGCCGCCAGCAGGAGATTTCCTGGATCCCCTTCTGGGAAAAGGGTTTGAGCCACGGGAAAGTCCGGGTCGGCCTCCAGGAAGCGGAACAGGTAGTAGTGATTGACAAGCGCAACGTCTATCTCTCCCGCGGCAAGGGCCTGGATGAGGGCAGTGTTGTTCCCATAAGGCTTGGTGCGGTTGGCCCGCATTTTCTCCAACCAGGTGAGCGTTTCTTCCTCCCCGAGGATAAGGCGCAGCCCGGTGACGAAGGTCTGAAAACCAGCGTTTGTAGGCGCCCATCCCACGCGTGCCTCCCACCGGGGGTCGGCGAGGTCCATAACCGTGCCAGGAAGGTCTTGCTGGTTGACCCTGTCCGGCGAGTAGGCAAGCGTGCGCACGCGGATGCTGGTCGGCACCCACATCGCGTCTTGGGGCCGGTACGCAGGGCGCGCAAGTGCCAAGATGTCGTCGGGGAGCTCTTTGAGAAGTCCGGCCTTCGCGAGCGCAGACAGCGAGTTCTCGTATCCCCAGAACAAATCAGCAGGACTGCGTAGTCCCTCTTCCATGATCTGGCCCACGAGCTGGGCGTTAGCTCCGTAGCGCACCCTAACCTGAATGCCGCTCTCCTGCTCAAACGCACGGACCAAGGGGCCTACAAGGGACTGTGCTCTAGCTGAATACAGCGTTATCTCCTCCGATTGTGCTGCGTGAGCCCCAACAAACAACAACGCCACGCTGAGGACAAGTACCATAGATATACGCATACCCATCGCCTCCTAAAACAAAACTCATTTTCAATTCCATTATAGCCATGAGCTATTCGTCCTTCCACCATAGCTCCCGATTGGGGGCGCCCCAGCCGCACTGGGGGGAGTGCGGCCGGGGCAGGGGAAGGGTCATCCCAGGATTTCGTTCAAATCGGACTGGGGATCCCTGATGGGCTTGATGTTGTACGTGTCTTGGAGAACCTGCAGCACACCGGGGGTAACGAAGGCTGGCAGGGACGGCCCCAGGCGGATATTCCGCAGACCAAGATGCAACAGGGTCAACAGGATCCCCACTGCTTTCTGCTCAAACCACGAAAGGACCAGCGACAGCGGGAGGTCGTTCACCTCGCAATCCAAAGCATCGGCCAATGCCATGGCTGTGCGAATCGCCGCGTAGGCATCGTTGCATTGGCCCACGTCAAGAAGGCGTGGTATTCTAGCTACGGTGCCGAACTGGAGCTTGTTGAACCTGTATTTACCGCAGGCTAGGGTGAGGATGAGGCAGTCCTCAGGCACCGCTAGGGCGAGGTCCGTGTAGTAATTGCGGCCCGGCTTGGCCCCGTCGCATCCGCCGATCAGAAATAGATGGCGGATCTTTCCTTGCCCCACGGCCTCGAGGAGTGGCCCCGCGGCCTTGTGCAGCGCGTCTCGCCCGAAACCCACAGTGATGTGCTGCGCTGGCCCGTCCTCGTCAAACCCAGGGGCCTCCAGGGCAGCGCTGATCAGAGGAGCGAAGTCACGATCGTTGATGTGGTCAACCCCGGGCCAGGCTACAAGACCGGAAGTGAAGATCCTGTGCTTGTAGGTATCCTGGGGCTTCTGTAGGCAGTTGGTGGTCATGAGAATGGCCCCGGGAAAGTCTGCGAACTCCCTCCGCTGTTCCTGCCACGCGCCGCCGTAGTTTCCCGCCAGATGCTCATACTTTCTAAGCTCCGGATACCCGTGTGCGGGGAGCATCTCCCCGTGGGTGTATACGTTGATGCCGGTGCCCTTTGTTTGCTCAAGCAGGGCGTGCAAGTCCTTCATGTCGTGCCCGGATACCAAAATAGCCTTGCCCTTCCGCGGGGTGATCCGCACATCTGCAGGTTCGGGGTGGCCGTAGGTCTCGGTGTGGGCCTGATCCAGGATTTCCATTGCCCGTAGGTTCAGTTCGCCCACCTCGAGCGCTGTGGACAGGAGTTCGTCACGCTGGGTACTCCCTTGGGCAATTGCAGTGAGAAGCCGGTGAAAGCCGTCGTAGAGCTCGGGGTCTTCATAGCCCAAGATCCTGGCGTGGTCAGCATAAGCGGCCGCTCCCTTGAGTCCGTACAGCGCCAGCTCTCCCAAACCTGCGGCCTCTGCACCTAGGTCTTCGATGCGGCGAGCGAGCGAGACGGGCGGTACATACGACCGCAGCGAGTCCACGTCCGAAGCTTCCTCCCAGTGGAGTTCATCGGGGGCGGCCTCCCCCGAGTCGGACAAGCTTCGAGCGGTGGCCTTGACTTCTGCGGCTCTGTGCAGGAGTTCGCGCAGTCTCTCGGGGTCAAAGTTGACGTTGGTTACTGTGGCGAACAGTGCTTCCAGCACAAACGTATCCACCTGGGGGTCCCTACGACCTTCCTGCGCGGCGCGATGGGCGTACTGGGCGATCTCCTTGGCCGCATGGACCACCAGCTCCTGAAGGTCGGAGATTATCGGTTCTTTTCCGCACACGCCTTGCGTGGTGCAGCCCGTTCCCCGGGCGGCTTGTTCGCATTGATAGCAGAGCATGTTCATGGTGTGACTCCTTTCTTTGCACTATTAGATTGGTCGGGGGCTCGGTGCTCTTTCGCTTGCGGACGGAACACGTCGGCCAGCTGGGCCAGGGTGGTGTGTTCCAGACGGTTGCGTAATTCCTGGTTCACGGTGCCCATCACGTTACCCAGGATGCAGCTCTCTCCGTCGCACATAGGACGGGGTAGAAGACAGCTGGAGAGCGTGAGGTTTCCCTCTACCGCGCAGTAGACGTCTAGCAACGTCACATTGCTCGGGGGTTGGGCTAAACAGAAGCCTCCAGTTGGGCCCCGCCCAGAGTCGACCAGACCCGCCCCCTTCATCCGCTGGAGGACCTTCGACAGATGGGCCTGCGAGGCGCCCATCTCGCCCGCCATCTGTGCGGCAGTGATGCGACGCCCGGAGTTTGCGGCAAGCAACGCTGCCGCATGAAGTCCCAACGATGCTGCATCTGATACTCGTAGTGCCGTCGGCATAGTACACGTATTGTAGTACGAGAATACCGGAATTTCTATAACGCACACCCAGCTGGCTGCGCAATTCGTCAGAACGGGACGCTGTTATCGTTGCTTTCCTCGGGTGCTTCCTCTTGATCGCTCCCGACAGACTGCTCGGCTTCCAGTCGCTGTGTAATCGTCTTCACCTGCATCTCAGCGTGCGCGATCTTGTCCCGGCATAGTTCCAGGAGCTGTGCTGCCTCTTCCACTAGGCCCGACAGTTCGTCGATGTCCGCCTCGCCGCCCTCGATACGCTCAAGGATGGCGTCGAGCCTTTCTACAGCCTCTGTGTAGCTCACATCGGGCTTGGTCATGTGTCCCCCTCTCTGTGCTCACCGGCCCCCTCGGAGCGGAGCTTCAGGATACCTTTGCGGAGCTCGGCGTGAACGTGGCGGCCTGGCGGGGCATGTTTGGGTTCGGTGATCACTCTGCCGTCGTCCAAGCGCAGAAGCGCGTAACCACGGTCCAACACCCGTCGAGGATGTATCAATTCCAAGCGCCGTGCACGCGCGTGGGCGCGTTCTTGTTCCCGCACGATCAGGTTGGCCGAGGCTAAGGGCAACCGTCGGTTGAGTTCGACCAGAGAAGACCGTCCCGTTTGTAATCTGTAGTGAGCGGCGCGGGGGAGGCTGCCCGCGCGCGCCCACAGGGCGTGCCTGCCTGTGCGGATGGTGGTTGTGGTCCCCCGGAGAAGTCGATGGCGTGAGTGGCGTAGTTCTGTGTGGGCGTGGGACAAGGTCTGTCGGGTGGACTGCAAGAGTCGCCGTGCGTCGGACGCTAGGCGCTCACGCTCGGCGGACGCCCGATGCCGGGCGGACTCGAGGGCTCGTCTACAGGCCGCTTCTGCCCTCTCCAGCGTATGAGCAACCTGGTCCACCAGTACTTGGGCTGCTGCGGTGGGTGTCTTGGCCCGCCACCCCACCTCATCCAAGACCGACCGGTCGTTTTCATGCCCGATACCCACGACCACCGGCAATGGGAACGAGGCCACCTCCCGCCCCAAGGCCAGTGAGTCGAACCATCCCAGGTCGGTGCGAGAGCCTCCCCCCCTGCAGATCAGCACGGCATCGAACAGCTCCTTCCGGGCGGAGAACCAAGACAGAGCACGCAGCACAGTAGGTTCAGTCTCCCTCCCCTGGACACGAGCGGGATACACGGTTACCTGGAACGCATACCCCGATTCCTGCAAGGTGTTTAGTACGTCGCGCTCCGCATCCGAGCCTGGGCTGGTGATGAGGCCTACGTGCAGAGGTAGTATGGGGAACGGGAGCCTGCGGTTTTTCTCCAGAAGACCTTCCGCCGATAGGGTTCTCAGTATTTCTTCCCTACGGCGAGCCGCCTCCCCCAGGGTGTACTCCACGTCGAGGTCTTGAATGACCACACGGTAAGCGCCCCACTCCGGATGCAGGTCCACTTGCACCTGAACCCGAACGGCTATCTCATCCTCCATGCGGAACGGGCTGCCTTGGCGGGCGAGTTTGTCCTCGATTGCTTGTCTTTGCCGTTGGAACAGAACTGCGTTGACTTCAGCCAGTGTGTTGCCCTCGTCATCGCGGTCCACCAGTTGGAAGTCGATGGTGCGCTTGTGGGAGGACTTGGAGAACCCGGTGATCTCCCCCACGAGCCATACGGGTGCGGGGAAGGTTCGGTTAAGCGCGGCGCGGGCCTCGGCGTTTAGGCGGGAGACAGTGTAGTGATCGGAGGCAGCCCCCTTGTTCTGCTCGTAGAGCTCAAGTGTGGACGCATCGAACGAAAAACCCGCGGGGTAGAGGAGGTCCACAAGCTGCACCACCTGGGTGCTTGGTACGGTCCATATTTTCTCTTCCGGGTGCCACTTCCGCCCGGGAACACCCTTGACCATCTCCACCAACCGGGGGTCGTATTCGAACGACACCTGGAGGACTCCGTCCTTGTGTGCTACCCGCCGCTGCACCACGCCTCCCTAATCACGAAGAGCTGCACAAAAACGTACCTTGCCGTGGGCCACGGGGCAAGCCGCCTGCGGCGGTGGAGGTGCCTCGGTCACTGTACAGGGTTCTCCAGCTCGCCGATCCCCGTAATGCTCACTTTGACAACGTCTCCCGGGTGGAGCGGCCCCACGCCGCTGGGCGTCCCGGTGGCGATCACGTCGCCGGGGTTCAACGTCATGAACGCCGTTATGGCGGCGATAATCTCCGAAATGCCAATGTGTAGCATGCTGGTGTTCCCGATCTGGCGGAGCTGTCCGTTGACATATGTTCGCACCTCCAGCGGGAAGCAGAGCTCATCGGGAGTTACCGCCCATGGACCGACAGGACAAGAGGTATCGAAGCCCTTGGCGCGGACCCACGTTTGCTCCCAGCCTTGTGCTTCGCGGTCGGTCACGTCGTTTAGGCAGGTGAAGCCGAATATAACGTCTTCTGCACGGGTTGGATGGACATTTCGGCAGCGCCGACCCACGACCACGGCCAGCTCACCTTCGTAGTCCACCCGGGAGGACGTAGGTACGACGATGGGTTCGCCCGGCCCGATGACTGCCGATGGCGGCTTGTAGAACAAGAGCGGCTTCTCCGGTAGTTTATGCCCCAACTCTTGCGCATGATCGGCGTAGTTGCGTCCTAAGCAGATGATCTTCCCCGGCCGGACGGGTGCTGCCAGGCGCACATCGCTCACTGCCCAGGAGCGATCCTTGCTGTGAACGCTGTCTCCGACGAATGTTCCCGTGCGCAGCCTTCCCTCGGCAACAAATCTCCCCTTGCGCACGCGTCCCACGCTCCTTTCACGGCAAGCATAACACCGTGAGACACCGGGGGCAGTAGCGGTATAATGACGCAGAGAGCCGAGGTGGCGGAATTGGCAGACGCGCGGGACTCAAAATCCCGTGGCCCTAGAGGCCGTGTGGGTTCGACCCCCACCCTCGGCACCACCCCGAGCGCTATCTTTGTGTGTGCTGATGGCTAGCGATGACGGAGTGCGACCACCACCCCGCATTGCCTGCCAACCACAAACCACTCACCACCAACTGCACACAAGAAACCATCCTGCTTATGGAAGAAGCGCCAAGCGAAGAAGGGGAGGACCGAGGGGCCAGAACCTTGCTGTCGGCCCACAATACTGCGTCACATCCGGGGCGCGGTTTCCGGCGCCCATGACGGTTAGTCGGCGGTTACGGTGAAGGTCACCGTGACCGAGTAGTCGCCGGGATCCAAGTCCAACAGATCCACCAGCTCGTAGTCCACATTGACGGCCATGTTCCGATGGCCTGAGGTATGGCGAGGATCAACCACCAGGTGGTCAGCACCCACTCCGTCAACGGAGTAGCTGAGCGCCCAGCTGGTGTTGCTGCGCACCATCAGTCGAACCGCGTTCTTCTCCAAGACGCTCTCCGTTCCTGGATCCAGCTCGCCGAAATCGAACGAACTAGAGTTTATGGTGAGTTCTACGAACGAACCCAAGCTCCAGGACACTGCACTGGTGGCGCTGTCCCCGGCCGAACCGGCTATCGCGGACACAGAACCGACAACCAACATTACAGAAAATACTATGCCAAACAGAATATTCCTCATTTCGTAGGCACCTCCAGTTGTATTGGTAAAACGTCGGATGCACTTAGCAACCCGGCTACCAATAGGTGCAAAGCGCGGTAGCCCGGCGGTCTCGGTGAGACCCGTGGCTTTG
>PXEP01000088.1 GCA_003566155.1 Candidatus Acetothermia bacterium | reverse complement strand
GTCGCCAACACCGGGTTGGCGCCTACACTACGCGCGGCGGCTTCCGCCAGGGCGGCCACGTCGCGGGAGTGGTAGTAGGAGCCGGGGGCTTCGGCACGCATGCGCTCCAGCAGAGGGTGAGACGGGTTGAGCAAGTCCACCAACGAGAGCGGCGAGGTGCGATCCATAGCCCTCTCCACCGCCGGGAGTTCCGCCCAGGCGATGAACGCTGCAGCGGGACCGCACAGCAGTGCAGCCCCGGTGCCCAAAATCCCTGATTCGGGCCACAGGACGGCGGCCACCGCCGCTCCGGCCACGCCTCCTACAAGACCAGCGAATACCAGGTCCTTGGCGGTGCGAGCCTGCCCGGCAATAAGGGATAGAGCTGCGGCGCCAACCAATGCGGCCAATGCAGGCCCTCCTCCGAACAACGGGGCGGCCCAGCCAACTAGAGGCAGAAGCGAGAGCAGCGCGTGCGTGGGGCTTACGACCAAGGCCAACATCGAGCTTGCCATGCCCCACGGAAGAAGGTATGGCGACGCCATGCTCCCCAGCTTTGACAGCAATACCGCAGCCGCCAGCAGCCCCAGGCCCAGACGGCGCTGGGCGGGAGTAAGGACGTAGGCCACGGCAAGGCTGGGGAGGATCAGGCCGAGCCCGGATGCAGCGGCTACGGGCCATGGCGTGAGTACCAAAGCCTCCTCCCACGACCAGACCGACCCCGCGGCCGCCAGAAGAATGAGGGAAAGAAGCTGGAGCCAGGGGAAAGGGTTGCGGTCGGGTTTAGTCTTCGTTCGCTTTTGTATTTGGTCTCTTCTCGCTGCGCTCATACGCCTCGATAATCGCCTTTACCAGTGGGTGGCGGACCACGTCCTTGCCGCCCAGGTGCACGAAAGAAATTCCTGTTATCCCCTTCAATACTTCCTGAACTTCCACCAGCCCTGGAGTGCGACCTTCCAGGTCCACCTGGGTGATGTCGCCGGTGACCACTGCCTTGGAATGGAACCCAAGTCGAGTGAGGAACATCTTCATTTGAGTGTGCGTCGTATTCTGGGCCTCGTCGAGGATAACCATCGCGTGGTTCAGCGTCCGCCCCCGCATGAACGCCAGCGGTGCTATCTCAATTCTGCCTGTGCTCATGTGTTTTTCGAACTCCCCGGGGGGCATCATGTCATACAGGGCATCGTACAGGGGCTGTAGGTAGGGATGCACCTTCTGCAAGATATCTCCGGGAAGGAACCCCAAAGCCTCGCCAGCCTCCACAGCAGGGCGGGTAAGGACGACGCGCTTGACCAAGCCCTGGCGCAGTGCGCGTAGTGCAGACGCGACCGCCAGATAGGTCTTCCCGGTTCCAGCCGGGCCGATGCAGAAAACGACGTCGTTCTCTTGAATGGCATCGAGATACTCCCGCTGCCCCGCGGTCTTGGGGCGGATGGCCTCTCCCCAATGGGTAAGCTGGACCACGTCGGTCTGTAGCCCCGTTAGATCAGCGCCGTCATTGACTTCGGCGATCAGGTACTGCACGTCTTGCGGTGTGGGAACATGGTTGCCCCTGGCCACTTCGCGGAGCTTGTTGAACAGCTTCTCCAGGCGCGCTACGTCCTCGGGCGGCCCGGCGAGCTTGATACGGTCGCCGCGGGCGACGATTTGGGCATCGGGAAAGGCTTTGTTTATCACACGCAGGTTGCTATTGTATTGACCCAGCACGCTCATGGCGATCCCCTGTTCCTCAAACTCGATCTCAGACGTCGCTGTAGTTATCTTCGTTCACCCCCATGGTGCACGTGGCTCCCACTTGGGCAATACGCACCGGGGTAATTGTACCCCGTCGGGCACGAGTGCTGGGGAATCCCACGTACATGTAATTCTCAGAGTGTCCCCACGCAGTGCCAGAATGCAAGTGTTCCACAAGGACGTGTGCCCGGGTGCCCAAGAACTCCTTTCGCACGGCCAGGGACCATTCGGCTGCCAGCCGGTGTAGCTGCTCTGCGCGTGCCTTGGACTCCTGTGGGGGTACCGACGGACCCATGTGGGCCGCCGGCGTCCCCGGTCGGGCGGAGAAGCGAAACACGTGGGTGTTGAGTGGCTGGAGGTTTTGCAGCAATTCCACCGTTCGCTGATACGCCGGACCGTCTTCTCCCGGAAATCCAACCATGATGTCCGTTCCAAGTGTAGAGCCTGGAACGGTGCTCAAGAAGCGCGCTGCTTGCTCCTGGAAGTCGGCGGCCGTGTACGGCCGACGCATAAGCTCAAGGATTCGGTCGTCGCCTGACTGCAACGGGAGATGGAGATGAGGACAGACCTCGGGGTGTCGGGCAAGGAATTGGATGAGCCGATCGCTTACGGACTCAGGACCCAGGGAGCTTAGTCGAAAGCGGCAATTGGGGAGGGCCGACACCAGGCTCTGTAGTAGGTCAACCAAGTCCGGGTTGGCCGAGCGGTCTCGCCCGTACTGGCCGAGGTTCACTCCTGTGAGCACCAGTTCCTTGTACCCCGCCTGGGCCAACCGGCGCGCTTCTCCCAAAACGGCAGGAATGCCCTTGCTACGCAGCGGCCCGCGGGCGTTCCTGGTAATGCAATACGAACAGTGTTCGCTGCACCCGTCTTGCACTTTGAGCACCGGGCGTGCGCGGTCCACGCTCGATGCCAGCTGTTCGTCCTCGAGTGGGGGCCACTGTTGCGCCCCTTCATTCAGGGCTTGCCGGGTGTCGTCGCCCAGGTAGGCGGCCAGAAGCTGCGGGAGACGCGATTTGTCCCGGTTGTGGATCACAAGGTCGGCTCCGGCCTGGGAGAGGCTGTCGGCGAACAACGTAGCCTGACAGCCGACCGCGACCACCAAGGCGGTCTCGGCTTGTCGACGCAATCGGCGCACGAGTTTGCGTCCCTTTCTTTCGGCGAGGGTGGTGACCGCGCATGTGTTGATAAGGTGAACCGTCCGGTCGTCGGGGATCGCACGCAGCCGCTGGGCCAGGACCTCTGACTCGTACTGATTCACCCGGCAGCCGAGGGAATGGACAAAGACGTTCATTGCTCCTGGTGTCGTTCCACGGTGAAGCGTTGGAGGGTGCACGGGGTAGCGGCAGGGATGCCGGCCTTTTGTCTGGCGATGGCCAATTGCTCGTCGGCTGAGGTGACCCCCGGAAGGTCGGGGAGCAGAAGCCCCAAGCGTTCTCCCGCCTGCACCACCACACCGTACTTCTTCGGGTCAAGTTCCTGCGGTGAGCAAGTCTCAGGGGTGGCGAGCACATCGACGCTAACAGTGATCTCAGGAAGCTCCTCAGGGGTCAGCGGCGGGAAGCGGGGATCGCGACTGGCGGCTCTGATAGCATTGCAGATGATCTCTTCGGCCAGCGAGGGCTGGGTGGGGAACACTGTGCCAATGCAACCACGGAGACGGTCGCCCTTTTTCAGGGACACAAACGCGCCTGCTCGGCGGTCCGCAAGCTCTGCAGGAACATCCGCAGGGACAGTAATTTGTTTTCGTTCCCGCACCCATGCCGCGATTGCAGTACGAGCCAGCCTGGTGCAGAAGTCATTATCCTTGAACACAAGGAAACGGTAGTCGTCCGGCAGGGGGCTTTCAACCCGATGGATCCCTGGGCATGGCGACCTCATAGAGGTAGGGCTATACTTTGTTAACGTGCGATGAAAAGGTTAATGGAAAAAGCAATTCTGCTCCTTTCGGTGGTTGGCCTCCTGCTTGCCATGGTCGGGTGCGGCCGCTCCCCCCAGGAGGAATTGGACTGCGATTTCGTCCTGGAGCCGGAGGATTCCCTGCAGGCGGCACTGGATGAGGCGCCAAGCGGGGCGGTGATCTGCCTTGGCCGGGGCACGTGGAACGAACACGTGGTGATAAGGCGGCCGGTAACTGTGCAAGGGCAGGGCGACGGAAAGACGATCATCCAGGCCACCGAGTATCTGCAATCGGTCATTAGAGTAGAGGATGCGGGACAGGTCCTGCTGCAGGGGCTGACCGTGGTGGGCGGACATCGGGGCCACTTGGTGGACGACGATCCCGCGGTGGGCGTGCTGGCGATCGGAGATTCGCAAGTGGAGATAACCGGATGCCGACTGAGCAGGAACTCGCCCTCGGGCTTACTCGTCCGGGATGGGGCGAAGGCGGTCTTGACCGACTGCACGTTGAACGAGAATCGCCGCTACGGGGCGGTGGTCCAGGGTCCGGCGGAGTTGGTTCTCGAAGGAGTTACGGTGAAGGGGAACCCCACGGGCGGCCTGTGGCTCTCCGGTGACGCCCTCATCCGGGCCAGTGATACGGACATCTCCGAAAACGGCGGCGACGGAGTATGGCTGCGTGATGATTCCGTGGCCGAATTCCGCCACGTGCGTTGTGAGGAGAACAAGGGCACAGGGGTTCGCCTGCAAGACCGAGCAAGCGTGGTGCTCGAGGACTGCTCGTTGCTGAAGAGCTGGGACCACGGCCTACTGTTGGAGGACGAGGCACAGGCTACAGTGAAGAACACGGTGATCAGGGAAAACTGGGACGGGATCACTCTGCGGGGCAATGCAAGAGCTGTCGTCGAAGGCTCGGAGATTACGGAAAACGATTGGGACGGCATAGGGCTCAGCCGAGGAAGCCAAATCGAGCTGCGCGAAAGCTTGGTCGCCAAAGGGAAGACCGGCATCGCCCTGACCGGAGGGGCCAAAGCGCAGCTAGTGGACAATGAGATCCGAGGGTTCTCAGTTGCGGGTGTATCCTCGTTTGGTATGGGTGTGGAAGGTTCGGGCAACATGATGTCCGATAACGCCGTGGACCTATGGGGTAACGTGCGAAGTGGCGTGCGGGCCCCGCTGTTGGTAGCCGAGCATGAAGAGCTTGTCTTCCCTCATGAGGAATATCCCACCCTACAGCATGCCGTGGACGCAGTTGTCCCTGGTGGTGTTCTCATAATCAGTTCCGGTGAACACGCGGGGACCGCTACCGTGGACAAGGAGCTCCAGATCCGTGGGGAAGAAGACGCCCAACTCAAGGCAGATGAAGACGGCCCCCCGGTGTTCACGATAATTGGAGAAGCGGACGTTCGGCTCACCGGGCTTGTTCTGACAGGGCATTCCGAAGGAATAGCGGCCGGCGCTGATGCGCGGGTGGAGGTGACCGACTGCGAGGTGCGCGGGGGGAGCACGGGATTTTTGCTTTGGAACAATGCGGAGCTGACCGTGCGGGATTCCCATCTGGAAGGAATGAGCGAGGCGGGGATACAAGGCTCGAGTGAGACCAGTATTACCGCGGAGCACGTGTCGTTTGTGGATATCGGTTCCCGGGGGATACGGGTTGGAGACGCCGCGACATTGGATGTGACCGGCTGTTCCTTTGTGAACACGGGAACCGCGCTTACAGTGGGAGGTCGGAGCAGTGCATCGATCAGCGACACGCGCGCGTCCGACGGTATTTCGGGCGTGGTGGTTGAGGGCGGAGCCCAAGCCACGGTAGAGCGTTCCGAGTTCTCAGGACATCGTGCAGACGGTGTGTTGGTCCGACAGGTTGCTCGGGCTGTGGTCAGGGGCTGTGAGATCAAGGGCAATGGCGGAGACGGGTTGCAACTTCGCAACGCAGCTCAAGCGGAGATCGAACACAACCGCATTATGGGAAACGGCCGCTACGGTGTGGCCCTTATCGACCCCGGTTTCACCGGTGCGGTGGCGGGCAGGGACAATGCGATCCCTGGGCCGGATGAGCCCGAGGGGAACAGACTGGGGGCACTCATGCAGGACGAACTCTCTTTCCTGTTGGAAGAGGAAGGCGGAGAGGTTGACTGGAACAGTTAATACGAGCGTGGGTTGGTTCCGGCGTGGTTGAGGGCAGCGGGGCCCGAATGTGTTGGATGTACGTATGGCCGGGCCAGTTTGACGACGCGGTTTGCTTTGGGCTAACTTCTTCTTTGTGATGCGTCGAATGGGCGTTCTGGCCGGGCTGGTGTTGGTGGCGGCCGCAGTAGGGCTTTTCTTCCTCTATTCCCAGACCGAGATCGAGCGGCAGCTTCGTCGGGGGGAGTGGGTATGGGTGCTGGTCGTCGGGGTTGACGAGGGCGCCCGTGGGGAGAAACAGGCCAACTTCATCGCTGCGGCTGGGATATCCCCGGAGGGCCGGGCGGCGTCGATTACACTGCCAGGCGAGCTCACGGTGCCCTACGGGGAAGAGTTCTTGCTGTTGGCTGATGTGTGGTCGCGCTCAGGGGTGGAAGCGGTCCAGCTTCAGGTAGAACAGCTCTTGGAGATCCCTCTCGACCGGTGGGTCGTCGTGGATTTCCAGTTGTTTAGGCATGTCGTCGACGCGGTAGGCGGAGTTGAAGTGGATGTGGAAGAAGAGATATTGTACCACGACACACAGCAAGACCTGCATATTAGCATCCCGGCTGGGGTTCAGCAGCTTGATGGAGAGACGGCGCTCAAGTTCATTCGATACAAAGGATATGTGGCGCCTCCGCTCGATGAAGGGGAGGTGGCCGACCGTCAGGTGCGAACGCTGGACTTCTTGGACAGCCTGTGGCACCAGCTGCGGGACGTGGGGTGGGGCAAGTGGCGAGAAATAGCGCGCTATGCTGCTGATGCTGGCTCTACTGATATGACGGCCTGGGAGCTTCTGGATATCGCCCGCGCGGTGCGTGACCTAGACAAGGATCAAGCTACGCTGAGCAATGCTCCGTTCCGGGTAGTTGGCGGGGAAGTGTTGCCGGACTTCGTTCGGATGCGTCAGCTTATGCAGTCGGTGCATGCGGGGGTCCACTACCTTACGCGTGACCAAGTAGGCATCGCGTTGTACAACGGGGCGGGCGAGCGCCTGCTGGCTCATCGCACTGGTGTATGGCTCTCGGACCGGGGGTTCACGGTGAGCGGGACTGATAACGCCGACCGCGCTGATTACGAGCGCAGTTACCTGCTGAGCATGCCCGACTCAGAAGAGAAGGCAGATATG
>PXEP01000187.1 GCA_003566155.1 Candidatus Acetothermia bacterium | reverse complement strand
GGCGGTGCCGAGACACAGCTCGTACGCTTGGCCAAGGGTTTCGCTGTTCGCGGGCTGCATGTTCGCGTTGTCACGCTTCTTCCACCCCGGGCATACGTCGATGAACTGACGGCTGCAGGCATTCCTGTAGATTGCCTGGGAGTGCGCAGAGGTCTATCCATACCTGTCGCTGCTACACGACTGCTCCGTCTGGTCCGAGCATGGCGCCCGGATGTTCTTCAGAGCTTCATGGTGCATGCGAATCTGCTTGCTCGCGTGATCCGCCCGCTGAGTGGTGCCCCACTCCTTGTTTGTAGCGCGCGCAACGTGGACGAGCGGGGGGCTCAGGGAAACGCCCGTCTGAGAGAGCTTGCCTATCGAGCCACAGACAGGCTGTGCGATCTCACAGTACAGAACAGCAAGGCGGGGATGGATCGCTATGTCCGCGTAGGTGCAGTGCCCCGTCACAAGATCATGTACATCCCGAACGGTGTGGACACAGACTGCTTCAAGCCATGCCTGGATGGGCGTGAAGGCGCTCGCCGCGAGATGGGTCTGGAAGACGGGTTCGTGTGGCTTGCCGTGGGCCGCCTTGAGCCACAGAAGGAGTACCCCAATATGATTCAAGCGTTTCACGCTGTGGTCAGGGAGAAGCCAGACGCCCGCCTGCTGATTGCCGGGGAGGGAAGGTCGCGTGGCCGTATCGAGCACTTGATCAGCCAGCTTGGCCTTGATTCCTCTGTCAGGCTGTTGGGTGTGGGGCGCGATATTCCTGCGCTGATGAACGCTGCCGATGCCTATGTGATGTCCTCGGCGTGGGAGGGGATGGCGAACGTGCTCCTAGAGGCAAGCGCGACGGGCCTTCCCATAGTGGCCACGGATGTGGGCGGGAATGCTGAGATAGTGGAGGACAAGCGAACCGGATTCGTGGTCCCTGCGGGCGACTCGGAGGCCCTGGCACAGGCAATGGAGATGATGATTGAGCTTCCGCCCGAGAAACGCCGGCGCATGGGCGAGGCTGCGCGACAGCACGTCGAGACCCACTTCAGCCTGGAGCGGGTCGTCGACATGTGGGAGGAGCTGTACGGCGAACTGCTTGCGCGGAGGAACAGCGCTTGAGTCGACACTGCCCGGAGAGCAGCGCGCCGAACGTCTTCAGCGGGCTCAAGGTATGCTTTATGTCACAACTCGACTTCAACCTCTACAGATTCAGGCTACCTGTTATGCGGCGTCTCGTGGAACTGGGCGCTTCGGTATGGGCGCTTGCGCCAAAGGGGGAATGGTCTCATCGATTCGCCGGACACGGCGTGCAGTTCCTGGAGGTGCCCGTTAGTAGGTCGCTCTTGCCGACGATAAGCACCCTCCGAACGTTGAACGGCCTGGCCCGCCGGTTTCGAGAGGTATCACCTGACGTTGTGCACACGTTCACTGTCAGGGGGAACCTGCTTGGGGCGTGGGCAGCTAGCAGAGCTGGCGTCCCCGTGCTGATCACAAGCGTCACTGGCCTGGGCAGTCTGTACACGCAAGGTGCCAGCCTGAAGATCAAGCTTGCGCGCTGGGCCACTGAGCGCCTGACGCGCCGCATGAACCGGAAAGCGAACGCCGTCATCTTCCAGAACCCGGATGACATAGCCTACTACATTGCACAAGGGTTGTGCTCCGAAGCGCAGGCTCATCTCATCGTAAGCTCGGGCGTCGACCTAGGGGAATTCTCCCCTTCGGCGGTGGGCGCGGAGAAGAAGGATGCCCTGCGGAGTCGTTGGGGCATTCAGGACTCAGAGGTGGTTGTGCTGATGGTCTCACGGCTCCTGCGATCGAAAGGCGTCCCGGAGTTCCTGGAAGCGGCACGTCGTCTGCACAGACGGGCACGCTTCGTCCTGATAGGGCATCCCTTCAAGGGGAATCCAGACACCCTAACGTGGGACGACATCAGTGAATACCGAAAGATTGGGGCAGTGACCGCCCCGGGTTTCCAGGACGATGTTCTCCATTGGCTTAGCCTTGCTGATGTGTTCGTCCTTCCATCGTATTACCGCGAAGGTGTACCCAGAACGATCCTGGAGGCGATGGCTATGGGCCTGCCGATTGTGACCACCGATTCGCCTGGTTGCAGGGAGACAGTAGAAGACGGAGAGAACGGGATACTCGTCCCGCCAAAGGATGTCTGTGCTCTGGAACAGGCTCTCGCAACGCTGATCGAGGACCCCAAGCTAAGATGCCACATGGCGCGGAATTCCCGGTCTATCGCAGAGCGAAGGTTCTCAGCAGATCACATCGCAGATCAGTACATTGATCTGTACCGGAAGATGATCTCGCCGCAGTCTCGTTCCGGGCACTACTGTGCAGGCACCGAAACGCAACGGGAGGCAGGATGATCAAACCGACTCCCCGTTCACTTATCTTTGTGGGCGATGTGTTTCTTCCGACTTCAGTCGATGCTCGGCTGCAGCTCAACGGAGAGATCGTACTCAACTTGGAAGGCCCGATCACACAGCGTGGCAAGCCGGCGCTGGGCAAAGTGAACCTACGGATGGAGGAGAACCACCTGGTGGAGAGCTTCGGCAGAGCCCCGCTTGCCGCGTGCCTCGCGAACAATCATGTTCTGGACTATGGGGAAGAAGGTTTTCTGGACACGCTGCAGGCCCTCGATGCGATCGGAACCCGATGGTTCGGGGCAGGTCGAGAGGAGGACAACTACGCTAACCCGTTGATCGTGGACATTGAAGGTGTGTCCGTGGCGCTGCTCGGCTACTCTAGTGCGGTGGGCACGATCTACGCCGAATCTGGCGGCCTCGGCGTGGCGCCGGTCGAGTTGGCGCGCATTCGGAAGGACATTGCTGCGGCGCGGGAACGGGGTGCCGCTCGTGTGATCGTGTGTTTGCACTGGGGGGCGGAAAATGTGTACCTTCCCCGTCCGGAGGATGTCGAGATCGCCCACGAACTTCTGAACAGCGGCGCAGACCTTCTGATCGGCCATCATGCCCATCGGATCCAGCCCTTCGAGCGTGTGAATGGTCGATATGTCTTCTATGGCCTGGGAAACTGTGTCTTCCCCGATTTTGAAGGGCCGGCTTTCTACGCCGACTCGGGAAGGCCAACAGTGAACAAGAAGACAACTTGGAACCGGTGGAACCTCCGTTCGCTCGCTGTCTCGTACAATCCCGCTACCAAAGACATGCAAGTCTACCGCCTAGAGTTCCGCGGGAATCGACTGGAGATGGCGCGTTGGCGTAGGGAGCCACGTCCCACCCAGCTACGTGCGGGCCCCCTATACGGAAAGCTTTACAAGGCGAGCTACCTTGGCGGGAAGCTCAAGGCGAAGCTCGTGCGTTGGGCCCTGCGACCCTACGTGCCCTGGCCAGTGAACCCGAAGGCCCGCCTGTCCCTGTGGAGGAGCAGACTGTGGAAGCACTGATACTGGGTTGATCTGATGGCAATGAAGGCTGACGGATCCCTGCGAAAGCGTGCGTTCTGGACGCTCGATCGGTTCAAGGGAAGCCCGGTGCGCAAGCACCTGCACGATATTGAGGAACACTTTGCCGATCCAGGACTCGCACAAGAACGGCAAGACGAGAGGCTCCGTTTCCTGCTGGAGCACGCCTGTTCGACTACGGAGTTCTACTGCGACTTCAAGGGTTCACGCTTCAGCGAGTTCCCCGTGGTCGAGAAGCACACACTCAAGAAGAGGTACAGCGAATTCCTGTCCAGTGCCTACGCACGGAAAACGCTTGTTGCCGTTACCACAAGTGGATCGTACGGAACGCCGTTCACCTTCTACTTGACGGCAGAGAAGAAGGCCCGCCAGCTGGCCGAGATCATCTACTTCAGTCGGTGGGTGGGCTACGAGTTGGGCATGCGATACGCCCTTGTCAGCGTGGTCCAGCACAGCCCCCTGTCCAATTGGCTGCAAAACCGTGTCGAGCTCTCCCCACGGTTCTCCACCCCGGAGGCTTTGGCCAAGCAGGCGGCTCTGCTAGGCCGTAAGAGAATACGTACACTGATTGCCTACGCTTCGACGGCCTACGAGATCGCGCAACTCTGCTCTTCACAGACCACCTCGCCAGGAAGCTTCTCTCTCGACTGCGTGATCAGCTATGGCGAACCGCTCACCGAGCCCATGCGCCAGGTGTGCGAATTGGCGTTCGGCTGCCCCGTGCGCAGTCGGTATGCTTTGTGGGAGCTCGGAGTCGTGGCGCACGAATGCCTTGAAGGGCCACGGCATCATCTCAACACCGCCAGTTATTACGTAGAACTCCTCCACCCAGACCACAATCGTCCAGTGCACCCGGGGGAGACCGGCCGTGTGGTTGTCACCGACCTCTTCTCACATGGGCTGCCGCTCATCCGCTACGACACCGGAGATCTAGCTATTGCCGGAGGAGATTGTGGGTGTGGGATAGCAGCCCCAGTCCTGGAAAGCATCCAGGGGAGACACATCGAGGCGATCTATGATCCGAAAGGAACCCGCCTATCGCCTTTCCTCATTCACAACGTGATGCGGGGACTTGACGGTGTTGTTCAGTATCAGTTCTCGCAGATAGGCGAACGTGATTACGTCATGAAGATGGTAACGCTTCCGGGCTTCGCAGAAACCGATCGCCTCAACCAGCGCTTGGCAGAGCTATTGGGGGACCAAGCCCGCATTAGCGTCGAGTTCGTTGCCTCTATCCCGCCACTTCCGTCGGGAAAGAGGCCCTACATCGTCAACGAATGGCGGTCCGGCTCGTCAGATGCCCGTAGGAAGTCGCGCTAGCGCCTGCACCCTGTGGTTCCGCTGCCAGAAGGGAGGTGAAGCTGCTTACCCAGTTTGAAGTCCCATTCCTGAGGGATAAAGCTCCATAGACCTCCTGCCGGGTAGAAGGAAATCTCGCCAAAGCATACCTCACCGCTAATCTCGTAGTAATCAACTCGCACGAGGGGAAGGTCACCTGCTAGTCGCTCAGCCGAGTCCAACATCAGCTCCAGCTGCGCGGGACGTGGAGCATCGGGCTTTCTGGGATGCATACCCCAGCTGAACTCCATGGCGTTCCACCGGCAGTCAAACCATGTGTACTTCATGACTGAAAAACGATCACAAGCCAGTGCCACAAACATAGCCCGGCCGTTGAATACGAAGACCTTGTAGTCAACAGGCGTCGACCCTCGCTCATCGAGCAGAAGTGACTCTCCGATCACTCGCCTCGGGATCTCCTTGAACGCCCATAGATCGTAGCCGGAGCGTAGCCACCGGGCGCACTGGCGCTTGATATAGGTAGGGTCAGAAATGGAACGGTCGTAGAAGATTACCTGCTGGGCGCTGCTTCCATGGTTAGCCTTGATCACACACTTCTCGGGCAGTTGGTCAAAGGGGATCTCGTCCTCCGAGGCGGCAACGAAGTAGATCTCCGGTAACCGAAGCTCGGGCGCCACATTACGTACGTGCTCTCGCACGGCGAGCTTGTCCTTTAGTAGCGGAAGACGCGGATCCTTGAAGTGGTACTTGTACCAGCCAATCTTCTCATTGAACGATCGGGGCGCACGGAAGTTCGGCCAGTAGCCCACCTTACGCCTGAACTGAACCCTTTGGTACAGGGTGTTCCCGAGCAGCCTGGCGCCAACCTGCCTTAGCCGCAGGCCAACCACCAGCCCCAGCGTGCCTTGTCTGGCGTGTTTGGCGCACGCTGACATCATCCCCGCCATTTGGTCTCTCCTGCCTCCAAAGTCTTGCGCTGTGTCCGACCCGTTGCGCAATCGTCCAAGCTATGCTTACGCCAGGTCCCCCAAACTCTACCGCACAATGAGTAGCATGGACCAATACGCTGGGATGCCCGTGCTTGCAGGCGTGGCGGCCGGATATGCGTCCATTAGCGGCATTCGGTGGACAGTCAGCACCTCGTAGGCGGTCTGCAATGGTAACAACAAGCAGCGGGGAGGACGTCGGGGACAACCCCGAGCGATCAACGGACAGGGGGTTGGAGTCGTTGTGCTGGATGTCATGGAGGCCGGATAATGTTGCCGCATGAACCGGAAAGGTGACTGCCGATGACACATAGGCTTGCCGCAGGGAACTGGGGAACGCAGGTGGACCACGTGGAAGACGGGCGATGAACGTGAAGCAGAAGTCGAGGTCTCCAAGCGTTGCGAGTGGGCTTAAGCGTCTCCTCGACATCGCGTTGGCGCTGCCCGCACTCACGGCGCTCGCGGTGCCGTTTGCGCTGATCGCCGCGGCGATCAAGCTCGACTCGCCCGGTCCGGTGTTCTTCCGCCAGGAGCGGGTGGGGAAGGATAGCCGGTCCTTCATCCCCCTCAAATTCCGCACCATGGAGCACTGCTCCCGCCGGGAGGAGATCGACACCGTGTCCAAGGATGATCCTCGGTTCACCAAGGTGGGCCGGTTCTTGCGCACCTGGGGGTTGGACGAGCTGCCCCAGCTTTGGAATGTGCTCAAGGGGGAGATGAGCCTGGTGGGCCCACGGCCGACGCTTCGCTACCAAGTGGAGCGGTACGACGACCGCCAACGGCGGAGGTTGCTCGTGAGCCCTGGGCTCACCGGTTGGGCGTTGATCCACGGGCGGAACGCGATCTCCTGGCAGGAGCGGATCGAGTACGACCTGTGGTACGTGGACAACTGGACCCTGTGGGTGGACCTCAAGGTGCTGTTGCGCACGCTCGTGGTTGTCCTGAAACGCGAGGGGCTCTACGGTCCGGGGGGCGTCAACGAGATGTTCGGGATGGAGCCCCCGGAGGAGGGCAAAGAATGAAGGTCGCGATCGTGGGGGCGGGAGGACACGGGAAGGTGGCCTGCGAGATCTTCGAGCTCATGCACGGCACTGACCACACGGTCGCGTTCTTCGATGACGGGGAGGAACGACACGAAGTGCTCGGCCACCCGGTCGTCGGACCCGTGGAGGCGCTGCTGTCCGATCGCACGTGCGACAGGGTGTTCGTTGCCGTCGGCGACAACCGGACCCGAGCACAGAT
>PXEP01000032.1 GCA_003566155.1 Candidatus Acetothermia bacterium | reverse complement strand
TCTGACCCAAGCGACCCGGCTAGAGCAGCGTGGCGAGTACCCGAAGGGCTTCCCCCACAACGGAAGATGGTACGCTGCAGGTTACCTCGGCCTGCCGAGCACGCCAATCGACGCTCTTCACCTGATTGCTTAAGACCACGCCGCTCACGGGCAGCCCATCAGGCAGGGGCACTTCAAAGGGGTATCCCTTTGCCTGCTTTGTGACCGGGCAAAGCAGGGCCAATCCGACTTTAGCATTGTATGCTTGGGGAGAGAGGACCAGCGCCGGCCGTCGCCCTGCGTGCTCATGCTCTGCCTGGGGCGAAAAGGAAATCCAAACAACATCTCCGCGTTCTGGGGCTCGGGACATGTCCTACAGTGCCTCTCGCCCCACTGGCTCGCCCAGGTCCACCTCATCGTGGATGTTCTCCTGCGTCACCTGGGCCAGCAGTTCGTCAAGTGAATACGCGCCCTTGTCCGCCGGCTCCAGCACCAGCCGGGCGTCGCTCAGCTCGACCTGCACACACGCTCCGGCATACAAGCCTAGCTCTTCCGCAAACGCCTTGGGTATCCGCAGCGCCAAGCTGTTGCCCCACCTCTGGACCTTGGTCTGCACAAGGACCACCTCCTGGATCTACAAAGAGTATGCATCCCGCCACAGAGAAGTCGAGCGGATGAAGATCACGCGGAAGATCGCGCTGAGTCATGAACACAGACCCATCTCACTGGCTCTTACCTCGCCAGCCGTGTTCACGCATACCTTGAACTCCTGCATGTCCGCAGCAAGCGGGCCACAGCACTCCAAGCCCACACTATGCGTACTGCGAGATGTGAACCTGTGCCCCCAAGCGCATAGCTTCATCGGCCAGCGCCAGGTACACTGCATCGTAACAGGACAACTCAAGATGCGTTGCTGCTTTGGCGGCCTTCGCGAGCAAAGTCGTTGTGGGAGCCACGATCTCTATATTCATCCCGAATAGCGACCCCACAGCCTCGCCCACTTGGTCCGCCTTGAATTCGCGATTGTACCGCAACGCGTTAGCCACTTCGTAGAGAAGCAAATCAGGGACGACGATCTGGCGCTCCCCGTTGTATAGATCATCTCGGAAACGCAAAGCTGTCGAGCTGTCCTCCTCGTGTACGAACCACTTCAAGACAACGGACGCGTCCAGCACCGTCATCGGGAATCTCTCCACTTGCGCACCACACTTACGCTGCTCCACTCCTCAGAAGCAGAGTGCTCTTTCCTGAGGGCATCCTGCGTCTTCATAGCCGCGATCATCCGTTCCCGGTCCCGAAGCCGCGCCCCCACCAGATAGCGTACACGCCTCTCCATAAGCCCTAGTCGGTCGTACTCGCTGAGGGAAGGCACCATGGTTCTCACCCCCTTGGTCAACTTATCAATGATACCATCATCGCCGCAGCTGCGTGGTGAAAGGCAAGGATCCCTCCCCGACCACCCGAGTTGGACAACGTCGGGACCAAGCGTTGCTCGATCATGTCCGGCAGCTTCCCAGTCCACTTAGGGCCCCCCTGGTGCCCCATGACAAGCCTGATCATGCGCCTATGTAGCATTGTGCTGGCATCTTCACTCAAGCTCCTTCCCGGCCTAAGATGAGCTTGCAATGACATCCCCGATGCCCGCCACGTTCGATGAGGCACTGATCGTGAGAGTCCTCGATCGCCTGCTCTCCGCGTGCTGCCGCAGGCAGTCATCTTGTTCTGCTCAGCTGTCGACGGAGCGGCCAGTCCCCGGCAGCGACCTCGATCTTCTCGTCGTGGTTGCTCTTCCGGAGAGGACGTCGCCGCGGGAGATGAGCCGCCGGCGATGCCCTCAACATTCCAGGTGAGCTGCGAGCCGATCGCGCTTCCCGCAAAGACGGAGCGCCCGGAGACGTCCAGTACCTGGACCTTGATCTCCTGCGTGTCCGCTGGCAACGGGCCGGACATCAGATGAACCTGCGCTGGTTCAGGAGTTCTCCAGCCGTCAGGCGATCCAGCAGCTGCAATACCTTCTTGAGCAGAGGCTTCAGCTCCGACGTGCCTGTGAGGATGATTCCGTGATGCTGCCTACCCTCCAACAACCATTGCTCGTGGAGCTTTGCGAAATCGGCGATGTTGTGCGAGAGGATGGCCATCCTGTTCCCGGCCACGTATTCGAGCAGCTCAGTATCGCCACGACCCTTGTAGCCCGCCTCCCTGGCCGACTGCGCAACATAGCCGTATTGCCGTAAGGCAGTGCCTAGTCTCTCAGCTACGTTCTCGTCTAGGAGGAGGGAGACGAAAACTTGCTCTTCTGGCCTTGCCACGGCTACTCCGGCTCGACCGAATTATCCCAGATGTCGGCGGTGATCTCCTCGATATGGTCAAACCCGTAGCCAATAGAATCGAGGATCTGCGAAGGGGTAAGGTGAGGATACGCGTCTTGAATCTCCTCCAGGCTGTGTCCAGCGCGATAGAGCTTGAAAAGAAGCCAGACGGGGATACGCGTACCAAGAACGACTGCTCTACCGCCGCAGACACCCTGGCGCTTCTCCACGTACGCATGCTGAGCCTGCACAGGCATCGTCAACCTTCCTTTCACATCAAATCGACTTTCCAGACCATTCTATCGCTCCCCCCTCGGACCAGCAATCAACTGCCATACCATCACCATGGCCCTGTCCTAGCCGCGGGCGCAAGGTCAACGAGACACAACGGGACCGAGTGACACCCGAACCAAAGAACTGACCCCCACGGTTGACCCAAGTCCCTGCGGCTCATCGCCGAAAACTGGAGGGAAGGGGGCATGTACACGGCATAGTGCCGCGGACTAGACATCGCCTGCGTACTGCGAGATGTGAACCTCCGCCCCCAACAGCAGGTGTTCCGCAGGTAGCGAGGCACAGCAGCATCGAATGTCCCCCAACACCACGATCTGCCCCCTCCAATAAAAACCCCGGGGCTGTGGTGGGCCCCGGGGTTCGTTGTACCCTTGTCTAGCTAGCGGTTCTGTTGGCTAGCGGACGATCAGGAGCTTCTGGTAGCTGCTTGTCACCCACTGGCCGGCGACCTTGGCCTCCACCCGGTAGAGGTACACGCCGTTGGCGATGCCCTCAACGTCCCAGGTGAGCTGCGAGCCGATCGCGCTGCCCGTGAAGACGGAGCGCCCGGAGACGTCCAGTACCTGGACCTTGATCTCCGAGGTGTCCGCAGCAAGCGGCCCAGCCACCTGGAAGGTGGCGGTGCCCTCACGCAGCGGGTTCGGCGTCGCGGAAACACTCAGGTTGTCCGCTGCCAGCTCGGCCATCCAAGGTTTTCCAGGGAGGTCCGCCGGTTCGACGGTCATGGGCCCAGAATCAATCCTACAGTCCATGCAAGTGCTGCTTGCTCGTGCGCCGTAGTCAAACCGCAGCGATACTCCTTCTACCCTTGCATACAACCAGTAGCCATACCATGGATTTAGTGTGGCTGGTGTGGTGTAGGCTCCATCTGTTGCCTTGTAACCGAAGACGGTGTCTCGTACCCATCCCGCTCTGACAGCGTCTGCCCAAGACAAGGTCTGGCCGCCACGGCTGACCTGGATGGCGGACTTGGGGTAGGACCATGGAGCGCTGATCTGATGCCAGCCGCGGTGGTCTAGAGAAATGCCATGGTTTCGGGTGGGCACTGTACCCGATGCAGTAACGGTCTTTCTCACAGGTAGCTGAGCCCAGTAGCCATAGCCAGGGTTCAGCGTGCTCGGCCTCTCGTAGGCACCCGTGGCGGGGTTCCACCACCAAAACGCGCTTGCGCCGAAGATTGCCGCGGTGTCCCCCGTGGTCGGCACAGACACCATGTACCACCCTCTGGATTGGCCGTAGGTGTGCTCAGGGCGGTCATCGGGGGGTGGGGTCGGATCGGGAGAACGCGGGACGTCATCTCCAACTCCACCAGGATTTTCAACTAAAAACTGCAATGGGTTTACGGTTCCGGCCTTCACCCCGCCATAAGATGTGGTTGTGAGAATGGTATTGAGCTCAAAATGCAGGTGAACCGGAAAACCAGCCGGACGCAATGTTCCAATGCGTTGCCCCTGAGAAACAGGGTCTCCCACGGACAGGTTGTTCCCCGCATAAGCATGACCATATATTGCAAGAAACGTGTTCCCGTTCGCAGCAGTATGCTCGATGTGCAGTCTGCTATTGTTACTCGTAGGATGATCGTCTCGCACGAGGTGCCGGATTACGCCGTCTCCAATAGCATATACCGGCGTGCTTGTATCATACGGACTGTTATGTGGACCAACCCAGTCCACGCCACCATGTCTGAAGCCATGGTTGCGCCTATAAATTGGTGAATCAAAATCGTAGTTTGTATGGGTGATGAGTTTACCTTCTTCCGTAGGTGGAATAGGTGCCGCCCATCCCGAAGATGTAAAGCAAGTCGCGCAAACATTGTATCGACCAACAAAACCTGTGGAACTGCTGATCGTGACCGAGCATTCCGATAGTGTGGTATCATCCTCTCGAGTATAGACCACCGTGAAGCTTCGTGATGCCGTTGACCCAGCAGTATCCCTCATCGTCAACGTCCAGGTAACCTTCCCAGTCCAGGTAGGGCTCGTCTCCACCACCCTGGGCTCCAGGGTCATGGAGGTATTGGAGTGGACTGTTACCTTGGTGTTCCAGTTGCTGTCGCCTCTATTCCAGGTTGCACTACCACTCGCTGGCCCACTCCACGTAAACGTCACACGGTTCACGTTGTTGAAGTTGCTGCCGATTGCTGAGAGCTCTGCATCGTAGGGTGCCGTGCTTGTCGTTATTGTGGAAGGAGTAAGGCTGTCAAACCTCGTTACCGAGTCTGTAACAGAGATGGAAAGTGTCCGTTGAGCAGTTAGTCCTTGGCTATCCTGCACCTGAACCGTGAAGCTGTATGACCCCACTGTCGTTGGCGTACCGCTGATCGTCCCCCCACTACATGGACTTAGGCCAGGCGGCAGACTCCCACTCACCCACGACCAGCTGTAGGGTGTCGTGCCACCAGTCGCCGTAAGGTCCTGGCTGTAACTCACCCCAACCGAACCCCCAGGCAGAGGAGAGGTGGTCGTTATCTTGAGAGATGCGACTGGCTCCACCCCACTTCCCGAACAGGAACGGGTATTGGTGCCGCTGGCTGCGTTGGAGCGGACGGTGACGGTGCCACTGTAACTACGCACCTCAGTGGGTCTGAAGGTCACCGTGACGTTCCGCGAGTTACCGGCCGAAATCGAGCCGCTCCAGCTGCCGCTGAAGCCGGTGGGATAGCTGATCGAGCTTACGTTCAGCGCTGCGTCGCCATCGTTGTGGATGGTCAGCGTACGCTGCGCACTCTCCCCTACCGTTACCTCCCCAAAGGAGAGGTTGCCGCTAAGCCTGATCACAGACTCCGCTGGTTCCCCCACACCTATCCCTGAACAGGACCGGGTGTTGGTACCGCTGGCCGCGTTGGCGTGGACGGTGATAGTCCCACTATAGCTTCGCGCCTCAACGGGCCTGAAGGTCACCGTAACGTTCCGCGAGCTACCGGCTGAAATCGAGCCGCTCCAGCTGCCGCTGAAGCCGGTGGGATAGCTGATCGAGCTTACGTTCAGCGCTGCGTCGCCATCGTTGTGGATGGTCAGCGTACGCTGCGCACTCTCGCCTACCGTTACCTCCCCAAAGGCAAGGTCGCCACTAAGCCGGATCAGCGGCCCCACATCAACCTTAGTGGTGAAGGTGCGCATCTCACTTCGCTCTCCCAGTCCCGCGGCGTTGACGCCTGCAACTGCCCATCCGATGAGCTGGCCCTCCGGTAGCTCCCTTGCTGCAGGGAGCGTGAGCGAGGTTCCTGTGGTGGTAAGGTGAAAAGAGTCATCCGCGTGTGCCACCATCAGGTAATACCCGGTTGCACCACTCACAGGTCGCCACTCGAATGTCGGCCGTGTGGGAACGTTCCTCGCTCCGTCAGCAGGCTTGATGAGAACCGGTGCGCCTGGTGGCGTTGGAGTCACGAAGTAGAGAGTGTTCGAAACGGCGCTTACCCCAGAACTATTGCGTGCCTGCATGTTCCAGCGATAGAGCACTCCTGGCTGCAGTCGGCCCGCAGGTACAGTGTGACTCGTCCCGTAAACATACTGGGGATTGTAGATGATGTTGCCCGAACCGTACGGATACTTGCTGATCGCCAACGCATACGACGTGGCATTCGAGACCGCATTCCACTGGAGCGTTGGTGTCAGCGTGTTGAGCGTTGGACCTGGCCTGCTGCTGGACCCCGGAGAGGTAATGTTGGGGGCACTAGGCACTTGCAATGGTGTAAGTTCAGCTCCGTCCGTTGTCCCAGCGGGCACTTCCGAGGCCCAGCAAAAAACTGTCCCCGCTGTTGTCATCAACACAACAGCTACAATAAACGGAAACAGGTTTACTTTGCGCCTTGCGAGCTTTCCCTCAAGAACCCGCCTGCCCACTCTGCCGCTCAGCTTCACTCTCATCTTGCCCACCCTCCTTCACCGCCCGCCCAGGCGCACCCCTTACTTCTTAGCCACCCCCCATCGCCTCAGCTTGCTCTACCCGTTCAGATGCAAATCACCGGTGGGTTCACTCCTCCACGGAATACGAACTCGCTTCACAAACTCCAGGCTGACTTTGAAGCGACCGGGCTTGATCCACGAAGGACGCTCCCCCAGTGAGCCTATCGCTACGTTCATCTCACTATACCACTCCATGCACTATAAAAGAACAGGAACCACTCCATGCACAAGAGCAGCCGTTTAGTGATCTACAGGCTGGGCCTCCGCTTCTGTGCGTGTAGGGTCGCGCGGAACCAAGCGTATGCCTAGGGGCAACCGGCTGCCCTCCGAACGCTAGATGAAGACCGATTCTCCATCCATCTAGCAGGCAAACCTGCACATGCAGTTCGGGAACAGTCCTACAGGCACCCTCGGCAGCTCTCGCCGCCGTCCACAACAAGACAATGAACCATACGATGAGTAGGCCAGGCGACCGAGTTGCATAGCTCAACAGTCGAGTTCCGGGTGATGGGGATTGAACTCGAGGTTGCGATGTTTTTGCAGAAATTTCTCAGAATATTGCTGG
>PXEP01000023.1 GCA_003566155.1 Candidatus Acetothermia bacterium | reverse complement strand
CCTCAGGCCGCGATGGCTGCGCGGGCGGGGAAACATGTGTTGGTAGAAAAACCCATCGCCACAACCCTGGCGGACGCAGAGGAGGCCCTCCGGGCGGCTGAGCGGGCGGGGGTCAGCATTACCGTCAACTACGTGCTGCGCCGCCATCCGCTTCATGAACTAGCGCTGCAGATCACACGCAGTGGGGCTTTCGGTCCGCTGCACCAGTTCACGCTGGTGAACCTTGCAACGGACGAAGGGCTGGGACGGGAGCACTGGTTTTGGGATCAAGAGCAAAGCGGCGGGATCCTGGTTGAGCATGGGGTGCACTTCTTCGACCTGTGTAATCAGCACGCAGGTGGTCGTCCCGACAAGGTGTGGGGATGCGAACTGGGCCGCGTTGACGGTCGGCGAGATAGGAGTGGCGCCATGGTTCGGTACGGCGACGAACTCCTAGCCACCTTCTACCACAGCTTCCGCCGGCCGCGGAAAGCTGAGCGAACCACGCTTGCTCTGGGATACGATTTGGGACAGGTGTACATTGAGGGTTGGATCCCCACGAGGCTGGAGTTGTCCGGGTTGACGAACAAATCGGGATGTGAGCTGCTAAGAGCTCTACTGGACGATAAAGCCCAGGTACGAGTGGCTGAGGACGATATGTACGAAGTGTGCGCATGCGTGCATCACCCCGACCGGGCGGGAGCCTACCGGCGGGGGGTACAGAACGTACTGCACGAGTTGGTGCAGGAGATCCGTGGGGTCCGGCGGCTGCGGATAACGGGTGCTGACGCCCTGGACAGCTTAGCTGTTGCGCTCGCAGCGCGTAGTTGAGGGGTGCAGTAAGGGAAACAGACACGCTCCTGTCCGGATTTGGTCGCCGCCGTCCTCACGTCCCGAGCGGCGCGGCCTGTCTCCGCCGAGAACGGGGCAACTAGAGTTTCAAGGCTGCCAGAAGCTCCTCCACGCCACGCCCGCTTCTGGCATCGGTCAGCACCGCCCGCCCATGGGGGTTGAGCTGGCGGTAGTCGTCCACTAGCCGCTGGGGTTCGGCGGCTACGGCCTCGGCCAGGTCGACCTTGTTGATGGCCACGACGTCGCTTTGCACAAAGATCTTGGGGTGCTTGCGGATCATGTCGTCGCCCTCGGTAAGGGAAACGACCACCAGATCGATATCGGTTCCCAAGGGGAAGTCGGCCGGGCAGACGAGATTGCCCACGTTCTCGATGAACAACAGATCCACCTGGTCCAAGGGGAACTCCTCCAGTGCGTGGGATACTCGGTGAGCGTCCAGGTGGCAGTCATCGCCCGTGTTCAGGTTGACTGCGGCCAGACCGGCCTGCGTGAACCTCTGGTGGTCATCGTCTCCGGCTACGTCACCCGCGATGGCCCCCACGCGGACTCCCTTCCGATGAAGGCGCTCGGCCAGCGCCAGGATCAGGCTGGTTTTTCCCGAACCGATGGCGCCCATCACGCCGACTGCGCGCGTGTTGTGTTCATCGAGCAGGTGATAATTGCGTTCCGCCAGCTCCAGCTGGCGCTTCAGGATATCGCCGAATGGAACTCGAATATCGTGCATGAGAGGATGTTATCCCCCGGACCGCCCGATGCAAGCAATGGGGACAGTCCCCCCCAGCAGGCCATGGGGACTGTCCCCATTACCTATCTCGGGGGGACTGTCCCCTTCGGCGGGTTGTCTGGGCGGGGGAATCAAGGTATAGTCGGGCGCCATGCGTAGGCTAGCGGTGTGGGCGGCCACGGCGGTGTTTGCCCTGGTCGTTTATCTTTTGCTCACGATGTGGACGGGTACATGGGGACTGTGGTCCCTGAGCGAGTTGATCGCAGGGGCCGTGATGTCCTGCATCGTCGGAGCGGCGTGCGGCGGGCTCCTGTGGGAGCGCGGCGGGTGGCGGATGCTTATGCCCCACCGATGGCTTCTCCTTGTCCTCTATGTAGGCCCACTGTTTGTAGCTATGGCGCGCGCCAATATCGATGTGGCGTGGCGAGTGATCACCGGCAATATCCGTCCAGGTATTGTGCGCTTTGACCCGCAGCTGAAGACGGACCTGGCCAGGACGATTTTGGCCAACTCGATCACGCTCACCCCGGGTACGCTTACCGTGGACGTGAGCGAGCATTCCGGCGCGTTCTATGTGCATTGGATCAACGTAACCGACGACAGCCCCACCCCGGAGCAGGTGTGTGGTGGTTTCCCCGCCTGGGCCAGGAGGATCGCCGAATGAGTTTTGAACTCCCGTTTGCCGTTGCGGCGGCGGTATTGGCGGCGTTCATGCTGGTGAGCGTGCTGCGGCTGGGCATCGGGCCCACAGCTGCCGATCGGGCCGTGGCCTTGGACACGGTGAACACCCTTGTGGTGACCACCATGGTCCTGCTCGGCGCTGGGTTGGGTCAGGTGATATTGGTCGATGTGGCTATCGTGTACGCGCTTCTTTCGTTTGTCAGCACGCTCTATATTGCCCGTTATCTTGAAGGGGGCTGGGAATGAACGCGCTGATCTACATCCTGTTAGCGGTGGGTGCTTTGTTCAACGGATTGGGCGCGCTGGCGTTGCTGCGGTTTCCCGATGTGTACACCCGTATCCACGGGGCCACCAAGTGCACGACGTTCGGCTCGATCTTCTCCATCGTGGGTGTTGTGGTTTATGGGTTCAGCCAGGGCGGCGGTGAGGGTGGCACCTTGGCTGTACACGCGTTGCTGGCGCTGTTTTTCTTGCTACTGACGAACCCAACGGGCTCACACGCCCTGGCGCGTGGAGCGTACCGGGGAGGAATCAAGCCCGCGCAGGCGGTTGTCGATCGGCTGGAGAAAGGCAAGCGGTGACGGCGCTAACGGTACTGCAGGTATTGCTATTGGTATTGCTTGTCATGTGCGGTGTGTTGGCGGTATGGCTCAAGGACCTGCTGGGGTCGGTGATTGCCCTGGCCGCCGGCAGCCTGTTGCTTGCCTTACAGTTTTACCTGTTGCAGGCCCCCGATGTAGCGATCGCCGAGGCCGGCATCGGTGCGGCGCTTACCACGGCGCTGTTCGTCCTGGCTATCCGTAAGACACGCCGTAAGGAGGAAGAATGAGGTGGCTGAGGATTGCCGCGCTATTGGTGGTGTTTGGCTTCTTGCTCGGTGCGGCGGTCTGGATGCGCCCCTTTGGCGAGCCGCTCGCCACGGGCATGGATGATCACTTCATCGAGCGCAGCCAGGAAGAAGTTTCGGCCAACAATACGGTGACCGCAGTGTTGTTTGATTACCGGGGCTTTGACACCCTGGGGGAGGCGACGGTGCTGTTTTGCGCGGTGCTCGGCGTGGCCCTGGTGTTGCGGAGGTGGGCACGATGAGTGTGGTTGTCCGCACGGTGGCCCGCCTTCTGTTGGCGCCGGTGGCTATCTTCGGTGCGTACGTGGTTATGCACGGACACTTGACCCCGGGCGGAGGTTTTCAGGGCGGTGCGGTGATCGCCTCGGCGATCGCCTTGGTGGTGGTCGCCTTCGGCGCCCAGCGTCTGCGCAAGCAGAAGAAAACGCTCTCGGTGTTGGAAGACGTGGGAGCGACGGCGTTCGCTGTGCTGGCCTTCTTGGGGATCGGGGTGACGTTCTTCTACAACGCGCTTGCCGGGACCGGTGGCCTGTTTGGCCAGACAGTGCCGATCGGGCCCAACCCGGGCGCCCTCAACACCGGGGGGTTGCTTCCGCTCATGAACTGGGCGGTGGGGCTGAAGGTGTTGGCGGGCCTGGGATCGATGGTACTGCTGCTGGGGCTTCTGGGAGGCGACGATGATCGGTAACCTGCCGTTTGTCGCGGCCATGGTCCTGGTGGTGCTGGGGCTGTGGACCCTGATGACCAGGCGCAACTTGATCAAACTGGTCGTGGGGATCGTGCTTATCGAGAACGGGGTGAACTTGTTGTTGGTTTCCCTGGGCTACGTGCGGGGCGGTGTGGCCCCCATCTACACGTATGCCCCTGAGGGGACGCCGGTGGACATACCGATGGTCATGCCTACGCCGCAGGCGCTCACCCTGACGTCGATTGTGATCGGGGTGGCCACTACGGCACTGCTTCTTACGCTCGCTGTGTTGATCCATCGGCACCGGGGCACGCTCGATGTAAGGAAGATCAGGGAGCTGCGAGGATGAGCTTTGCAATGCACGTACCGATCTTGGCGATTGCTGCGCCCTTGCTAGGGGCGTTCTCCCTGCCCCTTATGGCCAAAGTGCACCATCGCCTGCGGGATCTATGGGCGATCATAGTGGGGGCGTTTACCGTGGCTATGATCGTCACCCTCGCCGTTCAGGTGTTCGGCGGGGGCATACAGGTGTACACGTTGGGCGCCGAGGCGCCGGACGCCACGCTGGGACCTGAAGGTTTCCCCATTCGGATCACACTGGTGGCCGATGCGATGGGTGCGTTCATGGCGCTCATCTCGGCGCTCCTCGGTGGTGCGGCATTGGTGTACGCGCTGGGGTTTGCTCAGGACGGCAAGGGCAAGACGCTGTCCATGTCGCTTCTGCTCCTTCTGTGGGCGGGAATGCTCGGGCTCAAGCTGACCGGTGACCTGTTCAACTTCTTTGTGTTCTTGGAGATCACCACCGTGGCCGCGTGTGGTCTGATTGCCTACCGGGTGTGGGAATCGCGCCCGCCGGAGGCAGCGTTCAAGACGCTTGTGATGTTCATCCTGGGTGGGCTGATGGTGTTGCTTGCTGTGGCCTTGCTATACGGCGAGTACGGGGCCCTCAATATGGCTTACCTGTCAAACCAGATCGGGGGCGGTCTGATCGACCGGATGGCCTTGGGCCTGCTGGTCGGAGGCCTTCTGATGAAGGCCGGAGCCGTGCCCATGCATATGTGGGCTCCCGATGCGTACGGGGAGGCCGATGCCAACACCGCCATCGTGCTGGTGGCCAACACCCAGGCCGGTCTGTACGGGCTGCTCAGGATGCTGTTCACGCTATACGGAGGCGCGGCCACCCCAGAGGTGGGATGGCTGATTACTTCCTTGGGAGCGCTGACCGTGTTGGTGACGGTGCTGATGGCGGTGGTGCAACACAGGCTCGGCCGGCTCGTCGCCTATGGGGCTGTGTCCCAAATAGGATATATGCTCCTTGCCGCGGGCGTGGCACTGGTCACAGTTGGCGCGCGGCCGGAGTTCGGGCAGCTGGCGTTGCAGGGCAGCGTGTTCCACATGATCAATGACGCTGCGTGCATAGGTCTGCTGTTTTTGTGTGTGGGTGCTGTTCACCGCGCAACGGGGACGGGGGATCTGCGGTCGCTTGGAGGTCTTGCCCATACCGAGCGCTGGACCAGCGGATTCTTCCTGTTGGGGGCGCTGGCGTTGGCCGGCATACCTCCTCTGAACGGGTTCGCTTCCAAACTGATGATCTACCAGTCTGTGTTTATGCTGTCTCCGATATTGGCGGCCCTGGCCGTGTTGGCTTCGATATTGCTTTTGGCAGTATTCGTGCGCGCCTTCCAGGGTGCCTTCTTGGGGCCGCGGCAGAATGTTGTTTCCAAGCCGCCTTCCCCGGCGATGCTTATCGGTATGGGGGTGTTGGCGGCGGTGGTGATCGCGTTTGGGTTGTTCCCCGATGTGATGGTACGGCATGTGGTGGCCCCGGCAGCGGAAGCGCTGTGGACGGGGAGAGACGCATATATGGCCGCAGTGTTGGGAGGTTGATATGCGCCTACTGACAGGCGAGGGTTTTTGGAGTCCGCTGGTCTGGCTGGCCTTGGCCGCTGGAGTGGCCCTCCTGGCCTGGGCGCTGCGGTCGCGAGGCCGACAGGACTACAAGCGTGGTACGGAGCAGGAAACACCGTTTTTGTCCGGTGAGCCGATGCCCGAGGGCGTGCATGTCGGCGGGCAGCATATGTACTGGGGGTTCGTGGAGGCGCTGCGGCCGGTGATCGATCGTCTGCGGGCTTTCCACTCGGGCGTGGTGTCCGATTACGTTACGTGGCTGGTGGTCATGTTGGCCGTGGTATTCCTTGTGGTCATGCTTAGCTAGGAGGACGGATGAAGCTGTCGTCGTTCAAGCGCGCGCTGTGGGTGTATCATCTCCCGACAGGGTCGTGTAACGGTTGCGATATCGAGATCGTGGCTGCTCTGACCCCGCGCTACGACGTGGAGCGGTTCGGGATTATGCTGGTGGGCACACCGCGGCACGCGGATGTGCTTTTGGTAACAGGTACGGTGACCCGACCTATGGCCGACCGCGTGCGCCGGATCTACGAGCAGACGCCCGATCCCAAGGCGGTGCTGGCGGTGGGGGGTTGCGGCTCCACTTCTGGTGTGTTCTACGAATCGTACAATGTGGCCGGACCGATAGATGAGATCATCCCTGTGGATGTGTATATCCCCGGTTGTCCGGTGCGTCCGGAGGCCATCATCGATGGGGTCGTCAAGGCTGTGGCCAAGCTGGAAGGATTGGAAGCGGGGGAGAAGGTATGAATACGGGAAGCGTGGTGCAGGCTCTGCGGGAAGGCGTGGGCGAGACACTCCCCGAGCCGGAGGTCCGCACCCGCACCGTGGGGGTTGCCAAGCCCCTGGAGATCGAGGAGCTGTGGGTCGACATTTCGCGGGAAGCGTTGCTTTCGGCGGTGGGGGCCCTGATGCAACTGGCTCCGGTGCACCTTTCGGTCATCTCCGGGCGAGATGCCGATGAGGAGATGGAACTTCTATACCACCTGGCGGTGGGCTACGGCACTGAAGGTGGCGAGGTCCTGCTTACCCTGCGTCTTACGCTTCCCAAGGACGATCTATGGGCGCCGTCGCTGTGCGAGCTCATCCCTGGTGCCGAGACGACCGAACGGGAGAAGCGCGAGTTTTTGGGAGTGGAGTTCGCCGGGCTTTCTGACAACAGGAACCTCTTTCTGCCCGATGATATGACCGCGCACCCCTGGAGGCAGGACGATGAGCAGACGGCCGGGCTGATACGGCGCACGGTGAAGTGGGAGGAGCGCGATGGAGACGCGTAAACAGGTATACCAGATCCCCGTAGGCCCTGTGCACCCGGCGCTGAAGGAGAACATCCGCTTTGTGTTCGATGTGGAGGGCGAGCGGATCAGAAACGTGGACGTTAAGCCCGG
>PXEP01000134.1 GCA_003566155.1 Candidatus Acetothermia bacterium | reverse complement strand
GCCGCGTCGCCCAGCTGCCACGTTGCCCTCCAGTAACTGCTACCTGGCAGCCCGGCAGTCCTTACGGATCCGCGGCTTTGCGGCCCCACCTTGCGGTGGGTGTGCCCTTTTCAGGTGTTGATTAAGTGATATTAGCCGAGGCTACAGATGCGGACAAGAGGAGAACATATGCTTACTATGGGTACACCACGGTTCAATGCCCCATCTTGGCGCACTCTGCGCCTAGCATTCGTGCTATACGATACGCCGCACGTATCATCTTGGCTATAGGATGTGTGTTGCGGATCAGCTATCTGGCTGGGGGGCGCGGGGCTCAGAACACCTCTCTGAGGTCGACCTGTAGACCCGGTACAAGAGACGAACTTACGGACTCCGTGCGCTTGAGCGAACCGGCAAACTGGAGACCTCGGAGACCCAGCATCCGGCCAGGCCAATCTCCTTTTGCACCACCCGGTTCGAGCAGCTCATGCGGGAATGACCTTGAAGCGCCGCGCTTTGCCCTTTCCGAACCGATGGATTTGAAAGTGTGGATCGAAGGTGAACGCCGAATGAATTCGCTGGCGTTCCATTATGACGAAGCTGGCAGCATCCACCAATGAGAGGTCCTGGTCTGCATAGCGTTCAAGGAGTTCCCGTGCTTGGCTGAGATCCTGGAGCTCCACCTTGATCAGCTGGACGATCCCGCTGGTCAGTCCGTCCCACAGCTGCAAGGCTGCCTTTCGCCCAAGGCGACTACGGGCAAGGAACCAGCACTCCACCAAGACGTAGTCGCTCGCGAACAGCTGCGCATCGGGAATGAGGGACTCGTAGGTGTTCCTGGCGGCCTTGTGGTAGCGGTCGCTCTCATCGGCGAGGGCGTAGAAAGCAGAGGTGTCAACAAAGATCTTCATCTTCGATGATGGCTTCGGCGACGTAGCGATCATGTTCGCGCGCTATGTCGGTCCTGCCGCTTCTTCGCAGCCCCACGATGCGTAGAAAATCCTCCCGGGAGGGCTCCTCGGCGAAGTAACCGCGCACGATCTCCCGCAGGAGTTCAGCGAGCGAGATTCCCCTGTCATGGGCCTCCCTGATGAGTGAGCGATGCTGATCGGGTTCAAGATAGACTTGTGTTCGTTTGTAGGTCATCTTCTTGCACCTCCTGCTGCTGCAGCAACATTATAACATCAACATCATACTGTACCAGCACCTGAGCTGTCGGAACGAGAGCCCGCCGTTCGCTCTTCGTACGAGGACCATCGGGTGATCCTGGCCTGTGCGGGAGAACATGGGGCATGTCCTGGGCAACTGTTTCCAGAGTTGTCCGCATGCGCCACTCGATTAAGAAATAGCGGCGCTGCTTAGTGTGGAAGCGCCTGTTAGCCTGTTCTCTCTGTGAGCCAGCGTTCGATCTCGGAGATAAACCTGGGGAACGACTGCAGCGCCTTCCTATAGTGCTCGTAAACGAGCGTTGGTTCGATTTCCAGATAACCGTGGACGAGGACGTTGCGGAAGCCTCCTAGTCCGCGGAGTTCGGCGTGCAAGTCGGGGCTGATCACCTGCTTCTCGCGGAGCTTATCGAGGATCTGCTCGTGCTCGTCCACCGAGATGCGGAACACTCCCGCAAGGATGTGGTTCCCCATATTGAAGACGGCGGAGGATCCCAGCTCCAAACCGCGTTCGATGATCCATTGCACATCGGTGTCGTGGAGCTATTCATCCAAGGAAACGCGTTTGTGCTCCTCTAGCTTTGCGAGAACGGCTTGGAGCTTGGTGAGCCGTTCGATCACGCTTTGCTCTCGGAATACCACGCCCTGGCCCTCCTTCGCAGGTATTCCTCTTGGACCGCCCGCAGGTAGGCGGTGTCCTGATACTTCCGGATGGAGTCCTCTTCGAACTCGTTCAGTTCCTGATCGCTACGGGCGTACAGCACACGCCCTGTCGTGACCACCTCGAACCTGAGCGTGGGGGGAGCGGCGTTCAGCAACAGGAGGTCGAACCGTTCCGTGCGCAGAGCGTCGCGGAGTCCAAGGAGCAGTCGGCGGTACGCACTGTAGAGTTCCTCGCTGTCGCCCTCGAGGAGAACGGCGATGTCGAGGTCCGAGCCGGGGCCTGCCGTTTGCTGAGCGAAAGAACCGAATAGGTATGCAAGGACGGCAGGAGTGGCCGGGAAGAAGGCCCGCAAGCGTTTCTCGACCTCGCCCGGATCAAGCTTCAGCGAGGGCAGGGGCTTTCCTGTCGGTCCGCGACGAGCTTCCTCTATGCCCATAGTGTCTGTTCCCCCAGGGTTCCAGCGCCCATCGGCTTGCTGGCAAACGGGAGTTCGTTGCGCCTATTGTACACGCTGCACGGGGACCGAGACTGTGTCGCCTCTGCTGGAGAGGCTAGCGAGGCGGTAGACTTGTGGTCGGAGGGGGGATCGGACATGAACGAAGCGCAACTGGCTGTGGTTGGAGCTGGTCCTGGCGGATATGTGTGTGCCAAACGGGCGGCGGAGCTGGGGTTGGAGGTCGTGTTGGTGGAGGAGAAGGCACTGGGAGGCGTGTGCCTGAACGAGGGTTGCATCCCCACCAAGGCCCTGTACGCCGCTACCGGGGTCTTAGGGAAGGTCGGTGCGCTCTCCGAGATGGGAATTGAGACGTCCCCTCAGGTGGACCCTGCGCGGCTGCGTGCTTGGGTGGAAGAACGGATCGCAGGCCTGGCGCAGGGGGTGGAAAAGCTGCTTATGGGGGCGGGCGTGGAGATCGTCCGCGGGCGGGCCCATCTTGTGGGGTCGGGCGAGCTGAAGGTAGAAGGTGAAGCCGGCCGCTCCTTGCGTGCACGGAACGTCGTACTGGCCACGGGGTCAGCGCCGATCGAGATCCCGGGGTTTCCGTTTGATCACGACAGAGTGTGGTCGTCCTCCGATGCGCTCATGCTCGCGGAGATCCCACGGCGGCTGGTCATCGTGGGGGGTGGCGTGATCGGCCTTGAGCTGGCCACGGTGTACAAGCGCCTTGGAAGCGAGGTTACCGTGGTGGAGATGACGAACAGTCTCCTGCCGGGCGCCGGCCTCTCGCGTCGGGGGCAGGCGCTTTTGCGCCGGGCGCTCACGGATCAGGGGATCGAGGTGCGCCTCGGGGCGAAGGCCTCGAAGCTGAGCCCTGAGGGAATCGTAGCGCAGACCAAGGATGGCGAGGAAGAGGTACCGGGCGATGTGGTGCTGGTTGCGGTGGGCCGCCGGCCACGGCCGGAAGGGCTGGGCCTGGAGGCGGTTGGTGTGGAAGCCGATGGCGGGTTTGTACGCACTGATGGGGAGTTCCGCGCGGCGGAGGGGCTGTACGCGATCGGTGACCTGCGCGGGGGATGGTTGCTGGCGCACAAGGCGTCGCACGAGGGGCTTGCGCTTGCCGAACGGCTCGGTGGTGGAGGAGACGTCGCAGACAAGCTGCGAACCAACGTCGCAGACGAGCTGCGACGCTACAGAGAGGGAGAGAGAGGGGACGATGTAGCGTCGGAGCTTGCTTCCGACGAAGGAGGGCCAACGTCGCGAGCGAGCCGCGACGCTACCGGGGCCTCCGGTTATGTGATTCCGCAAGCGATGTTCACGGATCCGGAGGTCGCTATGGTGGGTCGTCCGGTGGACGAGGTGACGAAAGAAGGGGGCACGGTAGGGCGGTTCCCCCTCGCCGCGCTGGGACGGGCGCAGGCTGAGGGGGAGAACCTGGGGCATTTTCAGGTAGGCTGCGACGCTGACGGGCGCGTGGTGGGTGCGGAGATCATCGGACCTCACGCCTCGGATCTCATCGCCGAGGCGGGCCTGGCCGTGCAGCAAGGGCTGACCGCCGAGCAGTTGGCGGAGACGGTCCATGCCCACCCGACGTTCCCCGAAGGGCTATGGGAAGCGACGCTGGCCTTGCTCGGCCGCCCGCTCCACGGAGGGTGAGCTTCGCTCACATCCCCAAGATGTACCGTTGCTGTTTGTCTGCGGTGTTGCCGACCACTGTCGGAGACGAGCTCCGAGGCTGCGATGTCGAGGTTGTGGCCGCCGACCCCTGTTGGACTTATAGCGTTTTGGCTTGTCTGCGATGCTGGGGGCTGTGAGCGTGTCGAGGGCAACCTACGATGCGGGGGGATCGGGGTTGTCCTCGTCTTTGAGCTCGTCGAGGAGTTCATCGACGCGAAGTGCTTTGTCCAATGTTTCATCGAGTTGGAAGTCCAGTGCGGGAACGCGGCGTACCTCGAGGCGGGTTGCCAATGCGGTTCGGATGAAGCCTTGGTTTTGCTTGAACGCGGCCATGGCTTTGTTTCGTTGTGGTTCGTCGCCGGGCACAAACAGATACACCCGGGCGTGCCGGCCGTCGGGGGACAGGCGGACCGCGGCCACGGTGGCGAAGGCTTCCTGCATGACCGGGTCCTTGACCTCGTGTTCGAGGATGTCGGCAAGCTCGCGGTGTACCTCTGCTTCCAGTCTTTCTCTGGTTCGCTCTTGCATCACAAAATCTCCAACCTGTGGTCCTCTACCATGTATTCGCGCGATCTGCTCAGGCGTCTCAGTACTTGGTTCAGCACTTCATCGGAGTAACGGCCGTCTGCCGCCAAGTGGGCAAACCCCAGCACCGCGCTCCCGGGTTCGTCCAGGCGGTCTAGCTCGGCGGCGGAGACGTTGAAATCTCTCCTCATCCGTACAAGAAGGCTCTTAATCACCGAACGCTTTTCCTTCAGGGTCCGGGCAGCATACAGGTTTATCGTGACCCTCAGTACCCCGATGCGCATCTACTCGGGTTGGACCTCTTCCATGGAGTAGATCTCGAGTACGTCGCCCTGCTGTACCTCGTCGAAGTCACGCACGCGGATGCCGCATTCGCGTCCCGACTCCACCTCCCGCACGTCTTGGGTGAAGCGCTTTAAGGTTTGGAGTTCTCCGCTGTGGATGATCTCATCGTCGCGGCGTACCTTGATGATCGCTCCGCGAACTACGCGTCCCGAGGTCACAGCACAGCCGGCGACCGTGCCTACGCCATCGATGTCAAAGAGCTGTAGAACTTCCGCTTCGCCCACCTTTGTTTCTACATACTCCGGGCCTGCCAGTCGGCGCACCGCACGGCGGACGTCCTCGGTGAGGTCGTAGATGATGTCGTAGGTACGGATGGGTATTCCGCGGGTTTCGGCTGCCCGGCGCGCCTTGTTGTCCACCTTGACGCCGAACCCCAGAACCAAAGGTTGCCCGCTGTCTACCGCGCTGAGCAGCGCTACGTCCGACTCATTGACGGGGCCAACGCCTGCGTGGAGGACCTGGATCTCCACCCCTTCATGCTCCACTGAGCTCATCTCTCCGCGTGCGGCCTCCAATGCCCCCATACTGGTGGCCTTGAGAACAACGTATAGGTTCTCCGTCTGTGCTTGAGCCAGAAGGTCTTCGAAGGTCATCGTTGCCCGGCTGGGTTTTCGTTGGGCTTCCTCGGCCAACTGCCTGGCCGAGACTTCGCGCTTGGCCTTCTTCTGATCGGGGAACACCTCTAGCCGTTCGCCCGCGTCGGGCACGTCCTCAAGGCCCATGATCTGCACAGGGGTCCCTGGACCGGCTGACGGCACTTGCTCACCACGATGGTCGATCAGGGCGCGAATCCGGCCCCAGGTTGTACCCACCACTACGCAGTCCCGTGCCTTCAACGTGCCGTTTTTGACGATCACGGTAGCCAAGGGTCCCCGTGCGGTGTCGATATGCGACTCGATGACGGTAGCATGGAGCTCTCCGGAGGGCTCCCCACGGAAATCCTCCATGTCCGCCACCAGGAGGAGCATCTCCAGAAGATCTTCCACCCCATCTCCGTTCAGGGCGGAGATGGGTATCATGATGGTGTCTCCTCCCCAGTCCTCGGGGACAAATCCGTGTTGGGTAAGCTCTTGTTTCACCCGGTCCACGTTCTGGGCGGCCTTGTCGGTCTTGTTAATGGCTACAATCATCGGCAGTTGCGCGGCCTTGATATGGTCGATGGCTTCCACCGTCTGGGCCATCACCCCATCGTCGGCAGCCACGACCAACACTGCGATATCGGTGACCTGGGCCCCGCGGGCGCGCATGGCGGTAAACGCTTTGTGCCCGGGGGTGTCGATGAACGTGATGGTGCGTTCGTCCACCTGAGCTTGGTATGCGCCGATGGACTGGGTGATGCCTCCCGCTTCTCCTTCCGCGATGTGAGCGCGGCGTATGCCGTCGAGCAAGGTGGTCTTGCCGTGGTCGATGTGCCCAAGGACAGCTACTACAGGCGGGCGCGGATCACCCTTCTGTGGTGGCTTAGGGCGCGGTTCCTCGGCAGGAGGTTGCTCATCAGGGGACTCCTGCTCGGTAGCGCCTTCCTGTGCTTCATCCGAGGTTGCTTGTTGCTTTCCCTCCAGGAAGAGGTCCCGTATGACCTCGGCCTCCTCCTCCTCCACAGCGTTGACCGCCCGTAGGCCTTCCATTCCAAGCTCGGCCAACTTGGAGATAAGCTCCTTAGTGGGAACACCTAGCTCTCTGGCTATCTCATATACTCGCTTCTTTGCCACCAATATCCCTTCCTGTGGGCGGGCGCCTGCCAAGGCGAAGGCGCTGGCTAAGCTGTGCTGATACGCTTTCGGCCCTTAGCCCTCCGGCGAGCGATAATCCGCCGACCAGCGGACGAGTTCATACGGGCCCTGAACCCATGGTTTCGCTTTCTTCGTCTACGATGCGGCTGATAGGTACGTTTGGGCATGCCAATCCTCCTTATTCCGTGCGGCCTTCCGCCCTTATCAATGCGGATAAGTTTGCCTGTCGTAGGGAACCAATTCAACCCCAGCGACGATGGGTCGCCGCGCACATTATCATCGCCGGAGGGTTGGCTTGCACCCCTAGCGGGCTAACCACTCATGGAGTGGTTACAAAGGGAGCTCCGGGCGAAGCAAGGCTTGTGCGGAAGCCCAGCGCGCGCGGCAGATCGGAGGGAGGTGGCCGTGTTCGGTCAGCCAAGCGGTTAGAAAACGGTGCACGGCCTGTTCTCCCGGATAGCCCCAGCCAATGTCCCCGTAGTGGGCGCGGAGGGCGTCCAAGTATCCGTCACGCACTACCTTCGCCAGCAGAGAAGCCGCGCCGACCAGGGGATCGGACACATCCGCCTTGGGGTAGGCGGAAATCTCCACTGGGCTGGTAGACGCGGAGCGGACACGGCCCAGGAAGCCAGCCAGCGCGGTGGGCCCCACGGGGGCGTCGATCACCACTTGCTGGGGATGTAGCCTTTCGATGAGCGTCCGGATGGCCTGTTCCTCAAGGTGGGTGAGGCTGTTGGCGTCAACTTGCGGGGCAGGGTAGACGATCGCCCAGCCCCGCGCGGACTCCCGCACGAGTTTTCGCAGTATCTCTCGCCGTCTCTGGCGAGCCACTGACTTGGAATCCCGTGCTCCAAGCTCCCGCAGCCTTGTCCTGAGCCTTCCGTCTACGGCCACTCCGGCCACCACCAGCGGACCCAGCACTGCGCCGCGCCCGGCTTCGTCAATTCCCAGGACTAGCGGCACCGGCTCACCTCGTTGGCCAAGCGTATCGTCCCTGTCTGCGGCGCCACCATTCGATGAGCCCGGCCTCTATCCCCTTCCGTTTGAACGCCAGGACAAGCAACGCCCCGGAGATGAACCCTCCCAAGTGTGCAAACCATGCCACGCCGCCCATGGCCGAAGAGTCGGTGATGCCTGACAGAAGCTGGATCAAAAACCACAGCCCCAGGAGTACGAACGCCGGGACCTGGATCAGGTGGAAGAAATAGAAGAGCGGAACCAACGAAAGCACGCGGGACCAAGGGAACATCACCAGATAAGCTCCCATGACTCCAGCGATCGCCCCCGAGGCGCCGACCATGGGAATCGTGGCGTTGGGGTAGATGGCGCCTTGGAACACGGCTGCCCCGAGTCCGCAGATTATGTAGAAGGCAAAGAACCGACCGCCCCCCATAGTCGCCTCGACGTTGGGTCCGAATATCCATAAGTAGAGCATGTTTCCGAGCAAATGGAACAGCCCCCCATGGAGAAACATGGACGTGATCAACGTGATCCAGATAGGGGCCCCGGTGGTGGGAGGGATGTCCACGCCCCGCCACAGTTGGAGGGATATCAGCCCATAGCGAAGGTAGAGGTGGTCCCTCGGCGTGACCGGATACCGGAAATCATGGGTGCCGTCTTCCCACAGGCGGACCCCGACGACGCCCTGCGCCTGGCGATAGCGGTCCCCATCCTGGTCGAGCGGGATGCGTATGGGTAGTCGGGGATTAAACGCTGGGGGTAACTGGTTTGGCGCTGCCTCCCCCCAGGGGGCGGCGTCTACCCAAATGGGGTCGTCCAATGAGCTGGAAAATGTACCTGTATAAAGAAAAGCTACCCCATTGAGCAAAAGCAGCACTATGGTGATGTAGGTGGGCAAGCTGGTCCGTGGGTAGGTTCTGATCGGTATCAACGCGGCCCTCCTTAAGGCGGATTGTAGCTATCCAGCGCCGATAACGCCAAGGTTGGCATGGAAATGGCAGTTTGCTTAGTATGGGCGACTGAGGAAGGAGGCCTTCTTGGAACTACTGCGCAGACTTTCGGAGGCGCCCGGGATCCCGGGTCGAGAGGAGCACATACGTGCTCTTTGCAAAGAGGCGTTGCAGGGCCATGCCCAAGAGGTGGAAGTGGATCGGCTGGGAAACGTCGTTGCCCGTATGGGGGGAACCTCTCCCAAGGTAGCGGTTGCGGCGCATATGGATGAGATCGGATTCCTCGTATCTCACGTCGACACCGAAAAGGGCTTTTTGCGGATCAACCCGGTGGGAGGGTTTGACCCCCGGACGCTGCTTGCCGCTCGGGTCGAGGTACATACCTCGCAGGGTTCACTACCCGGGATGATCGGGAGCAAACCCGTCCATATCCTGTCCGAGGAGGAGAAGAAGAAGCAAGTCAAGATCACGGACCTGTTCGTAGACCTGGGCCTTCCAGGGGAGAAAGTCAAGGAGAGCGTCCGGGTTGGAGATCCCGTGACCATGCGGCAGACGTTTATGGAGGTTGGAGAGCTCATCTCGGGCAAGGCCCTTGACGATCGCCTGGGCTTGTATGTGGGGTTGGAAGCTGTCCGGCGCCTGAAAGAACAGCAGGCTGATGTCTACTTTGTGGGCACGGTGCAGGAGGAAGTGGGCCTGCGCGGGGCATGCACCAGCGCGTTCAGTATCGCCCCGGAAATTGCTGTGGCATTGGATTCTACTGTGGCGTGCGACGTTCCTGGGGCACAGCTCTATGAGCAGGTGACTTCGCTGGGCCAAGGTGTGGCCATCAAGGTGAAGGACTCGGCATCCATCTCTCATCCTGGATTGGTGCGCTTCTTGGTCTCGTTGGCCGAAGAGCGCCAGATCCCCTATCAGATGGAGATCCTTCCCCGAGGAGGGACCGACGCCGGAGCCATGCAGCTTGCCCGAGAGGGGGCGGCCGTGGTCACGCTTTCGGTGCCAACACGCTATGTGCACACGGTGGTGGAGAGTGCCCATAAGAAGGATATTGCGGCTGCGATCGACCTTCTGACGGCATTCTTGGAGACCTGCCACCAGGCGGACCTGAAGCTTTAGGCCTCTGACAGCTGGTACGCTGAGCAAAAGGGAGCAAGCGGTGAGGAACATCCTGTTCCGCGATGTGGACGTCATCGCGACCATGGATCCGGGAGCTAGTGAACTGAAAGCGGGATGGCTCCTCGTGGAGGGAAACCGGATCGCCGCTCTGGGAGAGGGTGAGCCCCCCGCCGCGCCGGCGGACGAGGTGATCGAGGGGCACGGTTTGGTTATGACTCCGGGGCTGGTGAACACGCATCATCACCTGTACCAGACGTTGTTCCGCGCGGTCCCTGGAGCTCAGGACGCCGAACTGTTCGATTGGCTGGTGTTTCTCTATGAACGGTGGCGGGGGATCCATGAGGAGGCGGTCCACGTGTCGACGGTCGTCGGCTGTCTGGAGCTTCTCCTGTCGGGCTGTACGACCACCACGGACCACCTATATCTTTTCCCCCGTGGCCGGCGGAATCTGATTGACGTGGAGATCGATGCCGTGGGGGAAGTGGGAATCCGGTTTCAACCCACGCGGGGGTCGATGTCCCTATCCCGCCAAGACGGAGGACTCCCCCCGGAGGACGTCGTGGAAAGCCACGATGAGATCATTGCCGACTCGGAGCGCCTGGTAGAGCGCTATCATGACGCGCGGTTTGGGGCGATGGTGCGCATGGCGTTGGCTCCGTGCTCGCCGTTTTCCGTCACACCCGAGCTCATGCGTGATACGGCCGCCTTGGCTCGTGAGCATGGAGTCCCGCTGCACACGCACCTGGCGGAAACCAAAGACGAGGAGGAGTTCTGCCGGGAGCGCTTCGGCCGTCGCCCGCTGGAGTACTTGGAGGAGCTTGGATGGTTGGCCGCTGATGTGTGGCTGGCGCACCTGGTACACATAACGCCTGCCGATATCCGCAAACTGGCCTCCGCCGACGTGGGAATGGCGCACTGCCCGAGTTCGAACATGATCCTCGGATCGGGGATCGCGCCTGTGGCAGCGTGCCTGGAGGCGGGAATGCGTGTGGGGCTGGGCGTGGATGGTTCCGCTTCCAACGATACCTCCAACATGATCCGCGAAGCGCGTCAAGCGATGCTTCTGGCGCGTGTCCACGGCGGGGCCCGAGCTATGTCCGGCCGCACTGCGCTCAGGTTGGCCACATTGGGCGGGGCGCAAGTGATGGGCCGGCAGGAGGAAATCGGGTCCTTGGAACCGGGGAAATGCGCGGATTTGGTACTCTGGGACACGAGGGGAGTGGAATTTGCCGGGACGGCGGACCCCGTTGCGGGACTCCTGCACTGTGCGGCCCAGCACGCCGATGTGGTTATGGTAGACGGTGAGCTGATAGTGCGTAGGGGGCAGCTGGTAGACGCGCGCCTCCAAGATTACATCCCCCGACACCGGGAGATCGCCGCGCAGCTTACGTAGACCATAAGCGTGCCCAACGGTGGCCGTAGATCGCTTGGACTGCACGGAGCATATGGTTGTGCAGCTTGTGGTGCGGTGCTGCTTGCTTTAACCGTAGCGGCGGGGCTTGTCCCCGCCGGGAATGAAAGCCTCCCCGCTGGTGCTTATACTGGCGGTATGCGGGTTGAAGTGTACATCTACTTCCCGTTTCGCGCCGAGCTGGACGCCTCGCCGATTGAGCTTGAGCTTCCCCGAGGGTCCGACGTGGCTGCGGTGGTCGACGCTCTTGTTGAGCGTTACCCACATATCCGAGAGCGGCTTGTCGATGACCAGGGCCAGCCCCACCGGTATGTGTCCGCGCTGGTTGACGGGGTGTCCATTCAGTTCCTGGATAGGTTTGCCACGAAGCTTTCCCCGGGAGCTGTAGTCACGTTGCTTCCCCCTGTGGGAGGTGGCTGAACTCAGCCCCCGCGGCCGCCGAGTTCGAGCGTCACGCCCAGCAGGGGGGAGTTTTCGACAATATGCATGGTGATATGCGCTTTGATCTGTAGCTTGCCCGTGAGTTCCAGGTCATGTTGCAGGAGAATGCTCACCGCTGCCGCCGGGAACGAAGGCTCATCGAGGGGGATGTCCCAGGACGCGCTTGCTCCCAAGGTAATCCAGGCGTTGGCTACGAATGCGCATGCAATGCTGAAGGACAGGGTCTCCCGAGGAGAGACGGCATGCCTTGCGTATCCCAGTTGCCCGAGCAGGGCCACCGGATCGCGGAGCAGGTTCACGGAAGCCTCGATGGCGCGCAACCGGGGATGGCCCACGGATAGCGTAACGGTTGGGTCCAAGTGGCTGGCCGGCGCCAGGCGGGTCTCGCCGACCAGGCTGTAAGAGAACTCTCGGGCTGCGCTCTCCTCGGTGAACGTGTGGTGTGTGTAGACGCGTTGTTCACGCATTAGCCACGTGGTATCGGAGATCTCGACGCCGGCCTTCCACATCGGATTTATGCTGAGTTCTCCGGAAAGCGAAAGCGTAACCCCGTGCATAAGTTTGGTGTATTCGTAGGGAACGCCGTAGGTGTCTATGGCGTGGCCGCGCTCCCCGGCAGGGGTGTAACCGAGCCCCAGGTGCCACCTGTAGGCGCCGGGGCGGTCTTGATCGCGTACCAGTGGGTCGATGGGGTCCGCGGGGCAGGCGCACAAAGCCATCCCTGTGGTCAAGAGGGCAAGCGCAGCTAGACGCTTCATGGCCAGGTCTCCTGGATCCTGCGCAGTCGCGCCAGGCGCTGCGCGGCCTCCGCGAGGACCGCACGCTGTCTTGCTTGTGCGTGCTCTCTGCTGGCCGTGTCCGCAAGGGGCACCAGCACTACCCCGCTGAATCCAAGCTTGGACTCGAGGTCGTCCAGGAACTCAACACGGATGCCCCAGGAGGGGTCAGCCAATACGGCCCGTTGGTCCAGCATGCCGACCACCACCAAGAAGTGGTTCTGCGGGCAGGTCACATGTGCGATGAGGGGCACACCTCCGCGGGCGAAGTAGTCGGCCAATGCACTGGGCGTGATACGGTACCCGCGTGCCTTAAGGCCATGTCCCTGCATAGCATGTACAAGATCCAGTGCGGCCAGTGGCTGGCCCTTCTCTTCCCCGCGCGCGGTTAACGATTTCTGAGCCATCTGCAGGACTTCGTCCTTCGGTGCCTCGAGTCCCATGTAATGCGAAAGTAAGGTAGCCACGGCCGCCGGCCCGCAACCGTAGGGCGTCGTCTGACCGATGACGCCTCGATAGCGTAGTTCCCGGTAGGAGTCGAGGCCCTCCGCTACCCTTGCAGCACGAACCGGACCGGTTGGATGGTGGCTGTGGAGGACTGCTCGGGCCTCGGTGTCTGGCTGGGGCAGAACGAGCAGGAGCAAAAAAGAGAGGAAGACAATGGATGAACCGCCGCGCGGCCGGCGAGTGGTGTCGACTGTTCGGGGCCGAACCCCCTGCTTTGTGTTGATGGCGCCCATGGGGAGAGTATACACCGCAAACATACTACTAAACCACCCTAATAATGCAGTGAACAGGTAGTAGGATAGGAGAGGTTCACAGTTAGGGCTGTTCATCCTCGCCTTGGCGAGGGAAATGCGGCACCATGTGGGTCCAGGAACAGTGGTCAGTGCCGAGGAGGATAACGAGCTGTGAGACGTCTGGACTGGCTGATCAGGGGAGGAACGGTCGTTACGGCGACCGGCTTTCGGCCTGCCGATGTGGCGGTGGCCGAAGGTCGTGTACTGGCGTTAGGCGAAGGGTTGTCGATGCCCGCGCGGGAGGTGCTGGATGTCGATGGGGCGTACGTGTTTCCCGGATTCATCGACGCGCATATTCACCCGGTGTACGTAGACGATATGGGCGATTCCTCGCTCTGTGCGGCGCACGGAGGGGTGACTACGGTGATGCACTTTGTGCCGGTGGAGCCAGGGGAATCCCTGCCCCAAGTGTTGAGGTCATTTGTCGACAAAGGCACCGAAGCTTCCGTACTTGATTTCGCGCTGCACGGCGCGCTGTTTGATCCAGCCTCCCAGGCCGAGGACATCCCGGCCGCTGTTGGTCAAGGGGTGACCTCGTTCAAGCTGTTTTTGAGCTATGCCAAGCTGAACCGTATGACCGACGACTATCAGCTGATGCGCACATTGGACATCATCGCGTCGGCGGGGGGCATGGCCATGGTCCACGCAGAGAACGGATTGGCCATGGAGTATCTGGAAAGCAAGTTCCGTGACGAGGGGCGCGACCCGGCCGCTACGTTCGAAGCCACTCGCCCCGGGATCCTGGAGGCGGAGGCGATGAACCGCGCTGCGGCCATGGCCCAAGTGGCGGGTTGTCCACTGTACCTTCCTCACGTCTCTTCCCATGAAGGGGCAGCCGCAGTGCGGCGTCTGCGACGGACCGGCCACCGCCTGTACGCGGAGGCTTGCCCACACCATCTCACGCTTACGCAGCAAGCCGTCTTGGATCTGGGGGCGCCGGCGAAAATCGGGCCACCGCTGCGCAACGACCGGGACCGCCTTGCGCTGTGGCGAGCTCTGGGTGCAGGGGAGCTGGACGTCATCGCCAGCGATCATGCGCCGAAAGACAAATCGCCGGGCGATGATTTCTCCGAAGCTGCGTACGGAGCCGCACAGACGGAGACGATGCCTGTGTTGATATACGATGGCGGCGTTGCGACAGGCTGGCTGACCCTGCCCCGGATGGCTCAGCTTATGAGCGAAAACCAGGCTCGGATCTTCGGAATATACCCGCAGAAGGGGACGCTCGAGGTGGGAAGCGATGCCGACCTTGTGGTGTGGGACCCGGCGGCCCAATGGACGATCACCCACGGAACGCAGCACTCCAATGCCCCGTACACACTTTACGAGGGGCGACACGTGCTGGGGCGACCTGTTCTCGTCATGCAGAGGGGGGAAACTGTCGTCCGAGAAGGAGAGCTGGTGGGTAGAACCGGGCAGGGGCGCTTCCTGGCCACGAAGGCAGGTAAGGTGGAACTAGCCGAACTTCAACCGAAGGGAGGAACATGGCCACAGAACTGGAAAGGATAATCAAGCTTACCCGGGGGGTACCCCCTGATGAAGCGCTCCCCTGCGAGTTGGTTGGCGAGTGCTGCGCCCAGGCGCTCGCCGATCATGGGGAAGTACTGTTGCAGTACAACCCGGCCACGGGTTTTGCGCCCTTGAGGGAGCTCCTTGCCGAGCAAGCCGGGGCTCCCAGTGACGCTTTGCTCTTGGGGAACGGATCGATCCAGCTTCTGTTTTTCCTGGCCCGGGTGGCGTTGTCCGAGGGGGAGACCGTGGTCACGGAGCGACCGACGTATGATCGTGCGCTTACGGCGTTCCGCACGCTGCGGTTGAACGTGGTCGGCGTTCCGATGGAGGATGATGGACTGAACGTGGACGCCCTGGAGGAGGCCATCAACCGCCATCGGCCGCGACTCCTGTACACAGTCCCTGATTTCCAGAATCCCACGGGCATCACCGCTTCAACGGCCAAAAGAGAAGCGGTGGTGGAGCTTGCCCAGCGTCATGACGTCCTGATCGTAGAGGACATCCCATATCGCCTTCTTCGCTACAAGGGAACGGATGTTCCTTCTTACCGCGAGCTCACTCCTCGTCATACCATGCAGCTGTCCTCGTTCAGCAAGCTCCTCGCCCCGGGCCTTCGCGTGGGGTGGGCATTGGGCGATCCGGCCTTGGTGGCCCGAATGGCCAAGGTGGCCGAGGACGCCTACATAACCCCGGGACTCTTGGGGCAAGGGGTGGTGTACGAGTTTCTCCGTCGCGGCCATCTGGAGCCCAATCTGCGAACCCTCAAGGCGCTGTACACTCCGCGCCTGGAGGCACTGCTCAGGGGGCTGGAGAGGGAACTCCCTGAGGGAACCTGGGCGCATCCCCAAGGAGGGTTCTTCGTGGGCTTGTCCTTGCCGCCGGGGGCCGATGTACGCGACGTTGCCCGGGTGGCGCGGGAGAGCTACGGACTTGTGGTAAGCGACAGTGGAGGCTTTTTCCCCGACGGCGATCCGTCGAGGTTCGTACGCCTTCCGTTCTGTGCGTTGGACGAAAACGAGATCGGGCAGGCGGTAGCGCGGCTTGCGTGGGCGGTGGATGATTCGCGCAAGGGGGGGAGGTGAGATCGATGGGTGAGTGGCAAGTACAGGACGTGCTCACGGCCGAGCAGTTTTCACGGGATGAACTGGAGTTGGTGCTTCATGCGGCGCGGCGCCTCGCCGGCGCCCTGTGCTCAGGGTCCGTCCTGCAAACCATGCGGGGCAAGATACTGGCCACGTTGTTTTTCGAACCCAGCACGCGTACGCGGCTTTCGTTCGAGGCGGCTATGCTGCGGCTGGGGGGACAGGTAGTCTCCGTGGCTGAAGCGAAGTCCACCTCGGCGGCGAAGGGAGAGTCCCTTGAGGACACGATCCGTACCGTCGAGGGGTACGCTGATCTAATGGTTCTTCGTCATCCGGAGGTTGGTTCAGCTCACGCGGCGGCCGCCGCCACGCACCGACCGGTGATCAATGCCGGCGACGGTGCCGGGCAGCATCCGACCCAAGCACTTCTCGATCTGTACACCATCGCAGAGGAGAAGGGGACGGTGGACGGACTCACAGTAGGGCTGGTCGGAGACCTCAAGCACGGACGCACCGTGCACTCCTTGTGCCAGGTCCTCTCGCGATATGACGTGAGGCTGCTTCTGGTTTCGCCCGACGAACTCCGGATGCCCACGGACATCGTGGGGGACCTGCAGGAAGCGGGGGGAAAAGTGGAACAGACGGATGACCTCCAAGCCGCCGTTTCCGCATGTGATGTCCTCTACATGACGCGCATCCAACGGGAGCGGTTCCCGGACCCGTCCGACTATGAACGCCTTAAGGGAGCTTACGTGCTCACGGAGGAACTCCTCGCCCGCGGGCACGAACTCACCGTGATGCATCCCCTGCCGCGGGTGGACGAAATCGACCCTGGGGTGGACAAGCTTCCTGGCGCTGCCTACTTCCGCCAGTCGGCCAACGGCGTCCCCGTCCGCATGGCATTGCTCTCGTTGATCGGGGGTCAGATCTCGAGGTCGGGTGACAGTGGGGTGCCAACTGTTGTGTAGGAAGGGACTGTCCCTTTTGGAACGCACGCCTTGAGGAGGTGTACATGAACGAAAAACGGAATCTGCCGGACATCGAGATTAGGTTGATCTCCGGGCAAGGGTGTTGTGTGGCCGGGCACAACACTGAGGAGAAGTTCGTGATCCGGGGAGACAGCGAAAGGTACACGGGCGGCGGCTTGTGTATTCACGCCCTGTACAGCATGCTTCCCAAGATCATCGCCATGCGTTATGGGGCTCAGTTTCCTTGGGCCAAGGAAACACCGGATGTGGTGACCCACGCCTGCCCGGACGCCGAGAATCCCCATACATTCGAACTGCGCCGCAAGTAAAGAAGGGGACAGGTATGCTTGTGCTCTAGGGGGGTCTTTCAATATGCCTATAGCTATGAAAGACGAACCCGTCCCCTTCTATCCCACTACCATGTGTCCTTGCGGGGCGTAGGATAGCGCAAAACGGTCCGGCTTGTCTAGGCCACGCACGCAGCTAAGACAGCCGTTTCTTGCGACAGCCCCGCTAATGCTGCGCTATTGCCCTCGGACTCCTACCGGACAAGATTCAGCAGTCCGTCGGCGTGGTATATGTCCAACGCCACCTTGCTCATGGGCTGGGCGCGGGCCAGAGTACCCTGGGGTCCGACTATATCGCCCGTTTCCAAGTTCAGCGTAATCTGGGAGGACTGCTTCACCCCCTCCGGGGGACCTTCGGGAAGCGTAAGCAGCGGGAGTCCAGAGTTAATGGCGTTGCGGCGGTAGATGGCTCCGAAGCTCCGCCCGATGATGGCTGAAACCCCCAAAGCGATGAAACAATCCACGGCGTGTTGGCGGGACGATCCGGCGCCGAAATTCTCCCCCACAAATAGAATATCCCCGGGTTGGGCCTTCTGGGGGAAGTCATGCCAGCCTTCCAGATTACCGAACGCATACTGGGCCATCTCCTTGGGGTCGGTTATCGCCAGATGCGCGTTGTGATAGATCTGATCCGTATCGATATCGTCGATCAGCCTGTCCTCCGAATCGGCGATCATCATCGGCCGCCCTTTTAGGATCGTGCTTTTCATGTGCCCCTCCTTAGATTGCGCGGTGGCTGCCGTGCCCCGAAATCGCAGCAAGATAGACCAAACGTCGGGGACGAGCCCCGAGCAGACGTCGGAGACGAGCTCCGAGTGAACGTCGGGGACGAGCCCCGACGCTACTATCTAATGTGTAGTGGCGCAGCTTGTCTGCGCCGATGTGGCACAGGCTCCCCATGTTCACAGGCGCTCCGGCGAGGTGATCTTTCCCCGGAGGGCGGACGCTGCGGCCGTGGCCGGCGAGCACAGATACGTAGGGCCCTTGCCCTGCTTTCCGGCGAAATTCCGGTTCCCCGTGGACAGTTGCACCTCTCCCTCGCCGGTCATCCCGATCTGCCCCTCGGCGCAGCCGGCGCATGCCGGGTGGGAGACGATGGCCCCGGCATCGTGCAGCACTTCCAGCCACCCCTCGCGGAGGAGTCTCCCCCACACTCCCCGTGTTGCGGGCGACACGCGCAAGGTCACCTTGGAGGAGATCTTCTTTCCCTGGAGTATCTTGGCCACGCTGAGGATGTCCTCGTAGCGCCCGTTGGTGCACGATCCGACAAACACTGTGTTGACCGGTTCGCCGTCCAGCTCGTCAACATCGTGAACGTTGTCCGGGCGGGGCGGCGCGGCGATCTTCGGCCGTAGCTCGGAGACGTCCACCTCCATGCTGTTGGCGTAGGTTGCGTCAGGATCGGCTGTGGGGTACTGCAGCTCATCCCGGCCCGAGGCACTGCGGCTGAAAGCGAGTACTTCCTCGGAGGGGGGCAGGAAGGCGGCGATGGCACCCATCTCCGTGGCCATGGAGGCAAGGGTGATCCTACCGGCTAGGTCCAGTCCCTCCACGCCTGGGCCCATCAATTCCACCGCCATCCCCAGCGCACCACGAGAGCCCAGGGTGCCTACGAGCGCTAGTGTGAGATCCTTTGCCGTGGCGTGGGGGCCCGGTATGCCGTTGACCTTGATCCGCAGCGTTGCGGGGACCTCGAACCACGTCTGCCCGGTGCGGAAAACGTAGGCGATATCAACGTCCCCCATGCCCTGCCCGAATGAGCCCACGGCGCCCATGATGTTCAGGTGGGAATCGGTGCCCACCACAGTGGCACCTGGCACGGCCAGGCCCTCTTCCATGAGCACATGCGATCCGATCCCGCTGTCGACGTCGTACACGCGGATCCCGTGTTTCCCGGCAAATACCCGGCATACCTGCTGATTCTGTGCGTAGCGGATGGTGTTCGCCGGCGCGTTGCAGTCAAAGGTGAAGAACGTTTGTGCAGGATCGTCCACCGACTGGTCGCCGAACGCTTTGCGGTAGTTGTTCACCACGCTTGCCCCGGCGAAATCGCGTGCCGAACGAACGTCGATCCTGATCCATACTTCCTTGCCCGCCTCTACGTGCTCATCGCTGTGTGCGGCGAGGATCTTCTCGATGACCGTCTTGCCCATCGTCCGTCACCCCGCAGCGGCTTGGGCAACCGCCCGGGCCATGGCGTCGGTGGTGTCGGTTCCGCCCATGTCGTGAGTACGGACCTTGGCCTCGCGGATGACCTGGGCCACGGCTTGCTCAATCCGCTCGCCCTTTTCCTTTTCCCCAAGCCAATCCAGCATCATCTTCCCGGCAAGGATCGCCGCCAGGGGGTTGACCCTCTTTTGCCCCACGTACTTGGGAGCCGAGCCGTGGGTCGGTTCGAACACCCCGTATTCCTTGCTGATGTTGCCTGCGGCGGCGAAGCCCAAACCCCCGACGATCTGCGCCGACAGGTCCGAGATGATGTCGCCGAACATGTTGGACGAGACCAGCACCCCGTAGTCCTGAGGGTTCTTCACCAGCCACATGCACATGGCGTCGATGTTTGTGTCCCGTAGCTCGATCTTGGGGAAGTCTTTGGCGACCTCTCGGGCAGCCCGCAGCATCATCCCGCTTGTCTCGCGGATCACGTTGGGCTTTTCCACCACTGTGACCGACGGATACCCATGCTCTTGGGCGTATTCAAATGCCGCCCGTACGATGCGCTTGCAGCCCTCCCAGGTGAAAATCCGGCAGGACAGGGCTACTTGGTCGGCGGGCTTGTCGGCAAAGCGCTTCATCTTCGGCGAATGAGCGGCCAGCGTCTTGCTCACCTGCTCCGGAATCGGATGAAACTCCACCCCCGCGTACAAGCCTTCGGTGTTCTCCCGGAACACCCCCAAGTCGATGTCGTCGCGAAGGTTCAGCGGGTTTCCGGGGAACGCCTTGCACGGCCGCACGTTGGCATAAAGGTCAAACAACTGTCTCAGGCCGACGATGGGGCTACTGTACTCGTAGCCTTTGTCCCTGAGCTCGGGAGCGAGCTCCTGGGCGGCCTCTTCCTTGGGCTTGGACGTGATCGCCCCGAACAGACACGCATCGGTGTTCTTCAGGATCTCCACCGTCCGTTCAGGTAGGGGGTTTCCTTCCTTGCGCCAGAACTCCCATCCAACATCGCCCGGGACGTACTCGGCCTGGAAACCCACGGCATCCAACACCGACCGAGCTGCCTCCAATACTTCGTGTCCGACCCCGTCGCCGGGGAGATACGCGATACGATAGTTGGCCATTCATGCCTCCTTGGTTAGCTTCTTCTTCAAGTGGGGAACAAGTCCGCCGTCGTCCAGAATCTCCCGTACCGTCGGAGGGAGCGGGGGGAAGCGGTACTCGACATCTTTGTGGGTGAGGACGCCTGATTCAAGATCTATAGACACCGCGTCGCCGTGTTCAATCGCATCCACCGCCTCCGGAAGCTCCAGGGCCAGAAGTCCCGAGTTGATCGCATTGCGGAAGTAGATCCGGGCGAACGATTTGGCGATCACCGCCCCCACCCCGGCGGACTTCAGGCACGTAACTGCCTGTTCGCGTGAGGAGCCGCAGCCGAAGTTCCGTCCGCCGACGATGACGTCGCCCGCCTTGACGTTTTCAGCAAAATCGGAATCCAAGTCCTCCAGCGCGTGCTTGGCCATTTCCTCAGGCTCCATACGGGCATAGGTGTAGCGGCCCGGGAAGATGACGTCTGTGTTGACGCTGTCCCCGTACTTCCACGCCTTTCCCTGGATCATGACACCCCCTTGTGGCTTTGGGGGATGGTATCACAAGGAAAGGGGACAGTCCCCGTCCGGTGTGCTAGGGGGACAGTCCCCCCACCTCAACTACCGGGGACTGTCCCCCCACACATCAACGCATGGAGGCTAGCTTCTCCTCCACAGCTTGGACCTCGGCCTTGAGTTCGCTCAGGTAGGTTTCCAGCTCCTGTGCGCGCTCTGCGCGACTGGTAAACCGACGCCATCCGATTCCCTGATGATGTCCTTGTGTTGTGCAGCAGCCTCCTCCGTGGTGGCCCCCATGATGCCCTCCGTGTTGGCCGCAAGCGCATCCGTGGGCCATCGGTGTATGGCAGCCGCAGCTACACCGGTGAGCCCCGTGATGCCCTCCGTGATGGCCGCAAGCGCATCGGTGGGCTATCGGTGTGTGGCCGCAGCAGCAGCACGTGTGTGCTCCGTGATACATGGTGGTTAGTCACCTCCTTTTCCTTCGGGGTTGACGGCTTGGGGAGGGAACGACTGCGCATATGCGCTGAGGAAATGGTCCAGTTGATTGCGCACACGCGCTACCTCCCCCACCCACGCGTGCAGGTAATCCAAGCCTTCCGGGCTAAGCTCGTACCGCCGGCGAGCAGGGCCGCTTCTTGTGGTATCCCACGAGGAGACAACCATGCCTTCCTCCTCCAGTTGCCGTAGCGTCCGGTATAAGAGCCCCGGGTCGGGGTCAGACGCTAGCCCGTCACGGCGCAGTCTATCCAGCAGTTGATACCCGTGGCTCGGCCCTTCGTGTAACAGCAAGAGCAGCCAGGGCTGCAGCATCCCGTGCACGCGGCAACCGGGTGTGCAGCAATGCTGCTCTTGGCTGTGAAGCTCTCCTGCACACATCATGTCGCCCTCCTATACAGGCAACCCACTCCTATATGTGGGCGACATATATGCTAAGGTTGTCCACTGCTCGATACAAGGGGGACAGTCCCCCTACACCAACTGCCGGGGACTGTCCCCCTTACCGCTAGCCGGGGAGGAAGTCGGTCTCTTCGTCGATCCGGGCCACTGTATGGGCGATGAGGCTGGCTGCGTGATCAACGTCGTTGTAGGCGATCACCTCGCAGGGCGTGTGCATGTAGCGGTTGGGTACCGACACGATGGCCGTGGCCACCCCCGCGCGGGTCAGCTGGATGGCGTTGGCGTCGGTTCCTGTGGCTCCTGGTGCGGCCTCGATCTGCACGGGGATGTTCTCCCGGCGAGCGGTGTCCCGCAGCATGTCAAACAGCCTATGGTTTACGTTCGGGCCGCGGGAGAGCACGGGCCCCTTGCCCAAGGTGATCTCCCCGAGGCGCTTCTTATCTCCTTCGGTTCCCGGGGTGTCCGTGGTGAACGTGACGTCCACGGCGATCCCAACCTGCGGGTCGATGCCGAACGCGCTCGTGCGGGCGCCTCGCAGACCGATCTCCTCCTGCACGGTGGCCACGGCGAACGTGGACGCGTGAGGCTTGAGCGATTGGAGTTTGCGTAGGGCCTCCATGACCACGTACGCTCCGATGCGATCATCGGTGCCCCGGGCGGCCAGGAGCTTGTCCCCCAGAGCTTCGGCGCTGTGGGCAAGCACGGCCGGATCGCCGATGGAGACGCGTTTTTCCGCCTCTTCCTTCGAATCCGCGCCGATATCCACCCACAGTTCCTTAATCTTGACCACCTTCTTGCGCTCTTCATCCTCCAGAAGATGGATCGGCTTGCGGCCGAGCACGCCGAGCACCGGCCCCTCCGCGCCTTGGATCCACAGCCGTTGGCCGGGGAGGATCTGTGTGTCCCAGCCGCCGATTCCGCGGACGTAGATGTAGCCCTTGTCATCTATGTACGAGACCATGAGCCCGATCTCGTCGACGTGACCGGCCAGCATTACCCGGGGGGTACCTTGCTCGTTGTATGAGGCGAACGAGTTTCCGTGTTGGTCCACCCACACCCGCTCGGCGAACCCGCTTGCCTCCTCCCGCCACAGCCGCGCAGCCCCTTCCTCGAACCCTGACGGGCTAGGGGCGTCCAAGAACCTCTTCAAGAATGCCTTTTCATCTGTCACGCTTTCGACCTCCGTTCGTGTGACCCTCTGTAGATAGGGAGATCGTAACAGGAAACGGCCCACGGCACCTGCCGAGGTCCTATGCCCCCAAACCTGAGGCGCAGCCGCGGTCGACGAGGCAGACAAGCTGCCCGGCTACCACTCAGGGAGGGACCGGTATCGACCCCCCGGGCTGTCCGGCGGCGCTTGTCTCCGCCGCGAATAAGCCTGCAGGAATGCAAATGGCCAAGACTTTGGTTTCGGAGAAGCCAGGTTCGGGCTATGATCTAGAAAGGAGGGGACCAACAGAGAATGCGCCTAGACGACCATCCGATCCTGCCGGTGGAGCGGGGGAAGAACCTCCGGTTCACCTTCCAAGGGAAAGAGCTGGTAGCCCACGAAGGGGAGACGATCACCGCCGCACTCTACGCGGCGGGGATCAGGGTGTTCGGCCATCACCCGAAAGACGGCGCCCCGCAGGGCCTGTTCTGTGCCAACGGCCAGTGCGCCCAATGCATGGTCATCGCCGACGGTGTGCCGGTGAAGGGGTGCATGGAGCTCGTGCGAGCGGGGATGGCGGTGGAGCCCGTGGAGGGTCTTCCGGAGCTCCCCGTACCCAGTCGATCACCCGACCTTGGGGAAGTGGAAACGATAGAGGTCCCGGTGCTGGTGATCGGGGGAGGTCCGGCGGGGATGTCCGCCGCCCTGGAGCTCGGCCGTCGGGGCGTGAAGACGCTCCTGGTGGACGACAAGCACCGCCTTGGCGGGAAGCTCGTGTTGCAGACGCATCGCTTCTTCGGCTCCACGGACGCTGTATACGCCGGAACGCGCGGGACGGACATCGCCCGCAGGCTGGAAGGAGAACTCTCAGGCCAGCCGAGCGTGGAGGTGTGGCTGAACTCGACGGTGCTTGCCGTGTACAGCGATCGGGTGGTTGGTGTGCTGAAAGAAAACCGTCGCTACGTGCAGGTGGTGCCCCAGGCGCTGCTCGTGGCCGCCGGGGCGCGGGAACGGTCGCTTGCCTTCCCCGGAAACACCCTGCCCGGTGTGTACGGCGCGGGGGCGTTCCAGACCCTGGTGAACCGCGATCTTGTCAAAGCCGCGGACCGCCTCTTCATCGTGGGCGGGGGGAACGTAGGGTTGATCGCTGGCTACCACGCCCTGCAAGCCGGCATCGAGGTCGTGGGCCTGTGCGAGGCCCTGCCCCGGTGCGGGGGCTACAAGGTCCATCGGGACAAGCTGGCCCGCCTGGGTGTTCCCATCTACACGTCACACACGGTGCTGTCGGCCCGAGGGGACAGGCACGTGGAGTCGGTGACCATCGGCCGGATCGACGAAAGCTTCCAGGTCATCCCGGGGACGGAGCGGTCGTTTGCCTGCGATACGGTGCTCATCGCCGTCGGACTGGACCCGGTGGACGAGTTCTACCAGGCTGCCTGCAACTACGGGCTGCCGGCGTTCGCGGCCGGCGATGCCCAGGAGATCGCCGAGGCGTCGGCGGCCATGTTCTCGGGGAAGATCGCCGGCCGAAAGGTCGCCCGTGCGTTGGAAGCAGAGGACAAGGAGATCCCTGTGGAGTGGGAGCGGATGGCCGAGGTGCTGAAATCTCCTCCCGGGGAACGCGTCGACCGCCGCCCGCCGGAGACCGAACACGGCGTGGTCCCGGTGATCCACTGCACCGAGGAGATCCCCTGCAATCCGTGTGCGACCGTGTGCCCGCAAGCGCTCATCCATATCGAAGGGGAGGACATCCGCCGGGTGCCCGAGTTCCTCGGGGACAGCTCCGACAGGGGCTGCCTGGGCTGCGAGCAGTGCGTGGTGATCTGCCCGGGGCTTGCGATTACGCTGGTTGACTACCGTCAAGACAAGAACTTCCCCACCGTCACCATGGCTTATGAACTTGCCGGGGAGACAATCGCGCCGGGGGATCGGATGACCGGCGTGGATGTGGAAGGCGATGAGCTCGGCGAGGTCGAGGTCACCGATGTGCGAACCATCCCCAAGAACGACCGCACGGTGCTCCTCAAGCTGCGGGCGCCCAAGGCCCTGGCCAAAGCGCTTGCCGGCGTGCGCATGCAAGGCCCCTGGGCCAGTGCTCCCCTTCCGGAGGCCGCCGAGCCGATTACCGACGCGCAGATCGTGTGCCGCTGCGAGCGGGTCACCGCTCGGGAGATCCGCGATCTCATCCGCCGCGGCTACCGCGATATGAACGAGATCAAGGCCGTTACGCGGGCGGGGATGGGCGCCTGTGGGGGGAAGACCTGCAGCACGCTCATCAAGCGCCTGTTCCGAGAGGAAGGCTTTGCCGAGGACGAGGTGACCCCGTTTGTGCAGCGCCCCCTGTTTGTGGAGGTGCCGCTGGCGTTGTTCGCCGGCGCCCATACCGAGGAGGCGGACGATGCGTAGGCGGAACGTCGGGGACGAGCCCCGATCGAACGTCGGAGACAAGCTCCGACGCTACAACCCATCGTGTAGCGTGGCAGCTTGTCTGCCACGTTGGTCGCATCTTTCATGCGTCGTCAGTCCGAACTACAAGTCAGGGTTGGGGAACCTTCTTTGTTCCCGTAGCGTCGCAGCTTGTTTGCGACGTTACGAAACTCGTCTGCCACCTGGTGTGAGTCAGCACGCGGGAGGTGTTCGCTGATGCCGCCGCGGCTGCATCCCATACGCCACAGGCTATGTGCCGAAGGCCAGCTTTCTCCACAAGCCACAAGCCACAAGCCACACGCCAGCCTGTCCCACAAGCCACACGCCACAAGCCACAAGCCTGTCTCTTACGATGTCATCATCATCGGCGCGGGCAGCGTGGGCGCCCCGGCTGCATTGGCCATGGCCCGGGACGGGCTCAAGGTGCTCGTTATCGACAGTCTCCCCAGCCAAGGCCAGGGCTCCAACAAGGCGGCCATCGGCGGGGTCCGGGCCACGCATTCCGATCCGGCCAAGATCCGCCTTGGCCTGCGTACCTTGGAGATCATGGCCTCCTGGCAAGAAGCTTACGGCCACGACATCGAATGGCGGGAAGGTGGCTATGTGTTCGTGGCCTACCGAGAGGAGGAAGAGCGCAAGCTACGAGAGCTCCTGAAGGTGCAGCACGCCCAGGGTCTTGCTATCGACTGGTACGACGCCGACGCGCTACTTGGGATCGTGCCAGACCTCGAGCCGCGGGGGCTCCGCGGTGGCACGTACGCCCCACACGACGGGCACTGCTCGCCTTTGCTTGCCGGTCATGCCTATTGTGAACAGGCCCAGCGCTACGGGGCCGAATTTCGCTTCCGCGAGCAGGTCACCGACATCATGGTCGACAAGGGCCGCGTGCGCGGTGTGGTCACCGACAAGGGGCGCTACAGCGCGCCGGTGGTCGTGAACGCCGCCGGCCCGTGGGCTCGGCGGGTGGGGCTCATGGTCGGCCACGAACATCCCGTGTGGCCGGACGCCCACGAGGCGGGGGTTACCGAGGCGGTGGCGCATTTCCTCGATCCGATGGTGGTCGATATCCGTCCCGTTCCTGGCTCGGCCAACTTCTACTTCCATCAGCTGGCCACGGGGCAGCTCACCTTTTGCATCACCCCCGATCCCCCGATCTGGGGTGAGGACCGGCGAGAGACAAGCCGCTTTTTACCCGAGGTGTCCCGCCGTATGGTAGGCTTGATGCCTCGGCTGGGCCGCTTGCGGGTGCGGCGCACCTGGCGGGGGCTATATCCTATGACCCCGGACGGCTCGCCGCTGGTGGGCTGGCTGGACGAGCCGCGGGGCTACCTGGTGGCGATCGGGATGTGCGGCCAAGG
>PXEP01000227.1 GCA_003566155.1 Candidatus Acetothermia bacterium | reverse complement strand
CAGTTAGCCTGACAAGCTTTTTCACCGATATCTCCAGCGAGATGATCATCAACCTCCTCCCCCTCTTTTTGGCCAACGTCCTGGGGGTGGGGACCGCGGTGATCGGCCTGATCGAAGGGGTAGCCGAGTCAACAGCATCGCTGCTTAAGGTGTTCTCAGGATGGTTCTCAGACTTGGTTCAGCGACGCAAGTGGCTGGCGGTGGTCGGTTATGGTCTGTCCACGGCAGCGAAGCCGTTCTTCTACCTGGCCGGAGCTTGGCCCACCGTGGCCGGCGCGCGCTGGGCAGACCGCGTGGGAAAGGGGATCCGCACCGCGCCCCGCGACGCGCTGGTCGCCGACTCCATCGACCAGAAAGACCGCGGTCTTGCGTTCGGCTTTCACCGCGCGGCCGACACCGGCGGCGCGATGCTGGGAATCTTGGGGGCGCTCCTCGCTGTGTGGGTGACCCAGGGCGGTGCCCAGCAGCTCACGGCCAGTACGTTCCGCACTGTAGTCCTGATCAGTTTGGTTCCCGCGGTCGTTGCGGTGTTGATACTGGCCCTGGGGGCGCGTGAGGCCCGCCAGCCAGCGGCGGGGGCACGGCCCCAGGTGGGTTTCCGGGGGCTGGGGCGTTCGTTCGCTGTGTTCTTGGCCATCGTAGGTCTGTTCCAGCTGGGAAACTCGGCCGACGCGTTCCTCGTGCTTCGAGCCCAGGACCTGGGAACAAGCGTCGTGGGCATCCTTGGGATGTTGGTGGTGTTCAATCTCGTGTACACGCTGCTTTCCACCCCTGCGGGAGCCCTCTCCGACCGCGTGCCGCGCAAGGCGATCATCATCGGTGGGTGGCTTGGGTATGCGTTTATCTATTTGGGGATCGGCCTCGCCGGCCGCACGTGGAATATGTGGATCCTGTATGCAGCCTACGGAGCATACTATGGCATCGCCTTCGGCACAGCAAAGGCCTTGGTAGCCGATCTTGTGCCTGCCCATTTGCGCGGGACAGCTTACGGAGCATACAGCACAGTGATCGGCGCGCTGAGCCTGCCGGCCTCAGTGATCGCCGGGGCGCTATGGCAGGCCGTAAGCCCGGGGGCCCCGTTCTTCTTCGGCGCAGCGCTAGCGTTTGTGGCAGCGGCGGGCCTTTGGATTTGGAAACCCCAGATGGCGCAAGGCTAATCGCGGGGCTACGAAGCGCACGGCCCTAATCGAACCGCCTCGCGGCGGCAGTAGCCGGCCTGGAACGCTTGCCCGCCCATAGGCCGGCACCCCTCCGGCTGCACTCGGAGCAGCTCCAACACTCCGTCACCGGTGGTTACAAGAAGCCTGTTCTTAACCGGCAGCACAGTGCCGGGCGGGTAATCGGCGGGGTCGAGGTCAGTCACTCGGGAGCGCAGTAGCTTCACACTAAGGCCGTTCAGTTCGGTGGCCGCACCCGGCCATGGCTGCGTCCCCCGAATGTGGTTGTGGATGGTCCATGCGTCCTGTGACCAGTCCACCCATCGCTCCTCCCGGGACAGTTTGGGTGCCACTGTCCCTTCTTCCGGTTGAGGGGTAGGGCAGATCGACTCTTCCAACAGCCCGTGAACTGTGTTCACAACAAGCTCCGCCCCCATCTCCGCCAACCGTAGCTCTAGTTCTTCGGCTGACTCCTCCTCCCCGATCTGGGTCCGCCGCTGGAGTAGAATCGGGCCGGTATCCATTCCCTCGTCGAGCAACATGGTAGTGACACCGGTCTCACGGTCGCCGTTCATCACCGCCCGCGCGATAGGAGCTGCCCCGCGCCATAAGGGAAGCAAGGAACCGTGCACGTTGACGCACCCTTTCCGGGGGATATCCAGTACCTTGCGCTTTAAGAGCTGTCCAAAGTCTGCGACCACCATGAGGTCGGGCTCATGCTCTTGGAGCTCGTCACGCACGTGGTCGGCGTTTATCGACCGGGGAGTGTTCAGGGAAAGCCCAAGTGCCTGCGCTTCCTGGGACACGTCTGTTGGGCAAGACCTTAGCCCACGACCCGCCGGGCGCGGCGGTTGGGAGACGACCTTGACCACCTGATAGTTCTCGGACAATGCCCGCAAGGCAGGCACGGCAAACCGGCCGGTTCCTGCGAAGATCAGCTTGGCGTTCATGCTGTGTGCGAAGGCTCCTCCTCTCGTTGGGCCTTGTACCCTGCCAGCAGCTGTTCCCTGATTCGAGGAGGGAGATGGTCCACAAACAGTATTCCGTCCAGATGATCGATCTCGTGCTGGATTACCCGCGCCTCCAAGTCCTGCAGGGAAAGCTCTACCGGAGACCCATCCTCCAGCAAAGCTTCTACCGTAACTTCGCGAGCCCGGGCGACACCCGCATGCAGCCCCGGGAACGAGAGGCACCCTTCGGTATCCACCACCCTTTCCTGAGAACGGTATGTGATCCTCGGGTTCAGAAGCAACATGTTCTCTTGCCCGAGCTCCACAAGCACCACACGGCTTTCCAACCCCAGTTGGGGGGCAGCCAATCCCAGCCCCTCGACCTGGGCATACGCCTCCCGTAGGCAACGAGCTGCCTCTCTCGCCCCGGGAGCGCCAGGGGTCACCGGCCGCGCGGGCACGCGCAGGCAAGGATCTGGGTAGAGTCGGACCATCGGGCATTCACCTCGCGTCGCTTCTTGAGAACGCTTATTATAGTCCGGACTGCGCATGGGCACAACTGAACAGCGGAACCTCGACGAGCGCTTGGCTGTGGTGCGAAAGGTCCTCGCACTGGAACGGCGTAAGGGGTATACGGATACCGCTGTAGTAGGGGGACTGCAACCCTTCATCTCCCAACATCTTCCCGAGGGGCTACACCTGGCTGCGGGCTACAGTGACCATCCGCCGAAACAACGACAATACATCGTGGACCAACTGGAGGCGCTGGTGGCAGAGTTGGAGGATGGCAATGCAAGCGTAGACACAGCCCCGCTCGGAGAGCCCGTGGAGAAGGCGGCGGGAGTGGGCGCGCGTCGAGCCAAGCAGTTGCGGCGACTAGGAGTAGACACGGTGGAGGATCTTCTTCTCTTCTTCCCCAGACGGCTTGAGGATCGTTCGCAGAAGATGTCCATCAACGAGCTGTCCAACGGGATGAGCGCAACCGTGGAAGGGATCGTACGCGCCAAGTCGCGCATACGGGTGCGACGAGGCCTAGAGCTCATCAAAGTCGCCGTAGAGGACTCCGGCAGCGTGCTGTTTGCCATCTGGTTCAACCAACCATGGATGTGGGAGGAAATCAAGCAAGGGCAACGCTACGCATTCTTCGGCAAGGCCCAGGTGCGCTACGCGGAACTTCAGATGGAGAACCCCGTGTGGGAAAGGGCTGGAGATAAGTTCCACACCGGAAGGTGGGTGCCAATCTACCCCGCCACGGAGGGCCTTAGCCAACCTGTGCTTCGCAATCTCATCAGCCGCAACCTCCGGCTGCGGGGAAATGCTCTGGGAGAGCTTGTCCCCTCGCAGGTACGACGGCGCCTGGAACTGCTTCCCCGACGTGAGGCCGTGCACAAGATCCATTTCCCCGACGGCCCGGCCGAATTCCAGGCGGCCCGGCGCACGCTTGCGTTCGAGGAACTGTTTCTGCTGCAGCTGGGGTTGTCAATGCAGGAGGGAGAAGCGCGCGCGCCGCAGCGCACCCTGGAGGTAAATTCCCAAGAGGTAGAGCAATTTGTCCAAGCTTTGCCATTCACCCTCACCCATGCCCAGAGACGGGCCCTCCAAGAGATAGAGAACGACCTCCGCGCCCCGCGCCCCATGTGGCGACTGCTTCAGGGGGATGTGGGCTCGGGGAAGACCGCAGTGGCTGCAGGTGCGGCGGTGGCGGTACATTCAGCCGGTGCGCAGACCGCGGTCATGGCACCCACGGAAATCCTAGCCCACCAGCATTCGTTGGTACTGAGTGAGATGCTGGGGAAAGTGGGGCTGCGAGTTGAGCTGCTCGTGGGGGGAATGCCGACCGAAGAACGCACGCGCCTGCTGGAGGAACTCAGCGAGGGGAAGGTACCGGTGGTGGTGGGAACCCACGCCCTGCTGCAGGAGGATGTGGCGTTCAACGACCTTGGGCTGGCGGTGGTCGACGAGCAACACAGATTCGGGGTCATACAGAGGGCACAGCTGGAGTCCAAGGGTAAGGACACCAATATCCTGGTCATGTCCGCGACCCCGATACCGCGCACAGTGGTGTTGACAGTCTACGGCCGCTTCTCCATCTCCGTTCTTGATGAAATGCCCCGCGAGCGATCCGGCGTGAGTACCACGTGGGTGTCCGAATCCCGGCGTGAGGCAGTGTACGACAAGGTCGGTTCCCTGCTGGCGGCGGGAGGCCGCGGGTACGTGGTGTTCCCACTGGTAGCCGAATCAGAGGAGCTCGACCTCCGCGACGCCACCCGGGCACGCGAGGAGCTCGCTCATCGCTTTCCCGAGACCCAGGTGGCCCTGGTCCACGGCCGCATGCCGGCACAGGACAAGCAGGGAGCGCTGGAGATGTTTCGTGCCGGCGAGGTACGATTGCTCGTGGCCACTTCGGTGGTGGAGGTGGGCCTTGACGTCCCAGATGCGTCGTTTTTGGTGATCGAGCATGCGGACCGCTTCGGACTGGCCCAGCTTCACCAACTGCGCGGCCGGATCGGACGGGCCGGCCAACCGGCCTTCTGCTTCGCTATAGCCGACCCGGCCACCGAGGAAGGGCGGCGGAGGTTGATGGCCTTGCGCGATCTGGAAAGCGGCTTTGATATCGCCGAAGAGGACCTCAGGATTCGCGGCCCCGGCGACGTGCTTGGCACAGCGCAGCACGGATTCGCATCTAGACTGAAGGTTGCGGATCTGGTGCGAGACTTGCCTCTTCTGGAGGCGGCACGCAAGGAAGCGCAGGACCTGGCAAGCAAGGGAACCCCGCCCGAACTGTGCGCGGAAGTCGACAGGCGGTTCGGCGACACGTTGCAGCTTCTGGGGGTGTGACCATGGTCGACGATAATGAGATGCGCCGCCTGGAGGAGTCGGCTGGGCTGCGGCTGACCTCCACGGAGAAAGAGGAGTTACGTGAGGAGATAGAGAGGGTCCTGCTCCGTTTTCGCAGCCTCGAGAAACTCGACACCGAAGGAACCCTCCCGCTCCCGCGGGCCGCGCAGCCGGTGGAGACCTGTAGGGATGACACAGTAAGCCCTTCGCTTTCCCAGAAGGAAGCATTGCTGCAGGCACCGGAAGCGTGTGAGGGGTACTTCGTGGTGCCCCCTCTCCGTGAGCATGCCACCGGTTAAAACTGGTAGACCAATGAGTTTTCCCGTATGATTGGGCTCCCATGGGCGCTGGTTGGCCAAGGGCCTATAAGTCAAAGGTCGTCGAACCCATTCGCTTGCCCGAGCGTGGCGAGCGGGAAGCCCGCCTGGTTGAGGCGGGCCATAACGTATTTCGCCTGGAGTCGAACGATATCTACGTCGACCTTCTGACCGACTCGGGAACCGGAGCTATGTCGCATGCCCAATGGGGAGCCCTGATGCAGGGAGACGAGTCATACGCAGGATCACGTTCATTTTCCGCTTTCCGCGACACCGTGCGGTCGATCACTGGAATGGACTATGTCTTGCCCACCCATCAGGGGCGGGCCGCGGAGCACGTATATTTTTCCACGGTGCTTTCCCGCGGCGACGTTGTGCCCAACAACACCCACTTTGATACGACCCGCGCCAATGTCCTCGCCCAGAGAGGACGGCCTTACGATCTACCCGAGGCTGTGGCGATGGACCCCGACGTGGATCTTCCGTTCAAGGGGAACATGGATGTCGACGGGTTGCGCTCTCTCATCGACGAGGTCGGCGCCCGAAAGATACCGGTGGTGTTCCTAACGGTCACCAACAACACCGCGGCCGGACAACCGGTATCGATGGCCAATGTGAAAGCGGTGGCTAGCGTGTGCCGCCAGCACGGGATCCCGCTTATGCTCGATGCCGCCCGCTACGGGGAGAACTGCTTTTTTGTTCACCAGCGGGAGGACGGCTACGCCCACCACAGCATCCCGGACATCGCCCGGGAGCTGTTTTCTCTGGTCGACGGATGTTTGATGTCTGCCAAGAAGGACGGGTTGGGAAACATCGGGGGGTTCATCGCCCTGCGTGACCCGGAGGGCTTTGCCCGGTGCCGGGAGAAACTCATTTTGACCGAGGGATTCCCCACATACGGCGGGCTCGCCGGACGCGACCTTAACGCTCTGGCCATCGGATTGCGGGAGGCATTAGAGCTTCCGTATCTCAGGGAACGGGTCGGACAGGTGCGCTGGCTCGGCGAGCAACTCGCGGAGGAAGGCATTCCGGTCTACTGGCCCCCCGGCGGGCACGCCGTCTATGTGGACGCAAGTCGATTGCTTCCCCATATCCCACGGGAGAAGTACCCGGGGCAGTCCTTGGTCTGTGCCCTGTACACCGAAGGGGGCGTCCGCGCGGTAGAGGTAGGCTCGGTGATGTTTGGAGACGCGGCACGCATGGAACTGGTGCGCTTGGCCATACCGCGCCGGGTGTACTGCCAGGAGCATCTACAGTGGGTGGTCGATACGCTGTGCAGGGTCCGCGATAGGAAAGAAACAGTCCCAGGTATGCAGCTTGTGGAAGGACAGGGCCCGCTGCGGCATTTCATTGCCCGGTTCGCGCCTGCCGATTGAGCCGATGACCTTTGCCTGGATTGGTTTCTCGTTTTCCCTAGTGTTTTTGCTGGTAATGGCTCGCTGGAGCCTCTGGATGGCCATGTTCGGTGCCGCTTTGGTATTGGGTTTGTTTACGCTTCCATTGGGGGAACTGGCCTCCGCCGTGGGAAGGGTGTTCGCCGATCCTTCGGTCATGCTGCTGGGACTGGCGGTGTCAATTATCCCGCTCATCGGCGGAACCCTCGAGCGTACAGGCCGGATGGACTCGTTGGTCAACAACATGCGCATCCCCCGCCAGGCTTTCGTTGGAGTGTCCCCGGCACTACTAGGGATGCTGCCCATGCCCGGGGGAGCGCTCCTGTCAGCGCCGCTTGTGGAACGCGCCGGCGGTGCGCCGGCCGATGTGCGGGCGGCGGCCAACGTGTGGTTCCGCCACGCCCTGCTAATCGTGTACCCGCTCTCGGCCTCGCTTATCACCGCAGCCAAGCTCGCGGACCTGGAAGTGTGGCAAGTGCTCCCTTATCAGCT
>PXEP01000188.1 GCA_003566155.1 Candidatus Acetothermia bacterium | reverse complement strand
GAGGTCGGCACGTATCGGCCGGCGGACCAGATCTACCTTGAGATCACTGACCTTGATCAGAACGAGGACAGTCGGGTTGCCGAGCGAATCAGCGGCCGGTGGGACAGGCCGACTGACAACCCCTGGTTCCGTGACTCGTCGCCGATCTGGGGCGAGACGACCAACGTCCTGGGTGACTTCCTGGGCGGCCAGTTTGCCAACACCGATATCCGCCCGGGGAAGGTGTTCATCTTCAACCCGCGGACGGGTCGTGTGCAGGCCGTGGACCTCATGGAGACCGGAACGGACACCGGCGTGTTCCGGTCGACCACCGGCATTACGGTAGCCGACCTTGGAGCGGCCGCGCGGGAGGACGACATGATCGTCGCCTTCTACCAGGACCCGTCTAACCACCACGACATCGCCATCAAGACCATCCGCGTCAAGGCTGCCGACCCTGTGGATCCTCAGGTCAGCTTCGACAGGAACACGTACGAAGTGGGCGACCAGGCGACGATCACCGTCACCGATCCGACCTACTCCGGCGTCGCGGAGATCATGGGCGACGACGCGCTGGTCCTGCGGGATGCGGACGGCACGCGGGTCAAGGATTGGGACAGGATCCCGTCGGCGAACGCCGATCAGTTCGCGGTCACCTTCGAGATCCCGGCGGGCTACGCGGAAGGAACCTGGACCGTAGAGTACGTGGATCCGGTGGATCCGACGCGGACGGATGATGACTCGGCGCAAGTCGGGCCCGACGTCCTGCCCATTGAGGATGTTATCGGCATCGATATCGATCCTCAGTTCGTGAGCGCCGATGGGGCCGAATTCAGCCTGATCACGGAGCCTGAAGGAGCGATTGCCGACAGGTTCACGATCATGGTGTACGACCTCACGGGTCGGAAGGTTGCGGAGTTTGGCGACACCGACACCCGCACACTGACCTGGTACGGCGACAACCTCCGCAGCACGGCCTACATCTACGTGGCTGTGGTGGAGGACGACGGCAACGTGTGGACGCTCCGCGGACCGGTCTACATAAAACGGTAAGAAACGAGGCGTTGTGGGGCCGGGGCCTAACAAGGTCCCGGCCCCGCCAGACCTCTAAGGATATATAAAGAGGCAAGGGGGTAAGACGAAGATGAAGGCGATCTTGACAGTGCTGCTTGCAGGGGCGGTCGCCTGCATGGCCTTCGGGGCCTATGAGGGAGCAATTGGGTTCCAAGCTGGCCATGGGGCGAAAGCCCTGGGGATGGGCGGCGCGTTCACGGCGCTGGCCGATGACGGCTCTGCGGCTCTGTGGAACCCGTCTGGGTTGGTGCACGCTGACCAAGCCTGGATCTCGGGCGCCACAACGAACATGTTCGGGTTGTTCCCCAACCAGTATGTGGCTGGCGGTATGAAGCTGGCGGATTTCTCGCTGGCGGCCAGCTGGGGGAATATCGCCGATGACGTGTTCACCGCGAACATGTTTATGGGCTCTGTGGCCATGCATCTGGCGGAAATTGTAGGCGTTGGGGTCAACGTCAAGTACTACATGGAAGGCTACGAGGGTGACCTCGAGAGCGGCTTTGGCTTCGACATCGGCCTGGGGATGCACGTGACCGACGAGTTTAAGGTCGGGATCATTGCCCGGGACGTTGGCGGAAGCGTGATCAAAGAGGGCGAGGCCGTTGACCCGAACTACCAGCTGGGCATGGGTGTCACGCTGTTGGAGGGTGCCCTGACCCTGGCTGCCGACGCCAGGATGAACAAGGACTTCGGCCTGGACGATCTCCGCATGGGGATCGACGCCACGCTGATCGAGAACCTAGGCATCCGGGGCGGGCTCGTGCTGCCGGAGATGGACTTCGGGCAGTCGTACTTCTCGCTGGGCGCTGGCGTTGCGTTCGCTGGGCTAAACATCGACGCGGCGTACATCCTGCGCGAGGACATCGGCAACAGCCTGGTCCTGTCAGCCTCGTTCAACTTTGGCGAGCTGATGGCAGAAGAGCCGGTAGGCGTAGAGTAGAAGCGACCTAGGTACAACTTGTGCCCACCGGGGGCGGGTGACCACACCCCGCCCCCGGTATATATAAGGGACAGGTCTTTGGGGACAGGCCCCGCGGTTGGGGCCTGTCCCCTTATCAACTAGATGGGCACAGTCAGCCAGTTGGGGACAGTCCCCCTAGCACCATACGGGGCCTGTCCCCTTGTTTCTGTCCCACCGTTCAGTACCCGATGTCCCCACCCTTGAGGACCGATCTCCGTGAAGACGGGTGACGCCTGGGTGTTAAATGCATTACACGCTCGGAAAGAGCGCGTCGCACGCATTCGCAGAGGGCAAGTGTACCTGGCGATGCGGGCGGACCCTGAGGGGGGTGGGGCGGATGTACAGATGGCACTTCAGATGGATACTTTCTATGGTCATCTTCGCCCTGGTGTCGGCTAGTGGGGTGGCCTTTGAAGCTTACTTCTCCGATGCCTCGGGCGGAGTGATCACCGAGATCTGGGAGGGGCGCCGCTTCTACATAGCGGTGGAGGATCCGTTCAAGTCGGCCTGTGGCGTGGACTCCTTCCGGGCGAATGTTCTCATATTCGACTACAAGACGGGCGCCTATGTAAAGAGGCAGGCCATGTTTGTGGAGACAGGCTATGACCAAGGCGTATATATCTGGGACCAGGGTGGAATCCCCGTGGGGGATCGGTTTACCTGGGACCCGATCGAATATCGCTATCCGTATCCGGTGGGAGACAGAACCATCACCGAGCGGATCGCGTATGGGTTTGAGCATGTAACGGATATGGGTCCCGATGGGCCGAACCAAGTGTGGAGCGACGGCAACTGGGACTACGTGGACAGCGAGGTCGAGTTCACAGGTATGCCGCTCACATTTCCCAGGCCTGACGTAGGCCTTGTTGCCCCGACCAGCGGGCTGAACACCGGGGTGGCCAAGCGGTTCCAGTTCGGCGGACCCGATCTTGAGGAAGAATACCCCTACCAGGGTGCCGAATTCCTATACGAAGAAAATGGGAGCCTGTACCTGCCGGGGCGGTTCGGGAACAACGACACGCTGGTCGTCCTGGTCGAGGACATGGTTGACGGTCGGTGGGGCGCGGCTCAGATGAAGATCGCCCGCACGGAGGCCGTGATGACCACCAGCCTGGAGGAGGTCTACTACGGCTGTGGGGACATCATCGTGGAGATCGAGGACAAGGACGAGTCGCTCTCCAGCGACCGGCCGGACTTCGTGCCCTTCTTTGTCATCGTGAATCCCGGGAGCTGGAATCCGGTGAACGCTGGTGCTGAGCCGTACTACGAGGATGAACCTCTTTCTCCTACGGACTTCTGCGCGCTCATGCGCACGGGCGGTGTGGACCCGCCGATCGAACGGCCTTCTCCTCCGTCGAACCCCGATGAGGCAACGATCACGGTGATCAAAGAGGTGGAGGGAAGTATCCCCGGCGAGCCACGGGAGTTTGCTGGGACGGCTCCGATCGGCTCGTTTGCCGTCGCTGCGGGCGGCGGCAAGAGGACGTTCACCGTGCCCCCGGGCACCTACACGATCACCGAAGCGACGAAGGACAACTACACGTGTACGGTGAATGGAAAGGAGACGAACGAGGTTACGCTGTCGGTGGAGGCCGGAGACAGCGCGACGGTGACGTTTGTGAACACGGAGAAGCCGATCTACCTCATTCTGGTGATCGATGAGTCCAAGAGCATCGTCTACGGCAAGGCGAAGGCCTCTGAGCTCGGCGCATATGGCCCGTACAACCAGCCCCAGAACGCCGACACCGGTCAACTGGGCATCATGTTGGACGGGATAAAGGCGGCTTTGCAGGAGGTTGTTCCCCCCTATGTGGAGGGAGGCGGGGAGATACACATCGCTGTTCTTTCCTTCAGTGGATGGGACGGAAGCTACAGCCATGAGAAGCAGGACCGCCTGATCGATTTCCAGAGCATGGCCGATTGGGAGCACGCATGGCAGGTTGTGGAAGGCGCACTGGATAGCATCGAGACCGATCCCATGTTTGGCCTCACGGCCACCGGCGACGCGCTCGACCGGGCACGGCAGCTTCTGGACAAGCAGGATCTACCGGACAACGCGCGCGGGGTGGTGAACCTGCTCACCGACGGTGTTCCCACAGTGCCTAGCGGCGCATGGCCTAGCGGGGAACCGCTGGCGGAGTGGGCCGCGCGTAGAGCGGCCGAAAGACTCGAAAAGAGCGGCTACGAGCTATGGACGGTGGGGATCGGTGCGGACGCGGACAACGACTTTCTGAACAAGATTGTTGGGCCGGCACCGGCGCGAAACTTCCCTGCCGAGACGTTCGAGGACGTGGCTTACGCGGAGCGGCAGAAGCTGGAGACGTTAACCGGGCGGACGGGGGCCAGAACAGCGTCGATCGATGAGGGATCCCTCCTTGCGGCTCCGTTGGGCGACAGCAACACGGGCAGCGGGAAGAAGAACGACGATCTGATGCCGGTGCTCAACGATCCCATCCGCTGGTACAACATCTACAGCATGCGCTATATCCAGTACCCGCATCATGATCTGGCACCCGAGGGGGTCGATCCGGACGAGGATCCACGGTTCTGGAGCTGGGCTCCTGAGCCCGATCCCCATCCCAGCACTGGAGATCTTGAGAAGAGCCTGATCAACTGGGATCCGGAAGGCCATGCGAATGATCAGCCGAACGTTGCGCGCCCGCCAGGGGTAGCGCGCGCCGTGTTCTACGCCCGGGAGACGGGAACGAACACGGGCGTGTTCCGGTTCAACTTTGGCTCGCTGGATCAGCTGCAGGCGCGGCTGGGCTTCCAGCGGTTCCCAGCCGGGACAACGATCGCCTTCTACTACGTTGACCCGAACGACTTTTCGGACATGGCGGTGACCACGGTACGCGTGGGCAGCCCGTACACCCGGTCTCGCGTGTCCATCACCGATGGGTACGGGAACAAGGTAGACGAGGTTCGGCTTGGTGAGGACGGGCTGTACTTCCGCGTCTAGGACGGAAAGCAGAGCTTGGACGATTGTTTGCAGGAGTCTGTCCTGGTGCATGTGTGTGACGTCCACGGCGAGGACGACAGCGAGTACTGGAACCTGGATGAGATCTTGGCTGGGGCTGGAGTGTTTGCCCATTCTGGAGCGATGCGGCTGGAGCCCGTGTGGGACGCCGTAGGTGGCTACCAGCTGGAGCTCGATGACCAGCGGTTCCAGGCGTTCAACGCCGACACGATCTTCGTCCGCTACAACTCAGTCCGCTACAACCCTGAACACGTGGCCGCGTTGGGCACAGGTGGAGATGGTCTGCGCAACCACATCCCGCCGGAGATCATCATTGTGGATCCGCGGTCTAGCGGTCAGAGCGACCTGCCCTACTACACGTGGGACGTTTCCTTCGATACGGTGCAGGTGTACGACTTCCAGGTGTTCGACGGTGTGGACACCCACATCAAAATGCTGGACGGCCGGCGCCGCGAGGCAGAAACGTATCGGCCGTCGGACCAGATCTACCTTGAGCTCACCGACCTCGATCAGAACGAGGACAGCCGCGTTGCCGAGCGGATCAGCAGCCGGTGGGACAGGCCTGATTCAACTCTGTTCCGCGACTCCTCGCCAATCTGGGGCACCGAGACGAACATCCTGGGCGATTTCCTGGGTGATGACGACGATGACCAGTTCCAGGACAACAGGTCCGCGAAGGTGTTCATCTTCAACCCGCGCAACGGCAGAGTTGTGCCGGTGGACCTGATGGAGACCGGACCGGACACGGGCATCTTTACCTCGACCACGGGTCTTGTGGTGAACACGCACCTGGGTGGCCGCGAGGGCGACACGATCGTGGCGTTCTACCAGGATCCTTCTAACCACAGCGACATCGCCATCAAGACCATCAGGGTCCGTGGCGCGGTTGTTGATGTGGACGATCCGCAGGTCTCGTTCGACCAGAACTCGTACATCGTGGGTGACGAGGCGACGATCACGGTCACCGAGCCGGCGTACGTGGGCGCTAGCAGTATCGCCAACGACGAGGTTCTGGTTGTCCGTGACGCGGACGGCGCTGTCGTTGAAAGCTGGGACGAGATCCCGGCGGTGAACGACGACGACCAGTTCGCGGTCAGCTTCGAGATCCCTGAGGGCTTCGCCTTCGGAACCTGGACGGTCGACTACGTCGATCCGGCCGATGCAGACCGGACGGATGACGACACGGCGCAGGTGACCGCGGCGGTACTCGACGACGTGACCGGGATCGAGATCGATCCTGAGTTCCTCGTCGACGAGGTCACGTTCAGCCTGATTGCGGAGCCTGTGGGCGCGGTTGCCGACAGGTTCACGATCATGGTGTACGACTTGACCGGCCGTAAGGTCGCGGAGTTCAGTGACCAGGGCGTGGATCAGTTGACGTGGGACGGCGAGAACCTCCGCAGCACGGCGTTCATCTACGTGGCTGTGGTGGAGAGCGCTGGCAACACGTGGACGTTCCGCGGACCGGTGTACATCCGGCGGTAAGCGGCACGGGGAAAGGCTCTTGGGACGGGCCCCGCTGTTGGGGCCTGTCCCCTTATCAACTAGACGGGGACAGTCCCCCCTAGCTCTATACGGGGCCTGTCCCCGCATCTGTTATACTGGTATGACTTCTAGTTGGGAGGTGGGTTGCCGGTATGTGGCGCTGGCGGAGCGGTTGGGTGACGGAAACGAGGTGGATGAGGTACGGTAGGCTGGCCTTGGCTGCACTTACAGGGGCTGTGCTTCTGGTGATGGCTGGCTGTGGGTGGATATTCCCGGCGCCTGAACCTGATCCGGACCCGGTACCTGACGTTGTTGTGTTCCCCGACGAGCAGTTGGAACAGGCGGTACGGGATAATCTGGAGGACCATGAGGGACCGATCACCGAACAGGCGATGGCTACGTTGGAGGCCCTCTATGCATCGGACAGGGGGATTGAAGACCTGACCGGACTTGAATACGCGGTCAACGTGAGGGTCTTGCGCCTTGCCTTCAACAAGATCCGCGACCTCTCGCCGCTGGCCGGGCTGCTGGCGCTGGAAGAGCTGATATTGAAGGCAAACGATATTCGCGACATCTCCGCGCTGGTGGAAAACAGCGATGCCGGTGGGTTGGGCGAAGGAGACCATGTTGATCTTCGGGACAACGAGAAACTCGACACACACGCCCCATCGGATGCAATGAGGGACATCTCGCTGCTTCGCGTCCGCGGCGTGGATGTCATCTGGCATCACCGGCAGTGAACGGGGCGTAGCTGTTCTCAGTCGAGGTGGTCGAGGTGTTCGGGCAGGGCGTAGCCGGTGGTCACCGCCGACTTCATGCTTCTGCGCGCTTCCTCCTCGCTGCGCACGCGGTACCAGTACTTCCGGCCGCGCTCGACGTCTGTGTCCCGCAGGGTGGTGCCGTCGGAGGTTCCGATCTCCTCGAACGGTCCGCCTGCACTTTCCTGTGAGCGGAATACGACATACTCCGCGTTGTCCGACACAGCATCCCACGAGATGACGACCCGATCGGTGTGGCTTCCGTCCGTTGCCCTGACACCGGTGGGCGGGAGAGGACGGGGTGCCGCTCCTTCGGCTCCGGCGGTCCCGGTCGCCTCTTCCGATGCGACGCTGCACACGCCCCCACTGCAGGCGACCACCTTGTACCAGTAGCTCCCGCTGACGGCGTCGGTGTCTTGGTAGAGCGTCTTGTCCACCGGATCGCCGAGGGGTGTGTACTCGTTGTCGTTCCGCGCTCGGAGGACCTGATAGCTGTCGGCACCCTCCACCTCGCTCCAGACGACCACGATCTGTTCCGCGTATTCGTCTTGGCTTGCCCGCACGTCCGCAGGGGGATCGGGCGGGTCGGGCCTTTCCTCTAGCAGGCCGCAGCCCGCCAACAGCAGAAGCGCAGCGGGGATCGTAGCGGCCACTATATTCCTGATAGATATGGTTCTGTTCATCGCATGTACATCCTACACACACCAGGTCGCCACACAATGGCCCCCGTGTGGTAACGGATGCCCTTGACTGCGAAGTCTGCTTGCCCCAAGCTTCGCCTGCGCGGGTTTGCGCGCGAGCGCTGGTGGTGAGACAAACATAGCTATGGGGAAACAGTTAGCAGCATGTGTGGTTGGACTTTTGTTTGTGGTGTGGGGTCCGTTGTCGGTGGATGTGGCGGGAGACCATGATCCCGCGCAGCCGCTTACGCAATACGGGGAACCGGCGTCCGCTTCGGAGAACACGACCGATGCCGGGCCCGACGAGCAGCCTGCCGACGATGCTATGGACGACGCTGACATCGACCACGATGAGCCCCACGAGGAGCCTGATGATGAGCTCCCCGGCGAACTGCCTGACGAGGAGCCGGCCGTCGAGGATGTGCTGGACGAGGATCCCGACGAGCCCGACGAGGTAGAGCGCGTCGTCGAAACGGACGACTTCACGCTGGAGATAAGCGGCCGGCAGACGTTTGGGTTGCGGATGGGCTTTGGTTCTTCCGAGGCGCTGCGGGGCGTGGGCCTGACCCCCGGGGTACCGACGCTCGACCAGTCGCTGCGGGCCGACATCAAGGGCACCGCCCTGGGGTTCCTGACGTTGGAAGCGAGCTTTGACGACTCCAAAGGGGCTGCGTTTCAGGATCTTGTGATCCGGATGGACCGCCCGCCGTGGTCGGGGGTGCTTGGGGACCTGTCGGCCGGCGACGCGGAGCTTGGGATGCTGAGCAAGCAGTTCCTCGGGGCGGAGCTCACCTACACGAGCGATGAGTACACGGTGAGCGGCATGTTCGCCCGGGAGCAGGGGATCTCCGAGACGCGCACCTTCCGCGGGGAATCGGCCACGGCTGAGAAACGTTTCTCGTATTTGGACCCGGACGACCCGCGCGATCCTGCTCCCTACGGGGAGTCGGTCCTTGGGCTCTATTACTACAGGCTGCGCGTTCCGTTCGTGGAAGGCTTCTCCGAGGTCGAGCTTACGTTCCGGGTGGATGAGGGGCTGGAGAGCTTCCTCCGGCGGTACGACCTTGGGTACCTGGTCGAGGGGTTCCAAGCCGCCCCGATCAAGCCCCTCGCAAGCGGGGCGTTTTGGGTCCTGGACGACGATGGTGACGTATTGCTCCTCAGGAGCACGCCCGAGGTGCTCCTTCGGCGGCGGATCCGCGATGCGATCAGCGACTACAACACGAGGGAAGGCCTGCCTGAGGAGGACCGCAAGCGCTATCCGTTCGTGGAGGGCTCGGAGCTGGAGCAGGAGTTCCTGGACGGGCTTACGGGCTACGCGCACCTGGAGGTGGACGAGGAGCGCTACCAGTTCGCCGACGCCCGGCGCAAGCGGTACATCTCCCTCGGCGAGCGGGACGTGATCGAGGGAAGCCTCGAGCTTACCGTGCGCCGCCCCGGCCAGCAGCGGTTCCGACCTATAGACGATCCTGCGCTTGGTGACTACGACTACAAGCTATTCCCCGAGCGGGGCGTTGTGCGCCTCGACTTTCCCGACAGGTTCTTCGAGGAGAACGCCGGGCTCCGGGCGCGGTACGACTACAAGCGCGAGGGCAACGTGTTCCAGCTCGGGCTGTCGGTGATCCCCGGCTCGGAGCGGGTGTTCGTCGATGGCGAGCGCTTGCAGCGGGGCACCGAGTACACGATCGACTACGAGGTGGGGATGCTGATCCTGTTCGCCGCTCTGGGCGCCGACCAGGAGCTGCGGGTGGAGTTCGAGCGCCAGCGGGGCGCGTTGGGCGTGCCCACCGAGTACGAGCGGGGCACGGTCGCGTTTAGCTTCTCGGTCCCCGGTTCGGACAACCTGGAAGGGCTCCTGGCCCGGGCGTCCGACGTCGGCCGGCCCCGACCGGAGAGCCCCACCATGCCCAACACGCATACCGTGGGCGGCCTGCGGCTATCGGGCGACGTGGGAGGCTGGGACTACGAGCTGGTGATGGCCGGCTCGCAGAACGTGTTCCCCCCGTGGGACAACGAGCGGCTGGCCCTGCCCAATCGGATCAACGTGATCGCCGAGGCCGAAGGCCTCGATACCGACTACACGGTGTTCGGCCATCAAAGCGGGCTCACCGTGTACGACGGGGCGGCTTTCCATCATTACGGGGCCCGGGAAGGACTGGGGGGGAAAGAAGTGCGCGACCTTCTGGCCCTAAGTAACCAGCTCCTCGTCGCCACCGACGAAGGCCTAACCGTGGTCGACCTGAGCGAGGAGTCGCCGTTCGACCGGGTGGCCTCCTGGAGCCGCCTGCGCCGTGAGCAAGGCTTGCCCGGGGACGAGGCGTTCGTGCTTGCCCGCGGGCCCGAGCATGTGTACGTCGTCACCGAGGATTCGCTGGCCTGGTTCTCCCCGGCCGATGCCACGGAGACCGATGAGTGGTCGTTCGGGGACCTGCCGACCGACGTCGACCCCGCGGCGCTCCTTTGGGCCGAGGACCGGTTGTACATGGGTACGGACGCCGGCCTGTACGCGTGGGACGGGGATTCGTGGCAGGCGCACGTCGCTGAAATAAGAACCGCCGTGCACGACCTGGCGCGCCTGGAGGGCGCGCTGTATGTGGCGACATCGTACGGGGTGCGGGAGGTGCGCGGTGGAGAGGAAGTCGACATCCACCGTCGGAACGACGAGTTCCTCTCCCTTTCTGCCCGCCACGGACGGCTGTGGATGGCCGGCCCGGAGGGCCTGTACCGGTTGGACCGTCCCGAGCCGGTGTTGGACGAGCCTTTGACCGCCGTCGGCCCCGGCGACGACGCCCTGTGGGCAGGCGGGACGGCCGACGACGAGTTCGCGCTCGACCTGTGGCGGATCGAAGCCGGCGAGGCCCGGCGCTTCCCCGAGGAGGAAACGCGGATCGAGGGGCAGGACCTGGGGAGGTTTGAGGACATCCCCCGCATCGGGCACACGGCGGTCGGCTTTGCCGGAAAGCTGGCCCTGTCCCGAGAAGTGGGCGATTGGAGCTGGCAGGTTGCCCTAAGTTCCCGCGGGAGCGACTACCAGGAGATCGGAAGCACGCGCGACGGGGCCGTGCACCGGGCCGAGCTGAGCCTGACACAAGGGGGTGACGGGCCTTGGAAGTGGGGGTTCACCGCCAGCACCGGCTGGACGGAGGACACCCCCGGCGCCGGGAACTTCTCCGACACGCACCGGATCGGCTTCACCGCCGACTACGACGGGGACAACGACTGGAGCGGAGGGGTGCGCGCCCACTGGGAGGTGAGCGACGCCCGTGACGAGCCTACCAGCGTGCTTGCCGGAAGGCTGGATGCGTCGTGGGCCCCCGGGCCCACCTACTCGCTGCGCCTCACCCCCAGGCTCCCCAGCGACGGGTTGTTCGCGCCGTCCGTCTTGGAGTCGGGCTACCGCCTCGGGGCGGAGTTTCCTGGGGATACCTGGTCGGGGAAACTCTCCCTCTCCGGGGACCTGCGCGCGCCCGACTGGCGTACCTCGGGCAAGCTGGAGGCCGCGACCAAGGTGGTGCCGTTCTCCGGCTGGACGTTCGAGCTTTCAGGGTTCCGGCCCTACCGGACCGACGGGCGCCCCGGCGACCAGGGAGCGGACCTCACCGTGCGGTGGGAGGAGGAGATCGACTTGCTCCGCTGGACCGTCACCTGGAACGAGTCGCTTCGCAACCGCATTGGACGGGAAGAGCTGCGATGGGAGCGCTCGGCGTCGACCGACTTTCGCTGGTCCCGGATCGAACTTGGGGAGCTTGATTTCCGCCCGCGCCTACGGCTTACCTATGGGCACACCGCGCGGGAAACAAGCGGTCAGGCACGTCTCACCGGCGACATCCGGTTGACCGACACCAGGTTCGACGTGAGCGCCACCGTGGGCCAGGCGTTCCGCCCGGCCATCGAACGCACGCAGCGGACGATCTCCGGGAGCATCAAGTGGTCGTACACCGGCTGGACGGGCCTCACGCCGAGCCTAGAGTGGCAGGGCTCGTGGGAGCTTCTCATGCATCCCCGCTACGACGACCGGCTGACCGAGGAGCACGATCTTTCCGGCAAGCTTGTGTTGGAGCCGGAGGACGCGGACTGGACCAACGAGCTTTCCCTTCGGTACCGCGGGCGGGACGGGTCCTACACGCTGAGCAACCGTCTTTCGATGCCCACCGACTGGGGCACGCTCTCCGGCCACGCGGACGCCACCTGGAAGGACGGGCACCTGCAGGGAAGCGTCTCCACCACCGGCGGCTGGGCGGTCGGCGACATGTGGCGGCTCAACGCCGAACTCGGCTACACGATGAGCGCCCGCCCCCAGGTGGAGGACACCGTCCACCACGGGTTCTACGGCGGCCTGTTCATCACCGCCACGTTCTAACGGCACCCGCCTTCTGAAGATGGCGGCTGGCATGTTTGGGCTCGAGCCGCTACAGTCGGCTGGACAACCATGAAGGGCATTGGGGTAGCGTTGGCAGTAGGGCTTATGGTGCTTGCGTGGGCTCCGACCTCCGTGGCGTTGATGGAGTTTGGCGTGGGCGGAAAACTGCTGGGTAGCACGCCGTTTCTTATCGGCGGGATTTCTGTAGGGCCCTTGGGGTTCGAAGCCGGGGTGGGTGTGTCCTCGCAAGAATTCCCCGGGCACGACCGTACGCCGCTTGTGTGGTATTCAGCCCTTGCCAAGTACTACGTGCCCCTCGCGATCCTCGATTGGCTAGACCCTTACGTGGCAGGCGGTGTGGTAGGGATGTGGACGAGCGTGGACGAGTTGGGCCCACCAAGCCCCCCACCGCCGCCTGACGGCCCCGCTGCCGATGCCCAGGCTCAGGGGGGGAGCGCCTCCGGGGGCGTTGTCGGTCTTGACCTGGCGGGCGGAGCCGAGTTCGGTCTGGGCCCGGTGAGGTTGTTCGGAGGACTCGACTGGATCATCGTGGCGGATGAACTAACGTTGTCGGGACACGGGACGGAAGAAACGCTGCCGCTGGACGTCCCCAGCCTCACGGTTCACCTAGGTATACGGTACGATTTCTAAGGGACCCCGCGTCGCTCGCACCTCGGGCGCGGGCGACGCGTTCGTCGGTGTCCGCGCAGTGGTCGGCTTACAGGCCGAGAAGGGCGCCGACGTCTACGCCGAAGCCCAGGCGGTGTGTTGTCCCAAGCTGGGGATGGGTCATGAGCGCGTAGTCGAGGGTGAACTCCTCCCATCCCACGCCCAGTCCCAACGCCCAGCGGACAATACCTGTGGCAAGCTGCAGCCCTCCGCGGACCTCCAGCACGTCCACCGGCTGCCAGCCCACGCCCAGGGCCGTGTAGTGCGTGCTCAGCTCCACCGCGGCGAATACGTCCATGGGCAGGGACACCGCTGCCCCGAGAGCGATCTCCGTGCTCCAGCCGCCGCCTTCCTCGCCGATCCCCAGGCCGAGACCTAGATCACGAACGGCCAGGCCGACATCCAGATCGCCAAACGGCAACGGGAGCCGGGCCTGCGCGGCGATGTCCAGGGCGATCCCGACCGCCGAGTGATCAGCGGCCCGCGTGGAGCAAAGCTTGAGGCCTCCGCCCACGGCCCCGGGGAACGGTGCCGGGATGGGCAACCGGGCCAGGTTGAGGCCTCCGCCTGCAACCAGGGAAAACTGGCGGAAGGCAAGCGGATTCCCTTCAGGGTCGACGATATCTCCGACCGATAGATACGCCACCCCGGCCCCCAGCGAGGGCATCGCCCCCGCCAGCCAGCCTACGCCGAACTCGCCCATCGCGGCGGTGTAGCTGGTGTCGGCCCGGACGCCGTTCTGGTGGGCGAGGCCGGCCGGGTTAAATAGGAGCGACTCCGTACCTCGGGCCAGCGCCGTGTAGGCACCGCCCAGGCCCATGGCCCGCACGCCCAGTCCCATGTCCAAGGGGTTGAGCACCCCTGCCGAGGCCCACGTACCTATCAACAGAACTGTCGCAAGCGCGATTAGTCTCTTCATAACTCCCCCCTCACCGCACCACCATGATCCGCCCCGTCTCTGAGCGGATGGTGTTGTTCTCTCCCAACCTGGCGGTGATCAGGTAGAAGTAGACGCCGCTGGACACCAATCGGTCACGGTCGTCGGTAAGTTCCCAGCGGGCCTCGTCGCCGTCGAGTTGCTCCGAATGTACCTCGCGGCCGAGCATATCGAAGATGTAGATTCGCATGTCGGTGGCCCCTTCTGGGGCGAAGATTTCTACGATGGCCTGGGTCTCCACGGGGTTCTCCGCAAGCCGCGTGACGATGAGCTCGGCGCCTTCCTGCCGGACAGTGATCTCCCGCTCTCTCCAGCCGCTCCAGCCGCCTTCCTCGTTTCGTGCGCGGACCCGCACGGTGTAGAATCCCGCTTGCTCGTAGGTGTGTGTGGTCTCGTTGTCTGTGGTGACAGCGTCGTTGTCGTCCCCAAACTCCCATTCCCACTCGGTGGCCGGGTCGTCGTCCGGAGCATCGGTGGGGATGGAGAAGGTGACGTCTTGTCCCGCCTCCGGAACCCCGGGCGATACGGCCAGTTGACCCAACGTGGGCGCCGGGGTCGGCTTTGGTACGACCGTAATCGTGTGGGTCGCGGTGCCGGTATCCCCCGCTTCGTTGGTTACCACCAGCTCCACTGTATAGGTGTCGGCGCTGTCATAGGAGTGGGTCGGGTTCGCCTCGTCGGAGGCGTTCCCGTCGCCGAAGTCCCACGCGTACTCGTAGGGCTCCAACGGAGGGTCGGCCGGATCGGTCACCTCGGAGGTAAAGCTCACCTCTTCATCCGTCTCCGGCTCCTCGGGCTCCCAGGAGAAGTCCACTTCAGGGGACAAATCGGGCGGGCCCTCTACCTCGACGGTCGCGCTGTAGGAGCCGGCCATACCGCGCTCGTCGGTGGCGGTGAGCGTCACCTCGAACGTGCCGCCGGTCCTGTACGTATGGGTCACGTCTACAGGCTCGTCCCGCTCGATCACCGTGCCGTCACCGAAGTCCCACTCGAATTCCACGATGTCGTCGTTGTCAGGATCTTCGGCCTTGGTAACCTCGAAGGTAATCTCCTCGTCCCAGTCGGGCTCGGCTGGGCTGAAACTGAACTCTACCTCGGGTGGGTGGTTGGCCTCGGTGGTGAACGTGGTGCCTGCGAGGATGGTGCGGTGATGTGATTGCCCAGCCTCTGTATGGCGGATGGTGGTTTCCGTGCGCACTGTGGCTTCGTCTTTGGTGTCCTCGGGGCCGGCCAGGGTGATCCAGATGCCCAGCTTGGCGGAACTGTTGTCGCCGACCACGTTGTTCTGCAGCGTGGAGATGGTTGTGCCCCCGGCGCTGAATCCGTCGACATCGGTGGTCTCTCCCATAAGATCCCCTGCGGCGGTACGCACTTCGATCTTGGCGATGGCGGCATCCGGAGCCGATCCTGTATTCCGGACCGTTACCGGGTTGATGACCACGCTGTTGTCGTTTTCGTCGCGGTCCTCGACGCGGATTTTCTGCGCCAGGAAGCGCTGGCCGGAGAAGTAGGTCTCCTCATCGAGCTCCAGGTCCTCCACGAACTCGAAGCCCGCCTTGCGGAGCTCCACCGACTCTGGGTATGTGGCAGGGCGGGAGGTGTACTCATTGCCTCTCTCGACGTTGACCAGCTGCACCTCGGGCTGCAGGGTGCGCCCTTCTTCCATGTTGCCCGCCACGCGGTAGCGGATCGTGAACACGCGCTCGTCGTCGTCCTCCACCGTTCTTCGGTCTTCGGGGATGCCGGAGATGTCCAACGTGACACCTGTCTTGACGCCCGTGAGGGCGCCGCCCGTGAACTCCGCGGAACGCCCCCCGCTGCTTACAGTGATCCGCTCTAGGTCCCCCGCGTCGGCTGTGCCCAGATTGCGCACCTTGACCGCGGTGACCACGACATCCATCTCGTTCACGTCGTCATCGCGGCCGATCACCCGTTGAGTGACCGACTCCCCAGGATTAACGATACGACTGGAGGGGACGGAGGAATCGTCCTTCACAACCTCCAGCCCGGTCCTGCGGATGGTGTGCGTGCTGGGGGACGTGGCGCGTTGCTCGAAGCCCTCCTCGTTTTCGAGAAGCTCCAGCGTGATCCGGGTACGGATGGTTCGACCATCGGTGATATCGTCCCGCCCTGCCGCGTCCAACCGCAGTTCGATGACGATCTCACCTTGGTCATCGACCTTCCCGTCCCAGCCGAAGTCGTTCGGCTCAAGCTCCACTCCATCGTCCTGCCAATCATCCTCCGCCGCGTACTCGTCGCCGTCATAGGTGATGACAGCCCTGAACCTTGCGATGTCGGTAGCGGTAGCCGAGCCGGTATTCTCGAGCGTGATACGCTCCACAGTGATATCGGAATCGTTGGCGTCGTTGTCGCGGAACGACGCCACATGCACCACAGCTCGGTCCTGCGGGTTCATGTTGAACGGATCCGGGGAGTTGTCAGTGATCTCCTCGAAACCAGCCTTCTTTATCTCTTCGGGTTCGCCGTCGGAGATCCAGGCGCTGCTTCCGGCGGAACCGCCACGGATGTAGTGGAACCGGACGCCCAGAGCAACGGTCTCTCCACCGGAAACGGCGTCGGTGCCAGCCAGCCACACGAACACCGAAAGGGTCTGGTCCGCGTTTGCGGGGATCGTGTGGGTGGCGTTTACCGTAATCCCGCTGCTTGTGTTGAGCCCTGCCGGATCCTCCACTGTGGCAATGGGTTCTGCGTTCCCGTCGTGGATTTCGATCCGGGTGATCTGCTGGTGAGTGGCCGTCCCCGTGTTGCGAATCTGCACAGAGTTGAGCTTCGTCTCATCGGTCGAGTGCCCTCGGGCCCGGATCTCCTGCACCGTAATCTGTTCGTCGCCGGGGTTCAGATAGCCCGCTTCCAAACTTCGGTCGGAAAACGAGGCGGCAGTCGCCGCTATCGACAGACACCCCAGCAATAGAATTGTCGCTAGGCTCCTCACCAGTACCTCCTTAGACATCCCCGCGACTAGTTGACACATGGTTAGTGCCAAGTGTAATTACGGACACGTTGAACGTGTACGATGGGTGTCACTTGTAGGTCAGGCCTTTGTCGAGCGACCTTAGGACAATTGTCCTCCCATGATACCCCGCCGCTCATGGCGGAACAACGGCTTTGCCCGCATAAATGTGGTATGCCTAGGTGGTTGTCGCTGCTGTGCCTCGTTGCTGTGTTGTGCCTTGTTTCCCTAGGAGATCACGCCTTGGCCGGCACCGTGGAGTGCATGCTCCTGCGGGAGGCCGAGGCGGCCCTGCAGGCGACGACGCAGTCCGGGGGCTTGCTCGATGTGCGCGAAAGCAAGGCGCTGGTGACGCTCGAGACCGCAGACGGTGCGACGCTGACGCAGGGCTGCCTTGCCGCTATCGGCGGGGAGCTAGAGGCTTCTTGGAACGGGCTGGCGCAGGCGTGGCTGCCGCTGGAGCAACTGGAAGAAGCGGCCGCTCTGGAGTCGGTGGCCTACATCCGGCGGCCCTATGTGGCCGTGGCGCTGGCCGATGGGGGTGCGCGCCTCGCGTCCGAGGGCCGGGTTGAGCATGGAGCAACGCTGTTTCACAGCCGGGGTGTGCTGGGGCAGGGCGTTCGTGTGGCGGTGATCGACCTGGGCTTTGGTTCGTTGCGACACGCGAAGGCATCGGGCGAGATCGCTCCGGACGCCGTCTCTTGGACGCGCGACTACACGCGCGACGGGCTGGAACAAGGCGGCGCGCACGGAACGGGCGTGGCCCAAATCGTGCATAACATGGCCCCCGAGAGCGAGCTGTATCTGGCCCGTATACGCACGGAGGTCGATCTTGCCCGCGCGGTAGAGGACCTTGTGGAAAAAGATGTGGATATCATCGTCCACGCCGTCGGATGGCTGAACACCGGCTTCGGCGACGGCACGGGCGTGATCGCCGACATCGTGGGCGAGGCCGTGGGCGAGGATGTGCTGTGGGTGAACGCAGCCGGCAACCATGCGCAGCGCCACTGGATCGGATCCACCGAGGAGACCGACGAGGACGGCTGGGTGGAGTTCGCCCCGGGAGAATACGAGCTCTCTCTGAGGGCCGAACTCCCCGGGCACATACAGCTTGCCTTGACGTGGGACGAGTGGCCCGAGGCGAACACCGACCTGGACCTCTACCTGTTCGACGAGGAGGGGCGGGAAGTGGCTTCCTCGACCAACCTCCAACGCGGGCGCGAGCCACCCACGGAGTTCATCTCTTATATGGCCGATCCCGGACGGTACACCGTGCGTGTTCGGGTGTCCCGCGGCTGGAGACCGGTGGAGATGGAGCTTTTCAGTTTGGGCCACGATCTGGACCCTCACGTGCCCGAGCAGAGCCTCCTCACGCCGGCGGATGTCGAGGGCGTGACGGCGGTGGGCGCGATCGGCCTCCATGACTGGCCCGACGGTCCCCACCAACCCTACAGTTCCCGGGGACCCACCAACGACGGCCGGCAGAAGCCGGAGATCGTGGCCATGGACGGGGTCACCAACTTTGCCTATCCGGTGTTCTCCGGCACCTCGGCGGCCGCGCCGCACGTTGCCGGTGCCGCTGCGCTGCTCCTCAGTCAAGCCAGACGCGCCGAGCAGGATCTCTCCCGCGACGAGCTGGCCAAGCTCCTGGCCCGCTGGGCCGTGGACATGGGCGAGCCTGGCTGGGACCCGGCGTATGGGGAAGGGCGGCTCACCATCAAACTCGACCCCGCGCGCGGCGAACGCACCATCACGGGCGAGGACGACCAAGCTGTGCTCTCCCCTGGGTGCACAGCGCTGGTGCGCGTGGCGCTGCGGATGCCGCCCACGCAGATGGGGGGCATAGAGCTCGTGGAGCACCTGCCGGAGGGGTTCACCGTGGGGGAAACGGAGGCGCCCGAGGGCGACGTGAACGTAAGCGACGACGGCCGGCGGCTAGAAGTCTCCTGGCCGGTTGTTCCTCACGGTGGCGAAGTGAAGGTGCGCTACGAGGTGGAACTGAGTGCGGAACTAGCTCCGGGTGACTACGAGTTCTCCGGTACGGTGAACGACGAACCAATCGCCGGCCAGACCGTGGTGAACGTCGAAGGGGAGGAGGACGCCGGCCGATCGATCACCGTCTCCGCCGGCCCGAACCCCAGCGCCGGGTCCGCCGTGCGCTTTAGCGCGGGGGGAGGTAAAGTCGCTGAACTCAAGGTGATGATCTACGATGTGTCCGGGCGCGAGGTCTACAGCAGTGGCTGGCGGCCGGGCCCCAGCTATCAGTGGCATCTGCAGAACAACGATGGGACACTGGTCGCGAATGGGGTGTACCTCTATTGGGTGGAGGTGCGCACGGAGGACGGCGAGCGCATGCGAAGCGAGGTCGACCGCGTGTTGGTGCTGCGGTAGCCGCGGTCTGGCCAACACGAGCGAGCAAGACGAGCGAGGAGGTAAGGCAAGATGAAGGGCACAGCACTGGTGGTCTTGGGCTTATTGCTGGCGGGCAGCGGAATAGGATGGGCATCGAACACCGACGGGGTCGGAGCCGCGGCGTTTCTTCGCCGTGGCGGTGACGCCCGGGCGTTGGCCATGGGTGGGGCGCACGTAGCCGTGGCCGACAACTACGCCTCTCCTTATTGGAATCCTGCCGGACTGGCCCGGTCGCAACACAAAGCCGAAGTCGGCGGGATGTACACCGACCTGTTCGGCGTCGGTCTACACCACCACTTCCTCGCCGGAAGCGTGCGCTTCGATCCGACCTTGGGCGAACGAGCGTACTCCATCGGCCTGGGCGGGCACTACACCGAGATGGCTACCGAAGTCCGCGGCTACGACGAGGATGGCAACCCTATCGGAACCATTCGCTACAGCGAACGGCTGTTCGGCGGAGCGCTGGGTGTATTCGCCCCCAACATCGGCTGCCTGGGCGTTTCCCTTAAGGCCTACCATTTCCATGCTCCGCGCGCTGGTGTAGGGGGGGACGACGCCTGGGCCTTCGGCGTCGGGCTGGACGCCGGATTTGCCGCGCCCGTGTGGGACGGCTTGTGGCTGGGGATCGCGGCCAAGGACCTTGGGAACACGCCCGTCAGCTGGCGCAACACCCCGACCGAGCCTACGGACCGGGTGAGCGGCTCCTACACGGCCGGCGCTGCTTATACATGGGAGGACCTCATCATGGCGGCCGACTTCGTGTTCATCCCCCAACTGGACCGCCGCGAAGTCCGCCTTGGCGCAGAGTATTCCATTGCCTTCGCTTCGCTGCGTGCCGGCGTGCAAAAGCCGCTCGATGGTCCGTTGTCGTTCAGCGGGGGTGTCGGGGTAGAGGCGATGGGACTGCTGATCAACGCCGCCTGGGTGCAGGACCGCGAACTGGAAGCCGAAGGCATCAGCGATACCCTGGTGGTCTCCGCCAGCTTCAGTTTCTGAACACCTGGCCCGGCACGAGGAGAACAAAGACACACCCCTAACCGCTGGTGATGCAGGGGGGTGATCGCGCCGCGCCTACAAGAGTGGACCTGTGCGGTTCCGTAAAGATACTCATTCGAATGGTTGTCCCTTTCAGTACATTCATGACTACTGAGCACTCCGGTTACATCTATTACATACAGGTGGGTTGCTCCTTGCTATACTAAGCTCCGTGCTAATCGGAGCTTGGTCATAATTGCTGGTGAGAATCATGCGCGTGGGGGTGGGACGGTGACAATACGAGCGGCTAGCTTGGCGCTGATCCTAAGCGCAGCTCTACTCTTGACGAGCTGCATAGGAACTCGGGAACCCGACATCATTGTCGGGTTCAGCCACACGCCGGAGGAGCCGCACGTAGGCCAGCTTGTCGCCTTCGACGCGTCCAGGTCCCACCACATGGACGGGACGATCGTCGCCTGGCACTGGGAGTTCCCCGGCGGGGAAACGGCGAGCGGGCTCACCGCAACCTACAGGTTCGAACAGCCCGGTGATCATGCGGTGCGACTCACCGTGGTCGATGCCGCCGGTGCCGAGGCCAGCACCAACCATACCATCACCGTGGAGGAGGCCCCTGCAGGCGATCGCCTGGAGGCGCAGTTCAGCGCCAGCCGCAGAACAGGGGAAGCCCCCCTGCACGTCGAATTCGACGCCTCGGCCTCGACCGGGAATATCGAACGCTACACATGGGACTTCGGCGATGGAGAGACAGGAAGCGGCGTGACCACATCGCACGAGTACACCTCACCCAACACGTACACCGTCGGGCTCACCGTGGAGGACAGCGCAGGCCGCACCACCACCGCCTACATAGCGATCCAAGTGAGGGAGGCGGACGCCGATCCGCCAGAGGGGCCCGAGGACCCGGAGGCGAGCTTCACCGCTTCCCCCGAGCGGGGCGAAGCCCCCCTAACCGTGTCGTTCGATGCCTCGGCCTCGACTGGCGAAATCGAGGAGTACAGCTGGGACTTCGGCGACGGCAGTACCGGCGATGGCGTACAGCCGAGCAACGTCTACCACCACGCCGACGAATACACAGTGGAGCTCACCGTCATCGACAGCGACGGCCGCCAGGACAGCATGCAGCGGACGATCCGTGTGCTGGAAGAAGAAGACGACGACTCCGGTGATCCCGGCAAGCTGCAGGCCAAGTTCACGGCGACTCCCGAGGAGGGTCAAGCCCCCCTGGAGGTGACCTTCGACGCCTCGGCTTCCACCGGCGACATCGAAGAGTACCTCTGGGACTTCGGCGACGGCAACCGCGGTGAAGGAGAAGTCACTACGCACACCTACGAAGAACCCGGCACCTACACGGTTCAACTCACTGTGCGAGACAGCGACCACGAAGAGCATAAGCGGGCGCAGATCGAAGTCCAGGATGTTCCAGAGCCGCCCCCGCCGCCCCCCAGTCCGTAGATGGGAGAAGAACTTGTCTGAACCAAAGGAAGGTGATACCGGTAGACACACACATTCAGTCCAAAGGGCACTAGGCCGCGTAGAGTGATGAGACTAGCTATTCAGGTGGGCGGCCCCAGGCCAAAGCCAAGCCTCCCCCCCCGGAGGTAACAACGGAGATGATGCAACAAGGAGGAACAGTGAAACGTACAGGAATTGCGCTGCTAGCCGCACTCGCGCTAGCCGCCTTTATTGGTGGTCAGGGTGCACTTGCTGGCAACAACAATGGACCTACGGTCTCAGTGGAAACGGTTGACGGCGTCTTCCAGCCTGACGAATTTGCGATTACCATTGAGGCGGATAACCCGTTTTTCCATGGCACAACCTATGAAGAGGTGAAATGGAAGCTCACGTTCAAGCATGAGGAATTGACCCCAGACTGTGATCCCGCCGACATTCTTGATGTGGTGGAGGTAAACGTCGTCCAGGGTCAACCCGGTGACTATTACACAGCAGACGAGGTGAACGAAAGCTTCGAGGTGGACGACGGCGAGCTTGTCGGCCAACTAACCGATGACGGCGGGGTGACGCTGTCACGAGGAGACGCGGTAAAGATCGAGCTCCACGTCCAGATGACGCCCAAAGCACCCACTTCTATCGACGGCAAGGAGTGGGAAGTCGAAGTAGATCTAGTTCACCTTCCCCGCACTGAGAGCTTGGATTCTGACACCTTCGAGTTCACTCTGGCTAAGGTGGTAAATCTCGACACAGATACATTGTTCCACTCAATCCAGAAGGCCATTGACTGCGACAGCACCACAGCGGGGGACACTATCAAGGTTGCACCAGGACGGTATGAGGAGGACGTTCGTGTTGATAAGGAACGGCTGACACTTCTCGGTGCTCGGGCGGGTGTTGACGCCCGAGACCCGACTGGCGACGAGTCGATCCTCCAGCTAGATAACGCTGTAGTGGTAAAGGTCGAGGCCGCTGGCGTTACCTTGGACGGCTTCACCATCGAAGCGGACTACGAGGCTGCTACCGGAAACGCAGTTGAGGTAACAAATAAGGCGAGCGGCCTGTTGTTCGAGAACAACATCCTAGATGTGAGTGGAGACTATGAGACCAAAGCGATGGAGGTCCAGGACGTCCCCCTGGCGGGCGCCCTTAGAATTCGGCGCAGCGTGTTCAGAGGCGGCGAGGAAGTCATAGGCATCGACCTTCGTTATCCTAGAGGCACAGAGAATGTGTACATCGAAGAGTCCGACTTTGACACGCTTGAAGTCGGCATCCTTGTCCGCGGGACACGAGTTCCAGTGTTTATAGATGGGAATACGTTTGCAAACATACAACAGGACGGGTCCTGGGATACGGATGGCGTTGCTATCAAAGTCTTCGACCCTCAAGACAGTGCACCAGATATAGTTGTGACCAACAATGAGTTCCATGCATCGACCGACGATGCGATCTTCTTCTCCGCAGAGTATCCGGACGCGGAGTGGCATGGTACACAGGCCACTGTGCAGAACAACAGATTCGAGACAGGTGGCTGGGGCATCTGGATCCACGAAGATGGAGAAAACCTCGAGGTTGATGCCACCAACAATTGGTGGGGTTGCGACACGGGTCCAAGTGGTGGCGAAGAGGACCCGGTGACTGGTGTGCTGGCTGTTGGAGAGGGCGACGCGGTCTCTGAGAACGTGCGGTTCGACCCATGGTGGGGAAGGGTATACACCATCACCACCGTGGCTCCTGACGAGGGCACCATCAGGCCATCGTCCCCAAGTGTTGAGAGGGGAGAGGATCAGACGTTCACCATCGAGCCTGACCAAGGCTACGCTATCGCTAAGGTGACCGTCGAAGACCTCCTCTACGACGACGTGGATGACAAGGAGTACACTCCAGATGAACTCGACGAAGAAAACGGAAAGTGGCTCCTCGTCTTCGAGGAAGTCGGCTCGGACTATCGGGTATCGGTCGAGTTCACCGATCTGGAACTAGAGCTCACCGTCGATAGCACCGACGGAGGAGAGGTGGACAAGCCTGGCGAGGGTAGCTTCACCTACGACTATGGAGAGGAAGTCGAGCTTGAGGCCGTGGCTGATGAGAACTACCGGTTTGTCGAGTGGACCGGGGACATCGATAAGCTAGCCGATCCGGAGGCAGCCGAGACAACGATTGAGATGTTCGGCGACTACTCGATCACGGCCGAGTTCTCCACCATCGAGGTGGAGCTAACAACGTCTTCGACCGATGGCGGTGAGGTAACGGTTCCGGGCGAAGGCAGCTTCACCTACGACCATGGCGAAGACGTTGACGTGAAAGCCGTGGCGGAGAGCGGCTACGAGTTTGTCGAGTGGACCGGGGAAATCGATAAGCTAGCCGATCCAGAGGCAGCCGAGACAACGATCGAGATGCTCGGTGACTACACGATCACGGCAGAGTTCATCCATACGGGGCTAGAGAGCGTATCCACGGTATTCGAGCCTGGCTGGAACATGGTTTCTATCCCCTTAAAGCCAGAGGACGGAAAAGCCGATCCGGAAACGGTCTTCTCGGATGTGAAGGATGCACAGGGCGATCTCATCATCTGGTGGTACGATCCTGCGCCGGAGAAGCAGGAGTACGTGGTGCCCGACACGATTGAACCGGGTCGGGGTTACTGGGTACTGTTCGATGATACGACCGAGGTAACTGTGGAAGGGTTCTTAGTGGATCCTGATGAGTATGCAGTTTACCTCCCGTATGAAGGCTGGCAGCAGATCTCGGTACCGACAGCTGACGTTCCTGTCGACGAAGTTCCGGTGTCGGACATCCTGTGGTTCATGGGAGACGAGGGCCCTGTGGAGACGGGCGCTGCCGTGCCCGATTGGCTCGCCCTCTGGGAGAACGACGTCGTTGGATGGGACTACAACATAGCCGACAATGACTACGACCCCATCGAGCTTGAAGACGACCTCAACAGTTGGACCGGCTACTGGATCTACACTTACGAAGACGGCATCAGCATGCTGCCACTTGCTGATCCAACTGATCCTCCCCCACCGCCGCCTCCACTGAGCACAGATACTGCGATCACCTCGGCTGACTTGGCCCCAACCCATCTCACTCCGCCGCCTCCACCGGGAATGGAAACCGGTGCTTCCATGTTGGAAGTGACGGCCTATCCCAACCCGCTTGAGCGCGACGGCGAGATCGTGTTCCAGGCCACGGGCTTGCCCGTGCAGGAGCTCCAGGTGGCTGTGTACGACACGTCTGGGCAGCTCTTGTTCTACGGACAGGCCTCAGGCAACCAACTCAGCTGGGACACGCTCAACCAGAGAGGTCAACCGGTGGCCAACGGTGTGTACCTATACACCGTGCAGGCCAAGGTAGCGGGCCAGTGGCTCTCCGTCTCCGCGGAGCGCCTCCTGATCCTGCGGTAGAAGTCCTCAGGGGGCCTGGGCCCATTGTCCCGGGCCCCCTCTGTCTTCTCTGGAAACGGGGTGCGTTGGGTAACGACCGGGGCGGGATGGCAGCAAGCAAGCCGATCTTGTGCGGGCAACTCATGGATGGAGCTGCACAGGGATACATAGGGCAGCTCGTCGCTTCTGTGGCTAACAGGAGTGGGACGGTTTGTGTGGGAGGAGGAATAGGATGGGGTTCTGTTGGAAAAGGTTCGGACGCCGAGCGCTGATCACTGCGCTGCTGGCTGCGTTGACGCTTGGCGTGGGGGTGGCTGGCTACAGCGAAACGCAGAATGAAGTAAATATCGCCCTTACGACAGTCAACGACGTGCCGTACCCTCAAATCGAGGTGCGGGCGCGCGTCACCGATGGTGAAGGGAATGTAATATCGGGGCTTACTGAAGATGACTTTGTGCTCACCGAGCAATCCGAGTTGGAGACGACGCCTGTCGAGCAGAGGATCAACGTGGATTCAGTTGGGGCAGTCACCGATTCTGTCAGCCTTGCGCTTGCCATAGACCGGAGTGGCAGCATGGGGGGCACCCCTATGGCCAAAGCAAGAGAAGCGGCTAAGGATATGGTTGGCCTGCTGGGACCGGAGGACATGGCGGCGGTGCTGTCCTTTGCCAGTAGCGTATCCGTTGATCAGGAGCTAACCGGCGATAAGCAGGCTTTGAAGGATGCCATATCTGTTCTCTCTGCAGGGGGAATGACGGCCTTTTATCGCGCGATCGAGGACTCGATCAACCTGATCGACGGGAAGCCTGGGGTGCCTGCCGTGCTCGCGTTCACCGATGGCAGGAACAATCGAAGTCCCAACTCCCCAGACGGGGCCATTGCCCTCGCCCAAGAGAAGGGGATCCCCGTTTACACCATCGGCTTAGGGAATGTTGACCATGGCGTGCTCGAGAACATAGCAGCAGAAACGCGTGCCACGTATTACTATACCCCTCGACCCGAGGATCTGGCTGACCTGTATGAAGAGATAGCGCGTGACCTTGAGGAGCAGTACGTCATAGGGTACTCCACACACAACGTAGACCCGGACGACACCGAACGGACCATTGAGGTGACCGTTACGGTGAACGGGGTCTCTGATTCCGATACGATCACCTACACAGCGAGGAGAGCAGTACCTTCACCTTCGCTCACGGGGCAGACACGGCAAATCTTGCTGGAGCAGCAAGCGGTTGGGGAAGACTTGACCCTTGAGGTTGAAATCGCAAGCAACATGGGCGGGCCGGCGGCGAAGCCCTTGTCGCAGCCGTTGGGAGAAGATGACCCTAACATACAGGCCACGCTGTACTATCGGATCTCGGGAAGCGGGACGCATTACGAGTCAATGCCGATGAGCGCGAACGGCGATCTATTCAGTGCCACCATTCCGGGGGATGAAGTGGAAAGCCCTGGACTGGACTTCTATATTTCTGTTACGGATGGCATTTCGACCATCACGACTCCCAGACACCGCCCGGCAAGGGAACCACACCAAGCGGCTGTTTACCCGAACAAGAAGCCTGTCATCTCCCATAGCCCGGTGGAAGCGGCGACCTCCGGCAGAGACATCAACGTGACGGCCGACGTAGACGACGCAGACCCCTATGGTCCGCTGGACGAGGTGGCTGTGCATTATCGGCCGAGCGACGAAGTGTTCTACACCAAGCTGCCGATGAGCGCTGGGGGCACCTCCTATACGGCCACGATCCCCGGGAGCGACGTGGGTACCGCAGGAGTGGAATACTACATCACCGCGACGGACGAACATGGCGTGCGTGGTTATCACGGTACCTGGGAGGAACCGCATACTGTCCGTGTCGATGCGGGTCGTGCTTACTCAGCAAGCTTAGAGGCTGGCTGGAACCTTGTGTCGGTCCCTGCGGTTCCGATCAACGACGCTCCGGAGGCGGTATTCGAGGACGTTGTGGACTTGGGGCAGACGCTGTACCTGTACGAATGGGATCCGGCGGCGG
>PXEP01000057.1 GCA_003566155.1 Candidatus Acetothermia bacterium | reverse complement strand
CGCTGCGTACTCACCCAGGGAATGACCCGCCACCACCTGGTAGGAGAACCCCCTGTCCGCAAGCTCCAAGCAGGCGAGCCACTCCACCAGAAGTAGTGCTGGCTGTGCCACCTGCGTTCGCTCCAGTTGCTCCCCACCCTCCAGCGTAGCACTGCTTAGGGGAAGCCCAGTCATCTCCTCGCTTATCCGAACCGGTCGTTCAGCCCACGGCGCATCCACCAACCCCCGCCCCATTCCCGGCCGCTGTGATCCCTGTCCGGGGAACAGAAAGGCTACCATCGCAAGAGCACCGCACCATAGCTCGCCCCGGCCCCGAAGGCGGTGAGCGCTACTATGTGGCCTGCCTTCAGCCTTCCACCGCGGACCAGCTCGTCCAGAGCAATGGGGATCGATGCCGTCGAGGTATTCGCCACCCGATCGATATTGATCACCATCCTCCCCTGGGGAACGGCAAGCCGCCGCGCGAGGGCGTCGATGATCCGCAGGTTCGCCTGGTGGGGGATCCACCAGTCCACGTCCTCCGGAGCAAGCTGGGCTTGCGACAGCGCCTCCCGCGACGAGCGCTCCATCATATGCACAGCAGATCGGAAAACGCCTTCCCCCTCCATCTTCAGAAGGTGTCTGCGCTCACGCACAGCGAGCTCGTCCACCGGAAACCGCACACCACCTGATTCCACGCGCAGCAGATGCGCCTTGGACGCGTCCCCGTGAAGCGATACCCCCAGGATCCGTTCTTCCCCCGAGGCAGGCTGGACCAAAGCTGCTCCCGCCCCATCACCAAACAACACACACGTGGCCCGATCACTCCAATCGACAAACCGAGACAGCGCCTCCGTGCCGATCACAAGTGCCGACCGAGTAACCGCAGACGCAACGAGCGATCCCGCCATGGCCATCCCGAACACGAAGCCCGAACAGCCAGCCATGATGTCCACAAACGGGACGTCATCGGGGAACCCCAAACCCTGCGCTATGAACGGAGCTGTTCCCGGGACCGGCTGCTCCAGCACGTTGCTGGCCACCAGCAACAGCCCAACGTCCTCTACGGTGGCTCCCGCACCGGCCAACGCCTCCCGCGCCGCCGCTACCCCCATTTCACAGGGGTATTGATCCGGTCTGAGCAGCCTGCGCTCACGGATCCCTGTGCGAGACTGGATCCACTCATCGCTCGTCTCCACACTCCGGGCGAGTTGCTCGTTGGTCACCCGCTGAGGAGGAAGGTAAGCTCCCGTGGCGGCGATCCGCACCCTCATCGTAAGTCGCTACCCCGCTTCCGCGCCCCCAAGGGCTTCCGCAAGCCGCTCCACCAGGCCCACCTGGAGGGCCAAGAACGTACGCACAACGGCCGCTTCCATGGCCTCCGGAGAAGAGCGCCCGTGGGCTGCCATCACCAACTTGCGGACGCCCAATAGGGGCGCCCCATTATGGCGATCGTACCGCAGCTGAGCAGCCAGTTCTCGCAGCGAAGACCTCATAAACAACGCCCCCAGCTTCGCGCGAGCCGACTTGGTCGCTGCATCACGAAGGCCGTCCAGTACAAGCTCGGCTCCCCCCTCCAGCGCCTTGATGGTCATGTTTCCAGCAAACCCTCCGGAAACCGCCACATCCACCGGCCGTTTGGTCAACAGCTCATGTGGCTCGACGTTGCCCACAAACCCAGGTACCTGAGAGAGAAGCTTGAACGCCTCTCGGCTTAGTTTGTCTCCCTTGATCGGCTCAGCGCCGATGTTGAGCAGTCCCAGCTTGGGCTCGTCAATGCCGATGACCTCATGCGCGTAGATCCGACCCATATGAGCAAACTGCAACACGTGGGCCGGTCGAGGGTCCGAAGCAGCACCCGCGTCCACCATCAGTACTTCCCCCCCATTCAGAGTCGGGAGAGCGGCGCACAATCCTGGTCGATGGACACCGGGCAGCCGGCCCAATCTGAGCAGCGCCGCGCCCACCACCGCACCAGTGTTCCCGGGGGAGAGAAAAGCGTCCGCCTTCCCCTCCGCCACCAGTTCGATCCCCCTCACCAAGGAGGTATCCTTCCTCCTGACTGCCTGGAGCGGCGGCTCGGACTGGTCGATAACTTGTTCGCAATCGATGAGTTCCGCATCGGCGTCGGGGGGGAGATGGGGCTCAACGGAACGCCTCCGCCCCACAAACACCACATGCACCGGCAGCCGTCCAGCAGCTCGCAGGGCGCCGGAGATGATGTCCTGGGGAGGGCGATCCGCTCCCATCACGTCGATCACTATTGTATGCGACATAAAAAAACTGGTGCCGAGGGTGGGACTTGAACCCACACGGGCACAATGGCCCACTGCCCCCTCAAGACAGCGCGTCTGCCATTTCCGCCACCTCGGCCAGCGATCGATACTAGCGACCCCATCCCACCCCGTCAAGACCGAAATCAACCATTTCCGAACGCGGGACCGTCTCGGGTCACCTGGTTCGTAGAACAAGCTCATGGCTTGTGGCCTGGGCAAATCCAGACCAGGGCCCGATGCACGCGATGGTTGCCGCGCGCCTCCCCCACAGGTAGGCTGTCTTGGATATGGCACAGCCGGTGAAGATAGCCGCCTATTCTGGAGACCCTTTGTTGGTAGAGCGAGCCCTTTCCCAAAGGGTCCACGAACTCGGCCAAGCCCAGCGGGTGCCCCTGTTCGGCGATGAGATCAGCCCCGAGGAACTCTCGTCCCAGCTTTTCACCGCCTCGCTGTTTGGCGAGCAGCGCGTGCTGGTGGTGAGGCGGGCCGATACGCTTGTGCGCAGCGACTATCTCGCTCAGAAGCTGGAGGCGGGTCTTCCGGAAGACACTGCCTTGGTATTCACCGGCGATAAGCTGCGCGGCCCCGTGGTCCAGCTAGCCCAAGACGCCCAGCACTACGCGCGCCCCAAAGGTCGGACCTTGCATGCATTGGCCAAGACGCTCCTCGAGGAGGCGGACCTTCCCACCCATAAGCTCCTGGTCGACCTTCTTGTGGAGGCTTGTGGCAAGGGAACCGAGCAGGAGAAAGGAACTTTGCGCCTGCTGCGCGAGGTGGAGAAGCTCTCCTTGTGGAAGGGGGGCACCCTCCCAAAAGAGCAGATCCCGGAGCTTCTCTACAGCGCCCAGGTAGCTCCCTACGCACTGCTGGACGCCCTGGGTTCCCGAGATGTGCCCACAGCTTTAGCTGAACTGCGGCAGCTGGTCACAGGCACACCGGAGGCCTTCCGCCTGTTCTTCCTGGTGGTTACCCATATCCGGACGCTTCTTGTAACCCGGGCATGCTTGGATCGCAGTGAGCAGCCTCCAGGGCCTGCGTGGCTCGCTCGCCGCCGCGCCGCGCAGGCACGGAACTTCAACCAGCAGGAACTGATCGAACTTCTCGCCCGCCTTCAGGAACTCGATCTTATGATCAAGACCGGCAAGTTCACCGCCCCGGCTGCGCTGACCTACTTCACGCTGAGCTTGGCAGCTTAACCGGAATCCGCTCTCCGATACCCGTAAGCTCCAAGAGGACACGCGAGACAACCAGCGCGCAGAACAGCGAGCCAGCCACCCCTAGCCCGAGGGTGATGGCGAACCCTTCGACAGGTCCCGTTCCCAAGGTAAACAGGATCATGGCTGTGATCAGCGTGGTGATGTTGGCGTCCATCAACGCCGACATCGACTTGGCGAACCCTGCAACCACGGAAGCGCGCGCCGCCTTACCTGTTCGGCGCTCTTCCTTGATCCGCTCAAAGATGATCACGTTGGCATCCACGGTCATACCAATGGTCAAGATGATGCCCGCTATCCCCGGCAGGGTCAGCGTCGCCCCGAACGCCCGCAGAGCGGAAAGAAGGATCAACATGTTGAGGATCAGCGCCGCATCCGCCACCAAGCCTAGCCAGCGGTAGTAGAAGGGCATGTACAGGATAACCATCACAAAGCTAATCATGATGGCCATCGTGCCCCGGCGGATCGCGTCAGCTCCCAGGGTCGGCCCCACAGTTTGCTCCTCCAGCACAGTGACCTCGGTGGGAAGTGCTCCGGTGCGCAGCACCACTGCCAGCCGGCGCGCCTCGTCAGAGGAGAATCGTCCGGTGATGGTCGTTCCATCCTGCACTTCTCTCCACCCGCGCTGGGCGGACCGCTTGATCCCCTCGCTGATCTCCGGCGCCGAATAGACCACGCCATCGAGAATAACCGCCAGCCGATCGCCGACGTTCAACCTGTCCAGAACATCCACGAACTGCTCGGCGCCCTCCCGGTTAAACCTGAGTGCAATGTAGGAACCTGGCTGCTGAATATCTCCGCCGACGCGCATCTCCGCATGATCAAGCACCCCGCCGGTGAGGCGCGCCTGGCCCTCGACCAGGTAATACATGTTGCCGTCGACATCGCGCATGATCTCTTGTGTGGGTTCGGCCCGGAACAAATCGTCCCGGTTGGGAGAGGCGTCCAGCACCTTGCGGAACTCCAGCATCGCGGTCTGCCCGATCAGCTCCTGGGCCTCCCGCGGGTCCTCGGCCCCGGGTATTCTCACCTCAACCCGATCCCGCCCTACAGGCCTGAGCTCTACGTTGGCCAATCCATACTGATCAACCCGCTGCTGGAAAATCTGGACCAGGCGGGCAACGGTGTCGTCGTCCGCCTCCTCGGCCTGCAGCATCAGCCGCACACCGCCCCGGAGGTCCAGTCCCAGTTTCACCACGTCCCGCCCTTGCAGCAAGGGCGGCAACAAAGCCACGGCCACAAGCAGCACCGCGACTCCTACTACACCAACGCGAACCCAGTCGTTACGCCTCATCGATCCCCCTACTTGCGCACCTTATCGACAATGCTCGATTTGGCCATGCGCATTTTCGTTCCCTCTTCCAACACCAAGATAGCCGTATCATCGTCCAGCTTCTCAATGGTACCGTGAATGCCCCCGGCGGTGACCACGCGGTCGCCGCGTTTGAGCGAGGACATAAGCTGCTGGTGCTCCTTCTGCCGCCGGCGCTGAGGCCTGAGCAGCAGGAAGTAAAACACCGCACCGAACACCACCAGCAGTATAAGCAATGGCAGGAGATCTCCCGCTCCTGCGGCAGGTGCATCTAAAAACAGCATCTCTAGTTGGGTCACAGTCTCAGCCCCACCATCGGTCATCATCATCACCCCTCATCATAACCTTGGACGCGAGCAGCTCCAACGGCCACGAACACAGTTGCCACCACGCCCAACCCCAAACTCCAAGCCAGCAAAGCGGCTCCCGTGAGTTCGCGTCCTGCTGCTACGAGCTGGTGCACTAAGGCGAACAAATCGAGCCACAGTATAACGTAAACGACTACCCTCAGCGACCGCCAGCCCCACCGACGCGCCTCCTCCAAGGCCACGATCAGAGGGGGCACCAGCGCCCATCCAACAAGCGCCGGGCGCGCCTCCACGAGTGCCAGACCAAACAGCAACAGCGCCACCCCGGGCATCAGCCTGAGGGAAGAGGTCGGTTGCACAGCCCGGCCCGTCCATGCGGCGTAGGCCCACAGCGCCAAAAGCAGCATCCCACCGCCCGCCCGCTGCTCCAGAGGAAGCGGAGCGGAACCAGCACAGAGCAGTATCAAAAGCAGCGAACCGCTCAGGAACGCCGCGTTCATAGCCGATGGAGAAACGCCGTCGCCAGTCCGAGGAAGAAGAAGAACGCCAACAAGTCAGCAACAGTAGTTACAACAGCGCCGCTCATCATGGCCGGATCGAGCTTCATGCGCTTGAGGATGGCAGGGATGGAACTTCCCAACACATAGGATATAAGGGTAGTCATCCACATGGTGAACAGCGCGATGACCCCCAGGTAGATATTCCGGCGCCAGATGAAGGTGATCGCCCCCAGTTGCACCCCCAGCACCAGGCCGTTGACCAGGCCCACCGCCACCTCCTTGCGGAGGGCCTTCCATCTATCTGTCCAGGTGAACTCCCCAGTGGCCATGCCCCGGATGGTTACGCTCATGGACTGGGAGCCCACGTTGCCCGCCATATCGGCGATGATGGGCATGAGGACAGCCAGAAAAGCGACTTGCTCGATGGTGCCCTCGAAAACCGCAATCCCTATTACGGCCACCAAACAAAACAGGATGTTGGCCATCATCCACGGGAGCCTTTTGCGCACCGACTGCCACGGCGGAGTTAATGGGTTCTCCTCACCTGCGGGGATACCTCCCATGCGCAGGAAGTCCTCGGTCGTTTCCTCGCGGATTACGTCGATCACGTCATCTACAGTGATTACACCCAGAAGCCGCTCATCCTGCGAGACCACCGGCAGCGCCAAGTAGTTGTACTTGTCGAACATCTGCGCTACTTCCTCGGCGTCCATATCGACCGGCAGAGCCACTGTATCGGAGCGCATCACGGTGGCGATCGGGGCCTGGGGAGGAGCGAACACCAGATCGCGCAGGGAAAGCACGCCCACCAGCCGACCTTGTTCATCGACGACGTAGGCGTAGTAAACCGTCTCCATCTCCTCAGCCACTCTCCGCAGCGTTTCGATGGCTTCCTGACACGTGTATCGCGCCGGCAGCGCAACCACCTCGGGAGACATAAGACCCCCGGCGCTATCCGGCGAGTAGGTCAGAAGGCCTGTTAGCTCCTGAGCGTTATCCTCGTCCAAGCGCCGCAATACGTCCTGCACCGTCTCCGGGGGCAACTCAGCCAGAAGGTCGGCCGCATCGTCCGGATCCATCCGGGACAAGATCTGTACTACCGATTCCCGCGATAGCTCGGACAGAAGACCGGCCGCCTCCTCTGGCTCCATCTCTCCCAGCGGGGCCGCCGCTGCCCGCCGCCGGCGCTCATAGAGCTTCTGCAGGAGCTCCACCGCCTCCTCTTTCTGCAGGGCGGACAGGATCTCAGCCACGTCCGCCGGGTGGCGGCGCAGCACTTCCTGCAATTGCAGCTTATCCGGAGCTTCGGAAGCCATGGAAAACAGTGTAGCACCACCCATTGGCACGCTCCACCCTTGACGGAGGACCCTGCCGCGCTAGAATTAGCACTGATGTTGGTTCAGTGCTAAAAGGAGGAGATGATGATACGGTCCGACAGATTGACCCAAGGGGCCCAGGAGATGCTGGCTACCGCACAAGAACTGCTACGGCAACGTCGGCATAACCAGCTGGACGTAGAGCACCTGCTCTACGCCCTGGCCTGCAATGAGGGAGCGGCACAGGACATTTTGAAGGCGATGGGCGTTGCCATCCCCGGGCTCCTGCGCGACTTGGATCATCTGTTGTCCCTGCGCCCTGCGGTCAGCGGCGGGGCCACCCAGACCGTATACATCACCCCTCGCCTGGAAGAGGTGATCAACGCTGCGGAGGCGGAGGCCAAGCGTCTGCGGGACGAGTACATCGGGGTAGATCACCTGCTTATAGCTATTTCGCGCGATGATGCCCCATCGTTGTCCCGGCTCCTTGCCAAGCACGGGGTAACGCCCGATGCCGTGTACAACGCTCTGCGGGAAGTGCGCGGGGAACAGCGCGTCGACTCG
>PXEP01000123.1 GCA_003566155.1 Candidatus Acetothermia bacterium | reverse complement strand
GTGAAGAAGCTGACCGACGAGCTGGAGGGCCGCTTGGGGTTGAACACCTGTGTGGCGGCGCTGATGGAATTTCACTCGACATTTGCTGAGTACTGTCAGCGGGAGAGCGTCGATCCGGGGTTGATCCGCCATGTGCTGCACCACATGTGCCAACTTCTGGCCCCGTTTGCCCCCTTTGTGAGCGAGGAGCTATGGCATAGGTTGGGAAACGAAGGATCCGTGTTGGAGGCTGGCTGGCCGCAATACGATTCCCGGGCGCTGATCTCGGAGACAGTGGAGATACCAGTGCAAATCGACGGAAAAATACGGGCGCGGCTGCAGGTACCGGCGGAGACGGCGGACGACAGTCAGGCGTTGCAGGACGCAGCTATGAGCCATGCGGATGTGTGTGCGCGGTTGGAAGGGCGAACGGTACGGCGCTTGATCGCCGTACCGCGAAAGATGGTGTCTATCGTCACTCAGTGAACTCGTCTTGGGCGGGTGTCCGGGGCGAAGGCTTGGCGGTTGATAACGAGCCGGAGGTGGGCGATGCGGATAGGGCTGTTCACCGATACCTACACCCCCGACATCAACGGGGTGGTCACCGTAGTCACGCTGATGGAACGGACACTCTCCGAACGAGGCCATGAGGTGTATGTGTTCGCTCCGTGCCACCCCGAGGCACGCGAGGAAGTACCGCATGTATGTCGATTTTCGTCGGTGAAGCTGATCTACTACGAAGGGATGCGCGTGGCGATGCCGTTCAGCCGCCGCGCCGTACGCTTGGCGAGAGACCTGGACGTGATTCACTCCCATGATCCCTTTTCCATCGGGCTGTTTGCCATGTGGGCGTCTCGGCACTACAGGATTCCCCATGTGCATACATACCACACCCTGTATGCTGAGTATCGTCGCTATATCCCGGCGATGATCAGACCACCGCGGTGGTTCGTCGAGCGTTACAGTCGGACATTTTGTAACCGGTGCGATTTGGTGATCGCTCCCTCCCCGCAGATGCGAGGCGAGCTGGAAAAATACAATATCAACACGCCGATTGTGCCCCTGCCGTTTGGCGTAGACGCGAAGGAGTTCGAGATCCAATCCCAATGGGACGCCCGAAGCGCATTGGGGATACGCGAGCCGTTGGTCCTTTTGTATGTGGGAAGACTGGGGTGGGAGAAGAACATCGAATTTCTGCTCTCGGCATTTCGCCGCGTGCGGGAGGTGCGCCAGGATGTGCACTTTGTCCTTGCCGGAGGCGGGCCGCACCGGGCGTGTCTGGAGCGCCATGCACAGGAGCTGGGCATCGCCCAGTGGGTTACGTTCACCGGCTTTCTGCCCCGAGAGCAGCTGGTTGCACTGTACGGACAAGCGGACCTGTTCGTGTTTGCCTCCAAGACGGAGACACAGGGCCTGGTGGTGGCCGAGGCGATGATGGCCGGTACCCCGGTGGTCGCGCTCGGGGCGCGTGGCGTGTTGGATGTAGTGGACGGTGGCCGCACAGGCGTTCTCGTGGGAGAGGACGTGGAAGAGTTCTCCCGCGCCTGTGACCAGCTTCTGACCGACGAGCGCCGGCGCGTGCAGATGGCCGATGTCGCCCAGCAGGAAGCCCGTAAGCTGACCACGCAAGCCTCGGTGGAACAGCTTCTTGAGCACTACGAACAGCTCTGTCAAAGTCGGAGCGCGGTCCAGCGGGCGGGCTGAAGGAGTCTCGGCGCTATGCGGTCGGCTATGAGGGCGGCGGCGATTCGATAAACAGAGAACAAACGTAGTCGATCATCCGATCACGATTGTTGGCCGATAGGTGGATGTGTTGGTCCACGCGTTTGCGGATCACGTATGTCAGAGAGTGTTGGGAAGCGCGGTGTACCGTGATCAAGAGGTGCGCCTCGGCCTCCAATGCACTGCGGACTGCCTGTATGAAGCGCTCGGACTTCAGCTCCATGGGCCCGACTTCATCCACCACGATTAGCTCGGCCTGCTCAACCGCCCGTTCGATGGCCGCAGCGCCCACGGATTCGAGGTCGGGTATGTGCACACGGTAACGTCCCACCATGGGCCCCTGTTCATGGTGCAAGTGGGCCAGGGTTCCTTCGTTACCTGTGGCAAGGTCTTTGAGGGAGAAACCCACCCGGCGGCCGACCACGCGGATCTCCTGGGTGACAAGGCCTCCCACACGGAATGGAAGTCTCCCTGCGAGTGTCTGAACGAAGGTGGTTTTCCCCACCCCGGGGTGGCCGCTGACTGCTACCCGCATTTATCGAGGGGGCCACGATGAGCGACGCTCTTGCCCCGTCGCACCCGCTTGTGAGCACAGCGCCAAGAGGCGGGGCCACAAGGTTTCGGGATCGATGTTCTCCGGATCGGCAAGGTGTTGAATGAGCAAACCCTCAAGGACCGAAACCGCAAGAAGTGAGGTGAGTTCGACATCCGTGGTCTCGGGGCTCAGGCTCACCAGATCTCGTGCCGCTTGTCGGGCATCCTCGAATGCCTTCGCCAGGCCCTCGCGGGCCTGCTCGTCGGTAAGGGACATGTGCAAAAAGAGTATCTCGGCATGGAGAAGCACTGGCGCCGAGAGCATACCCCGGATCATCTGTGCGCCTCCCTCGGCAAGGAGTTCCCATGGGGATTTACCCGTAGGCTCACCGGTTCGCCTGATCCACTCCATGAGATCGAGCCATGTGCCCAGCAGGGATAACAGGATGGCCCGCTTGTCTTGAAAGTGCCGGTACACGGTTGCTCGGGAGACTCCGGCTTCCTGAGCGATGGCGGTCACGCTAACCTGTTCGAACCCATACCGAGAGAACAAACGCAGCGCGCCTTCCATAATCGCTGCGCGTGTGTTGTCCACTTGCGTCCGTCTAGACTTGTTCTCCACACACCACCGTAGCATCGAGGTCTCAACGGCGACAACCTGTGCAGAGTGCGTCTCAGTCCGGTAACCTAAGGTTCCCGTGCTGGCGAACGCGTTGCTGCCGGTGTTCCTAGTTACAGGGGTGGGATGGCTGTTGCGCAAAGCGCTAGGACTCAGCCCCGCCCCTCTTGCCAAGCTGACTTTTTGGTGCCTGTCTCCGGCGCTGATTTTCGACTCGCTGAGGACTGCGGAGCTTCCTGCGGCCACCGCGTGGCTGGTGGTTGGTTTCGCGGTCGCCTATCACGTAATCATGCTGATTCTTTCGATACCTGTGCGCCGGGCCCTGCTCCCGGGCGATCGAGACGGACAGGCCGTAGCTTCGCTCACGATGATGTTCGGCAACTGTGGGAACCTTGGGCTTCCCGTGTTGCTCCTTGCTTTGGGGAGGACGGGGTTCGAGGTAGGGGTGATTTTTGTCGCTGCCAACTCCGTGCTTGTTTCCACATTGGGTATCGGTGTCATCACCTGGGAAGGGCGGCTGGCCTGGCGGCGGATGCTGCGTACAGTACTGCGCGTGCCTTGGGTCTATGCTGTGGCAGCGGCTTTGGTGGTCCGCGCCGTTGGCACCTTCCCAACGTGGCTGGGGAACGCTACATCGCTTCTGGCCGATGGTGCAATCCCAGTAATGGTGTTGCTCCTTGGGATGCAGCTGGCTGAGGTCCAACCGCGGCAGGTAGCCATGGAGGCGGCCACGCTCGCCGCTTTCCGGTTGGTGTTAGGCACGTTGGTGGCCTGGGGGTTGACCGCAGCGTTGGCCATTACAGGGACGGTCCGTGGAGCCCTGATCGTGGAGGGTAGCGTTCCCACAGCAGTAAACAGCCTCATCCTGTCGCTTCAGTACGGGCGTCGGCCCGACCTTGCAGCGTCGGTGCTGCTTCTGTCCACGGCGATGTCGGCGATAACGCTGTCCCTTGTCCTCCACTTCCTTACCGGTTGAAGGCCTGGACGCAGGTCCGGGGCTTGGTAGGATGATCGGCAGAGGAGGTGGGACATGGCCGACATATTCATCACCACACAAGCCTTCCCCGAGGCGATCAGGAGGCTAAGCGAAGCGGGTCATGAGGTTCAGACGACAGGAAAGGGCGCTCTCACGCGGGAGGAGCTGCTCTCTGGGGTTGAGGAGGCGGACGCGTTGGTGTGTCTTCTTGCGGACAATGTAGATGAAGCGTTGTTTGCGCAAGCCAAGCGGCTCCAAGTGGTGGCCAACCTCGGGGTCGGAGTTGACAACATCGACGTTCAGGCCGCCACAAGGCGCGGCATAGCGGTGACCAACACTCCTGACGTACTCACTGAAACCACGGCGGATCTAGGGTGGGCGTTGATGATGGCCAGCGCGCGGAGAATCGTGGAGGCGGACAACCATCTCCGCCGGCACGGCTTTCCCGGTTGGACGTTCATGCCACCGCATATGGGTGTAGATGTCTACGGGACCACATTGGGGGTAGTGGGCGCCGGCCGAATTGGAAGCGCGGTTGCCCGCCGCGCCGTCGGTTTTGGTATGGATGTACTGTACCATTCGCGCGCACCCAAGCCTAAGCTGGAACGTGATGTAGGCGCAGAGCGTGTCTCACTGGATGAACTCCTTTCCCGAAGTGAGTTCGTGGTGTTGTGCGTCCCGTTGACGCAGCAGACCGAGTATATGATTGGCCATCGTGAACTGTCTCTGATGAAAGAAGATGCGATCCTGGTGAATATCGCCCGGGGTCCGGTGGTCGACGAGGAAGCTCTTGTGGAGGCGCTGCGCAACGGGCGTCCGCGGGCGGCAGGGCTGGATGTCTATGAGCATGAACCGCAGGTCCATCCCGAGCTGTTGAAGCTGCCCAATGCTGTACTTACGCCGCACATCGGGTCAGCCACCGAGGCGACGAGGAAGAGAATGGCGCATCTGGCGGTTGATGGCGTGCTGGCGGTGCTAGACGGTCGTCGTCCTGCCAATCTGGTGAACGCTATCGAAGGACTAGGTTCGGGGTGATCGCATCTGGATCAACAGAGCGGGTGTATAATAGCTGTGAGGTGATGACCAGTGAACCGTGGACTCTTGCTATCAGCGGTACTTGTTCTGACTGTCGGCGGTTGGGCATGGGGACAGTGTGGTTGTCCTCCCGTGGATGTCGATGCACCAGAGTGTTATGTTTCGTTCCAACAGTGCCAGAAGATTGAGGTGGGATTGAGGACTCACACTCCGTTTTCGTTCTTGTTTATCTGCTCGCCGTGTTGCCGGCCCGCAGGTCCCCAGGTGCACAGCTGGCGGGTGGAGAACCTGGATGGGCAACTGATCTATGGAGAAACGCTCCGCGATTCTGTGCGAGCTGATTCGTTCTCCGCTGTGTGGGACCAGCGGGATGGGGATGGCAAATATGTTTCTCCTGGCTACTACGCGGTCATCGTGGACACGGACGAAGGGGAGTTCGTCAAGCACCTGCGAATCGTAGATAGGTGCCAGTCTTTCTTCTCTCTGTTTGGCTTCGGGAGCCGATGCTGTAGCTCTAGGTGCGAACCTGAGGTTACGCTGGAACAATATACTGAGCCCTGCATGCCCAGGCCGTGTACAGTGAGCCCCTGCTGTCCGTAGCTTGTGCTGGAACTGCCCGATGTAGAGGTCCTGAGGGAGAACCTCCTGCCCCGTCTGACCGAACGCCGTGTGCAAGGGGTGGAGGTGTTGAATGGAGAATTGTTCCGCCTCTCCCCTCAAGACCCGTCGAAGCTTCAGGGGCTCAGGTTCGGTCAGCTATGCCGGAGGGGCCGATATTTGGTTTTCACATTTGGCCGTGGTCCACGGCTGGTGATGCATCTAGCTCCGTGGGCGTGGATATGGCATGGGAGTGCATCCTACAGCCCCACGCGCACTACCGGGCTACGATTGACCCTGGACGACCGAAATGAGCTCCGAGTCATCGTCCCCGGGCCGCAGGTCCGAGCGGCTGTCTGGGTGGTGGAGAGCGCTGGGAAATTGGAACCGGTTCGTGAGCTGGGGCCGGATCCGGTGTCGTCGGGGTTCCCCCGCGCGACCTTTTACAGCCGGGTGACAGGACGGAGGCGCCTGGTGAAGGACCTTCTTACGGAGCCACGGACTGTGCCCGGGGTCGGTGATGCATACGCCGATGAGATACTGTTCGCGGGCAGAATTTCCCCCATTCGTTATGTGCACACGATGACGTCCGAGGAAGTCGATCGGTTGTATGAAGCCATCCCCGCTACCCTGTTGTGGGGCATCACCGAGCTGCGGACGAGGCTCGGCGGAGCGTTGTTCGAAAAGGAGATCCGCGATTTTCTTCGGGTACATGGGCGAGGCGGGGCACCGTGTACCGTATGCGGACACCCGATCGCTGAGATCCAGTTCGACGAAAGGAAGACCAACTACTGCCCGCGCTGCCAGTCCTGACGATGGCATGAAAGCGGCCGCCGTGTTCCCGCGGCCAGACATTTGGCCGTCCGCCGGACTATCTCACACCCGGCATGCTTCCGACAGATGGGGAGCCAACCTATCTGCCAGATCGTAGAAGTCCCCGTATACGACCATGTCCGCTACTTGTGCCACTTGCTCCGCTTTTGGATTGAGCGCCACCCCTAGTCCCGCCTCTCTCAGCATACACACGTCTGTCGCGCCGTCTCCTACAGCAATGGTGTCTTCGAGGGGGATGTTCTCCCGTTTGGCCAGGTAGTGCAGTGCGTGAAGTTTGCACACCGAGTGCCGCCAACAGCTACGAGGCTTGTTCTCGGGCCATAGCGGGGGTTGGATTTCTCCGGTGACCCGCTGACCTTTGACCTCCAGACCGTTAGCCCAGACCGCAGACACTGCCAACCTTCTCCCCAGTCGTTCGACCAACGGCTGCCAGGATTCCGACACGATGTGCACCGCATGACCGGCGCTGTGCAACGTCCGCGCCCATGCCGGCGCTCCCGGAGTGAGTGGGACGCCATCGAACACGGATGCCAGCCCCTCGAACCTCTGTCCTTTAAAAAGCCGCGTGATTCTAAGAAGCTTCTCCCGTTCGGTCAGTTCCTGGGCAAGGGATTCTTGTTCGATCGCTTGCAGGTCCCCCTCCAACCCGAACGCCACCGTAAGCATTTTCAGCGAACGCCCCATAAGGAGCGTTCCGTCCATGTCTACGAGCACAAGGTTTCTCTTCATAGCCCCCCCTAGCTATTTGTGCCTGCATTCCCTGCCGCTCCGGTATTTGTCGCTCCTAAAGCCTCCTCGCTTTCGATGTATCGGCACGTGAGCTTAACCGCACACCCCTACTATACCTCGGTACACATGCAAGGATGCGCAGTTCAGTCCCGCAAGTCAAATTGGGGTGCTGTGCCTGTGGGAATCGAAGCACGTCTGCGTTGGTGTTACACGTTTGGAGTAGGCAGGCTGCACGGATAAGGGCCCACCGGGTAGGATAACGCATCATGAGCCATCGAGATGAGACGCAGGAGCGGCAATATGTTGTGGATGCTATGGCGCAGGACGCCTGGCGCATGTTCCGTATCATCGGTGAATTCGCAGCAGGGTTTGAAGAACTATCCGATGTAGGCATGGGGGTCACCATCTTTGGTTCGGCGCGCCTTCCGCCTGATGATCCTTATTCCAGACAGGCTGAGCAACTTGCAGCTATGCTTGTGCAGGCAGGGTATGCGGTCCTGAC
>PXEP01000224.1 GCA_003566155.1 Candidatus Acetothermia bacterium | reverse complement strand
GTCGCACAAACGTACAAAGTACCAGACACGGTATGCATTATAGCTTGCGGCAGGACGCATGCGGAGGTAACTTCTTCCCATGGAAGAACGTCTGTCCGCTGCCTGGGATCGCCTCCAACGACTGGAGCGCCGCGTTAACCTGGAGGGTTTGCAGGCTAAGGTTTCCGACATCGAGAAACAGATGGCCGATGCCTCGTTCTGGGATGACCGAGAACAGGCGCAACGAAAGGCCCAGACTCTGGATGCGGCCAAAGAGAGAATCAAATTGTTCCAATCTCTGCGCGAGGAGCTGGAGGAGGCCGATGTCCTACGCCGGCTCGCTGAGGAGGAACAGGATGACGAGGTCATGCGGGAAGCGGAACACCGCCTGGGTGAGTTGGAGCGAAAGCTCGATCAGGCTACTGTCCAGGCGTTCATGTCCGGTCCATACGACAAGGGGGATTGCTACCTTTCGCTTAACGCCGGTGCCGGGGGCACGGATGCCCAGGATTGGACGGATATGATGAGCCGTATGTACACACGATATTGCGAAATGCAGGGCTGGAAAGTGCGCCGTATCGACGAAACCCTGGGCGAGGAGGCCGGCCTCAAGTCGGCTACTCTTGAAGTGCGGGGCAGCTATGCGTTCGGCACGCTGCGTGGCGAGATGGGTGTCCATCGGCTCGTGCGGATCTCGCCTTATGACTCGGCCAACCGCCGCCATACCTCGTTTGCATCGGTGACTGTGATCCCAGTAGTGGAAGACAGAGAGTTGGAGATCAGTGACGATGACCTGAAGGTCGAATCCTTCCGCGCTGGAGGCCCCGGGGGACAGCACATGCAGAAGAACGAAACGGCGGTGCGCATAACCCATATTCCCACCGGTATTATTGTTGCTTGCCAAAACGAACGTTCGCAGGCGCAGAACAAACTCACGGCGATGAAGATGCTGCGGGCCCGGCTGTTTACCCTTATGGAACAGGAGAAGGCTCGAAAGGTGGAAGAGCTGACGGGGCAGCTTGACGACATCGAGTGGGGGCACCAGATCCGTTCGTATGTGTTGCAGCCGTATCAGATGGTAAAGGATCACCGCACGGGAGTGGAGACAGGGAATGTCGATGCGGTCCTCGACGGTGATCTGGGGGGCTTCATCTGGGCTTGGCTTGAGCAAAGCCAATCGCCCGAACCAAGCGCTTAGACAACACACCACAAACTAAGGGCCACGAACCAGTGCCTTATGCCCTCACGTATGCTTATCGGCCACTGTGGTGGCCCCATAGGCGTCTGGCTTGGTGCGCACGTGGAATCCGCTGCCGATGATCATCCCCGCCACTTCTTCCACCATGTCGCGGGTGCGCCCGCCGCGGCCGACATCCACATGGATTTCAAGGTTGACATCAAGCACCTCGCGCTCCTCCAGCCCTCGGATAAGGTGCTGAGCAAGCTCATACGATAGCCACGTCTCACGCCAGATCCGCTCGCGGAGGCTGAGCGGTTTACGCTCGCGAGCGCCCTGCCAGAAGTAGCGGCCGCCTTTGCCTACCCGATGAACTACGATGGCGCGCACATACTCGGCTACATCGTGATAGGCTTGGGAATCGGTCCCCACTACCAGTTCGTACACGTCCTCCGGGGCGGAATGCATAATGGCGATGATTTCATCCAACACTTCGCTGAAGGTAAGACGGCCCAGGGTAGGGTTGCGAAACGGTTTGCAGACGTCCATGGTCGAACAGGATTCTACGCAGGAGGCTCGTGATCTGCAACTAGCGGAAGCACGAATGTAAACCGGGTTCCTTGTCCCACCTTGGAGTCCACCCAAATGCGGCCATTGTGGGCGTGGATGATCTCCCGGGCGATCGCCAACCCCAGTCCGCTTCCCTCATCGGCGCGTGACGGGTCAGCCTTATAGAAGCGCTCGAACACATACGGAAGATCTTCCGGGGCGATGCCGGGACCGGTGTCTTCTACCGAGACCTCTGCTTCCTGGCCCCGCCGCTGGCATGCGACGTTGACGGTCTCCCCGTCTTTGGAAAAGCGCAAGGCATTGGACAGAAGGTTCGCTATCACTTGCCGCAGGCGGCGGCTGTCGGCTTGGACCCAGATCCCTTCGTCCACGTCAACGGCCAGGCGGGTGCCGTGCTCGGAAAAGGCGGGGCGCAACCCCTCGCAGGTGCTGTGGACCAGGTTCCCCAGGTCGAGGGTCTCCTTCTCCATGCGCAGTCGGCCTCCTTCGGCCAGAGTGAGGTCGCGCAACTCCTCGATGAGAGAGCCCAACTGGAGGGTCTCGCTATACACGGACGACAGGCTGTCGGCGGTCAGGGGGAACACCCCATCCATCATTGCCTCCAGATTGCCTTGGATAACCGTGAGCGGGGTTCTCAGCTCGTGTGCGACGTCGGTGAGGAGTTGCTGGCGAGCGTTCTCCGAACTTTGTAGTTCCTCGGCCATGTGGTTCATGGCTACAGCCAAGCGACCAGTCTCGTCTCTTCTGCGCCAAGGAACCCGATGGGAGAGGTCCCCACTGGCGATTCTCTCGGTAGCCTGAATCAGCTGTCTCAGTGGCGCTGACAGTTGGGTGGCCAAGAGCGTTCCCATCACCGCTGCCAATGCCAAGGCGATGGAGCCCCCGATCAGGGTGCCGCGGCGCACCGAGGCCAGATAATCTTGTTCCACAGGGGTCAGGTCCACCGTTTCCATCGGCACGACTGTGCCTACCTGCTCATCGTCGACGATGACTGGGACCCCTGCCTGCTTGATGCGGCCCTCCAATCGGTCATCCGTCTCCGGGCACCGTCCAAGCAATGATTCGTCGGCGCATGCCACCACCTGGTGGTTTCGATCGAGCAGCATGAGCTGTCCCATGAGGCTTTGCTGGTAGACCACTTCGCCTCCCCACCGGAAGCTGATTTGCGTGCTGAAGTATCGCTGGATTCCGGCCCAGCTGTCCTGGGATTCCCAGTACTGGGCTAGCCACACCGCCGCATCGTGGGCCGCCACGCGGCGCTCCTGGGCACGGTACATGTCGAACTGTTCCCCGATGGACCGGAAGGTCAGGAGGTATGTGCCCACCGCCGCGCACACGGCGGTGAGCACGAGCGCGCCCATTAGCTTCCAGCGGAATGACACGGGCCGTCAACCTCCCGACGGAACTTGTAGCCTACCCCATGTACGGTGAGGATATATTGTGGTTCTCTTGGATCGGCCTCGATCTTGTAGCGCAGGTTCTTCATGTGGGAATCGATCGTGCGGGTGAGTGAGGCATAGGATCTTTCCTGTATGGCCTCCATCAGCTCACGGCGGCTCAGCGCACGGCCCGGGTGCTGCACCAGGTAGGCGAGCAGCTCGAACTCGGTGGGGGTGAGTTCTATCGAGCGGCCGTCTACGCGGACTTCGCGCGCGGCCAGGTCCACCGTGAGTGGACCTATCTCCACTATTTCGGACGCTGGCTCGGCATCCACCCGTCGCAGCACCGCTCGCACCCGTGCGGCCAGCTCGCGCAGGCTGAACGGTTTGGTAACGTAATCGTCGGCTCCCATCTCCAGCCCCGCCACTCGATCGGCTTCCTCAGCGCGGGCGGTGAGCATGACGATCGGGACGGTAGTCGCGCTGCGCATCTTCTGAGCGAGGTCCAGTCCGGATCTGTGGGGCAACATTAGGTCCAATACAACGAGGTCGGGTTCCAACGAGCGAAACATGTCCCAGCCCTGGACTCCATCGAACGCCACCTCAACACGGTACCCATCCCGTGCCAGGTAAGCCTGTACCATGCGAGCTATTTTGTGTTCGTCTTCCACTACCAATATTTTCTTCACACCCAAAAGGCTACCTCCAGAGGTGCGGGGAGTCGAGGCCGGGCGACCTCGACTCCTCCGCATTGTTGGGTGGGCGGTTCTGGCGGTTGGGCTCTGTGAACCTATCAACCGTCGGTAGTATGCACCTTTGGTATCGACGCACGGTGCACAGTTTGTGGAGTAGCAGTGGAGAAGGTACGCTCAAGCAATGGCTGATGAACTAAAGGAGCTATTGTTTCCGAGTTCCGTTGCGGTGGTGGGAGCTTCCGCCAGAGAGGGAAAGCTCGGACATGAGTTGTTCTCCAACGTGGTCAACTCATTCTCGGGACCCGTGTACGCGGTGAACCCGGGGTACGAGGAGCTCTTGGGACGCCCTTGCGTTTCCGAGATATCCGAGCTTCCGGAGGCGGTGGATCTGGCGGTGATCATCATCCCTGCCGTTCACGTCCCCGATGCGCTCGAGGAGTGTGGACGGCGGGGCATCGGAAGCGCCATCGTCATCTCAGGAGGGTTCAAGGAAACGGGGGGTGAGGGTGCTCGGTTGGAGGCCCGGCTTGTCGAAACCGCCAACCGCTATGGAATCAACCTCCTCGGGCCGAATTGTCTGGGCCTGATATCGACGCAGGTCGGACTCAACGCCACATTTGCCCCTCGGGGTGCCAGGGAGGGGGACATCGCGTTTCTCTCTCAGTCCGGGGCGTTCTGCACCTCGGTGTTGGACTGGGCGTGGAAGGAGCAACTGGGGTTCAGCCATTTCATCTCCTTGGGGAACAAGGCTGTGCTTGGAGAAGAGGACTTCTTGCCCTCCTTTGCGGAAGACCCGCGGACCGAGGTGGTGGCGGCTTATTTGGAAGGGGTGAGCGACGGCCAGCGCTTCCTCCGGGTGGCGCGGGATGCTACGGTCGCCAAGCCCGTGGTGCTTGTGAAATCGGGGCGGGCAGAGGCGGGAGCGCGAGCTGTGTCCAGCCATACCGGATCGCTGGCTGGATCGGACCGGGCGTACGAAGCGGCGTTTCGCCAGGCGGGGATCATTCGCGCGCAGAACGTGGAGGAATTGTTTGACTTTGCCTATGTGCTGGCCAGGCAGCCGGTCCCCAAGGGTCGGCGGGTGGCCATCGTCAGTAATGCCGGTGGACCGGGAGTGATGGCAGTAGACGCCGCAGAGCTTGTGGGGCTTGAGGTTGCGCGGTTCACCGATGACACGGCTCGTGCGTTGGGCGAACGCATGCCGGAAGCGGCCAGCATCTACAACCCGGTGGACATCCTTGGGGACGCTCGTGCTGAACGGTACCGTGAGGCATTGCGGTTGGTGGCGGCGGATCCCCAGGTCGATATGATCGTGGCCTTGTCCGCTCCCACGGGGATTCTAACCTACGCAGAGTTGGCACAGATCTTGGCGGAAGCACGTCGGGAGTACGGCAAACCGATAACCTGTAGCTTCATGGCAGGCGACCTGGGGGAACGGGCCTACGAGATGCTTCGGGAGGCGGGCATACCTTCGGCGTTCGATCCTGCGCGGGCAGTCCGTGCCCTGTCGGCGTTGGTGCGCTATGCGGACATCAGAAGTGCCTCCCGCAGTGAAGTGGCGGAACACGAAGTGGACAAGCCCAGGGCTACGGCGGTCCTGAGCGAGGCCAAGCGAAAAGATAGAGTCCGCCTGGGGGTGGAGGCCATGGATCTCCTTGACGCCTACGGGATCGCCGCGGCCGCTGGGGGGATGGCGCGTTCAGCGGATGAGGTCCAAAAACTGCTCCCTCGCTTAGGGGACAAGGTGGCCCTCAAGGTGGTCTCCCCGGAGATGTCCCACAAATCGGATGTGGGAGGGGTAAAGGTCGGGGTCCCCTCCGAGCAGGCGCCGGAGGAAGCATTGCGCATGCTCAACATGGCCCGCGAACGTTTTGCGGAGTTTCCTGTGGATGGGGTGTTGGTGCAGGAGAATCTGCCTCCCGGGGTGGAAGTGATAGCGGGTATGGTCCGCGACCCCACGTTTGGTCCCCTTATCATGTTCGGGTTGGGAGGGATTCACGTGGAGGTGATGGGAGATGTGTCCTTTGCTGTAGCTCCTCTGACCCGCCATGATGCAGAAGAGCTGGTACGAAGTATCCGTGCTTATCCCGTGTTGCGGGGGATTCGAGGTCAGCCGGGGATAGACATCGAGCGGCTGGTGGAAACGCTGGAGAGGTTGTCTCAGTTGGCGCTTGACTTCCCGGAGATTGTAGAGCTCGAGGCCAATCCGATCATGTGCTATCCCGATCGTGTGATGGCTGTGGACTTGCGATTGACTGTATCGGGGGAGGACGAATGAGCAGACTGTACGTGGCGACGGTGGAAGAGAAAGCGGGCAAGACATTCCTCTCTGTGGGACTATGCCGGGCCCTGGCAGCGCGGGGATACAGCGTTACCTACGGCAAGCCGGTTGGCCGGGCCAACACCTACCGCGAGGGCCGTCCATTTGATCGCGATGGTGAGGTCGTCGCCGACGCACTGGGGAAAGTGTCCCCTGAAGAACTGCTGGGCTTGGTGGGGGGTGAACTGCCCCGGTGGTGGACTCCGCCGACCGATGCGTGGGAATGCATAGACCGCCTGGCCCAGAAGGACGCCGACATAGGGGTCCTGGAGGGAAGGGAATGGCTCGGCAGAGGGCTTTACAGTGGCCTTTGGGACGTGGCGTTGGCAGCGCGATTGCAGGCTTCAATCCTGCTGGTCGCCCGCTACCGCGGGGAGGGGACCGTGGATCAAGTCCTTACTGCGGCTCGACTGGTGGGGGATGAGGCACGGGCTGTGGGGGTAGTATTAAACGAGGTTTCAGTGGACACAGAACTCGAGGATGTCCAAGGCCATGTGACGCCCTATCTTGAGGAGCAGGGGATTCCGGTGATGGGGGTAGTGCCGTTCGAGAGGCGCCTGCGGGCGGTGCGGTTGGGGTACCTGGTGGAGGTCTTGGGGACTGAACCCGTCGTCACCGGCGACTTGGAGTTGGAGGTGGAGCGCTTTCTGGTAGGAGCTATGCGGGGAGAATCCGCCTTGAGATACATGCGGCGCATCCCGGGGCAGCTGGCTGTGATCACAGGCGGGGACCGGGCGGATATCCAGACTGCTGCATTGGAGGTACCACGTGTGCGAGCCCTGATTTTGACCGGTGGGTTGCGGCCGGAGACCTCCGTCCTCACGGAAGCCGCGGAACGTAATGTCACCGTCATCGTAACCGGACAAGACACGATGACAGTGGCCGAGGGCGCCGAGAGCTTGGTGGGCCGAGCTCCCTTAGGCAGCGGGCAACTGGCGCTTGTAGATGACCTGATCTCCGATGGGATCCAAATGGATCGGCTGTTGGAGGCTCTAGGGTAGCGCCTCGACAGAGGTTTCCAGCTCAGTGTTCAGCGAATGAGACACCGAGCAGTACCGTTCATGGGATAGCTCTACCGCCTTGCGAAGGTTCTCCTCTGGCACTCCCTGTGCCTTATACAGAAGATGAGCGCGTTGAACGGCCTTGGGGTGCTCATCAGCTCGGGTTGCCTTGATCGAGATCTCCAGAGAGCGTGGAGGTGTACGCATCTTGTTGAGAATGGAAATCACGTCCATCCCTGTGCACCCTCCGAGGGAGATGAGCATTGCCTCCAGCGGACGGGGGGCAGTGTCCTCTCCGCCTACTTCGGGGGCCGCGTCCATGACAATGCTATGCCCAGACGGACCCGTGCCGGTGAACCTCATGGTATCCTGCCAGGTCACTTTGATGTCCATGGGGCATTGTAAGGCATAGCATGAACCAGCGTGTGGCCTGTAGCC
>PXEP01000235.1 GCA_003566155.1 Candidatus Acetothermia bacterium | reverse complement strand
TGTACTCCGGCGTATCGACCACGCCGGCCGACCCAACTATCACCACCCCACCACGGCCGTCAGCGTCAGCTCCAAGATGTACGGCTACCATGCCGCCGGGGAGTCTCATGCCGCACCCCCCGGAGTTGCGCCCCCAGGCGGCGGGCGCCAGTGCTCACATGCCGGAGCATCCAAGTCCCGAGCTTTGTCTTTACGTTGGCATTGGAAGTTGATCCAGTGGATGCACTGGCCGCACAACGCCCCCTCAGGTACGTCGATAGGTGTCTCTTCCTCCGGCCCAGGGGCGCCAGGTTCAAACGTTCCAACAACGCCGTCCTGCTCCGGTGATCCGCCATTTCCAGGTTCAAACAGCCCCCCCCCGTGTTTGAACTTGGAATCCTCTGTATCGCTGGCCCTGTCTGGATTGTTTGAACGTTTGAACCTGAGAACCCCCCCGCCGGGAGAGAGATACCTCTTCCATGCCTCCTCGAAGTCAGTACGCCAGTAGCAGTGTTCGCTCTTGCCGGTCTGTGACTGCCGCCCTTGTCGTGCTTTAATCCCGAACGTCCTCGTCCCGAGCTGGTTGGCGAGCGCCTGTGTCCCCATAGGTCGGCCACGTCGCCATTCGCTCCAAGGTCGGGCCTCCATGCTCACAAGGGCGTCGACAAGATCGCCCGGTTTGATTCCTTCCACTTTTCGTGCATCAAACAGGTCCTTGATGTCCACTAGGATGCGAACGTGAATGCTGTCCTCCTCGTCAGCTTCCCTGCCGGATTCGAGCTTTTTGGCCAGCGAACGCGCCGTGCTTGGCCAATGTCCACCTGCAACGTCAGCGATAGCAAGCAATCCGCGCCAGTTGTCGTTGGCTCGGTCGTGAAGCTCATTTAGGTCTCCAGGATCGGCTTCGGAGAGGATCGGCACATTGTCCAGTACCCACTTCAGCGCCATCCTGCGGTAGCCGTCCAGGCGCCCGAGTTTTCGCATCCGGAGACGCGCCACACGTTCTTGTTTCGTTTTTCGCTGCAGCCGCGCCTCGATGCTCCGATCGGCTAGGGTTCCCTTTCGGCCATAGAACTTCCCAATGCCGGCCAGCGCTACAGGCGCCCACACAGAGAACCAACGCACCTCGTTGTTGTCGCCCTCACACCGTGTGGCATACCCGTTGCGGTGGTGCCCAGAATTAAGCATCTGTTGCAGCTCCCGGTCGTCGTTGAGGTAGCTGTCGGCCTCATCAAGCAAGACTGTGGGCCTGTACTGCTCGATGATCCTAAAGAGGACAGCAGCCGTAGGGCTGTCCGTGCGTATTGGGCGGTGCACCAGCCGTTCAAGAAGATCTAGCAGCCGAGTCTTCCCGCACCTCTTGTCCGGTGAAGTGATCGGCAGCCGTGGCGTTACATCAAACTGTTGGAATACATACGTGTGGAGGGTCCACAGGGCCACCATCTGAGCGTAGTCCGGGTCGATAATGATGTATCGCCGGACCTCACCAGTGAGCGCATCCAAGAGCTTCCCACCGTCTACACACCCTCGAGCTGGTACTAGCTCGGCAAACTGCGCCGCTTGCCCCTGTAGCTTTCGTTCCTCCGTGTTCCGGATCGCCGCATCCACCAGGCGGGCCGCCCTGCGGACGCCATGCTCCTCCAATGCTTTGATGGCAGCCGCCGCCATAGTTTCTCGCGTCAGCGCATCGGCACCCGCCAAGTGCGCCCCCAGGGCCCGGAGGGCTTGATCCAAAGCCTGCGGGTCACCCTGGCCATTCAACTTGAAGAGTGCTTCTAGTGGATCATGTGGTTGTACCGCGCCCCTCTCGCTATCCTGTAGCTCCACCGTCGCTCGCGCCCGCGCCAACTCCCCGGCGAGCCAACCCTTTCCCCTTTCCCGGGCGTACTCACCGATGGGGTTGCCCCATATCACCGCCGCTATCTCCTCATTGGTGAGTCCAGCTTGCAGTAGGGCGCAGATAGCTCCCCATCCCGCCTCACTTCGGGATTTGTAACCGTCCGTCTCTCCCGTGAGAATCAACGCCCCTATTCTCTTTGGCAAGCTCGCCAACGCGTTATGCAAAGCGGCAGGGTCCATCACCGGCAGTTCCCCCAGCTCCACAGGCTCCGGCTCGACCTTTTTCTTGAGGAGGTCCATCATCCAGGGCATCGGCTCAGGTAATTCCTCGGACAGTTCCACCATGTACTTCCTTCCATTCGCATGAACACTCGGTGGGATAATGACGATGCCGTTCACGAGAAGATCTACCTTGCCGGAATCCCCGACCCGCGTTCGGTTGGTGTATCCTGGCCCCGGATGCTTGAAGTGCCGCTGCTCCCCCCTGCCTGTGCGAACCACAGGACTAGGTGGCAATCCCCGCCGCAGGGCCTCTTCTTTGGCCTCCACACTGTCCAGGTCTAAAACCATACGCCCGCTGGGTTCAAGGGCCATCCCGATGTTGGCCTGTGGCCACCGCTCCCACCACGCTGTGATCGTGGCCACATCGACGGTCGCGTCCGCCCAACCGTGTTCTGTGAGTGGTGCTTTGCCTATTGCTCGGCCCTCATGCCCCCGCCTACATCCACATCCACCATCGACGGGCCAGCAGCAGGGAATGATATGGAGCCCACGCTGGGCATGGCCCAATGCGGCCCTGAGGTTGCCCGAGCCGCCATTTGGGCTTACAATTTGTTGCTCAGCAATTGTTGTTCTGTTTTCCACGTCCGGCCTCCCCGCCGGGCGTGTTTTGTGGGTTGCTCCCATTCTGTTCCACCTCCCGCTCGATGAGTCCTGTAACGATGCTGCTGATCTTCTCCCCACGCCCTCGGGCATAGTCCGCAAGCGCGTTTGCCACCGGTAATGGAAGGCTTATGCTTATGCCCACCCGCGGTCCTGTGTTGGCCATGCTGATCACCTCCGCTGTTCATAGTACATTGGGGACGCCATTTAGCCAATACAAAGCTGAGTTTTGTGATATAATGGTAGCATTATGACCAAAAAACCAAGTAGCCGCGGTGACTCGGAGGCCCTGCGAAGGGCGAGAAGTCTGATTCTATCTGTAGAGGCGGAGTCGGTGCCGGAAGTGCAGACGTTCCGGGAAGAGGTCCTCGGCGGTCAAGTCCTCTCCGTTGCCAAGGCCCGGGAGTGGCTCCGGGCCCATGAGGTCGAACCCGGCGACTACAACACCTCTCTTCCCAAGGACCTCAGGTTCCGTAAAGGGCAGAAGAGCGTTGGGCTCAAGCTCACACCCGAAGTCCTCAAGCTGGTTGGGGCGGTCAGGGTGCTGATCGGCGACCGTTGGCAATGGGAGCAAGGCCAAGCAGTCCGGTTTGTGCTGTGCGGGACTCCCCCGGAGATCGCCCCGGTCGGCGTCGCGGTATCCGTGAACTGGCACCCCGAACATGATCGGATCACCTTGGAGATCGCTCGAGGAGCCACCGTGGAGGAAGTCATTAGTGCCTTCCGTAGGGCCCGCAGGATGGCCGACAAGCAGGGTGGACACTTCGCCCGGTTCCGGTCTCGACAAGCTACCCAGAAGACGCTTGAGCTGGCCGTGTACGTTGCGAAGACGCCAGCACTCAAGTGGAAGGACCGCATGGTGAAGTGGAATGCAGAGTTTCCCAAGTGGAGCTATGGAGATGGCAAGAACAGCGTCTCCCGGTTCGCCCAGGATGGGAACGCGGCGTACAAGTACGTCACCGGGAGGTCGTGGCCTCAGCGCAAGGCGCGACGGGAGGCGACCATGTAGCTTCGCCCCGGGACCCAGTCATGCCGCGGCCTCCTGCAACGTGTCAAGCTGCCTTAGCCACTTGACGATCCGGTTCAAATTCGCAACGGTTAGGGGTACCAGCGGTGCTCGGTTGTGCAGACTAGTGTCTGGCAATCTGAGACACCAGGTCGGAGCAAGCGAAGAGGGGACGATGCTTGTCAATCGCCGAACAGTTCCTTGATGACCGCCCCTTTCTCTAACTCCAGGCGCAACGCCACATCACTGACAATACGGTTAAGGGTGCCGACACGTAGAGGTTTGTGCTTGGGGATCGTAATGTGGTGCTCGGTGCCCTTGATGACCGAACTCAGTCTCAGATGCCCCCCTGTCTGGCGCGAGACTTGATACCCATAGCGCTGGCTAAGCAGATTCGCGAGCTCCTGTCCTCCGATGTCCCGCGGCAGCCTCACACCGCGAGGACCTCATCTTTCACCACATGGAGCCGGATCAGCGTGGGTCTGGCCTCTTCGTGGAAGTGACAGCGTACGGCATCCTGGACCGCTGTCCGGAGCTCTACCATGCTTTCGGCCTCAGTGAAGATGGCGTGGGACAAGGCTCTTGCCGTGTACCCTCCCTCTGGTGCCTCCTCTACGAGGAAGATGATCTCCTTGTTCATGGTGTTACGATTATAGCTGGAGACGTGTTCTAGAGAAATCAGAGTCCGACGACCACGCCTTCCGGCAAACCCGTCAAGTGACTAACCAACCCTGGCCTCAGTGCGGCTTAGCCTCTCCGGAACGCACCACAGGGCAAGACTGAGGCGGGCCGACGCACGGAATCACTCTCGCCGGTCGAGTTCGCCGCCTTCCTCGGTAAACAGGAACGCCAAGTCCTCCGGACAGAAGTTGCTGTTAGCGTTGTCGCCGGCCACATTGCCTCCGCCCATCACGTGGCCGGCGAACAGGAGATCTGTCTCAACGCACGGGCGTTCCCCGAGCACAACACCGTGGCGCTCATTGTTCTGGATCACATTGTTCTCGATCGTTGCCTGAGCCAGCCCCAGGAGCGTTATGCCATCGAGCGCCCCTTCGATGAAGCAATCCGCGACCACGGCCGATGCGGAAGCCCGAATCATGATGCCGTTCCCGATGAGCGTGCTGCACCTCAGCTCGGCGTGTGGGGCATCGCCGTCTACCCATCCCACCCAGAGACCACGTGCGCCGTTCCGGGCGATCGTGCAACGCGTGATGGCGACCTGCGAGTAGTTCCAAAGCCAAACCCCGAACCGGCCGTTGTCGGAAACGTCGCTGTCGTTGACCATGCCTTGAGACGTGTGGCCCAGCACAACCCCGTCCGAAGTGTTATCGGATACGGTGGTAAGGAGGACCGTTGTTTGGGCTGAGTCCCAGGCGTAGATCCCAAACCGGTTCTGAGAGATGATGCAGTCCCTGATTGCAGCTTCTGCTGTATCACGAAGGACAACGCCGGAGCCGCCGTTTTCGTCGATGGTGGTCCGCTGGATGACAACCTGAACTGCACCTGTCACGACGATGCCGTGGCCGTTCTCTCCGGTTCCACCCATCACGCGAAGTCCATCGACCAAGACCTCGACCGATCCCCCTTCTCCTGCACGAACGGCAATCACGGGAGTATCCTCTGCATGCCCGGAGATCGCTGTCATTGAGCTGCCACTTCCGCGCAAACCGAGATTCTTCTCGATCGCGATGTGCTCTTCCCAATGCCCTTCCGCCAGGTAGATCACCGCTCCCTCAGGGGCCGCATCGATGGCCTCTTGGATTGAGTCGCCCGGCTGCACGGTGATCGTCCCACTCTCATCGATCGTCACTCCGAACGTATACTGGACGTCGACAAAGGCCTCGTAGAGTACGTTGCGGTCGGCATCGGTCATCTGGAAGCGAACCTGATCCACCGTTTGGGCTCCCTCCCTGATGGTGAACCAACCGCTGAGGCTGCCCTCTCCCGTGGGATGGAGTACCGAGCCATGCTGCGCCAAGCCACCGGACTGACGACCGCCTGTGAACGGTGTCCCCCAGATGTAGACGCCACCGGGTTCAGTTGTCGTGTAGTCGAACGTGAAGGACACCCGGTCGTTGAACCCCAGCGTGGCCGGGAGCGGTGGGTCGAACGTGATGTTGATGATCGCGTGCTGGTCATGAAACTCCTCCACATCCTGATCGAGAGCACCGGAGGCGACGATCGACCCGTCAGGAGAGAACGCGACACAGTTGACTTCCCCCCCTGGTTGCCCGGTCAGGGTAAGCACAAGCGCATCCTGCCCCCACACGTGCAAGCAACTCAAAGCTGTAAGCAGTGTGAAAAGAAGGCAGGACCGCGCGATCCGGTTCATCGTCCTCGTTGGACTAAGCATGTTCATCACGCCTACCTCCACGCCTACCATACCACGCCCGTGCCTCGGCGCCTATCTTGGGGCCATGCTCAGTACGGCTCGACCTCCACGGAATGCGCGGTTGGGCCGAGATCAAGGGAGTTCAAGCACAAGGACGTACCGAAAGTAGGGGAGAGGTACGAGCCCGTGCCGGGCGAACACCTCAACTTGCTCCTCGCGCGCGACCATTGCCGACAAATATTCCTGTCCACGTTCCCGAGCGCGGGCGTGGGCAAACCGAACAAGGGCGTCCTGACCCGCGTCGTCACCGTGCACGAACGCGACTGTCGCGAACGCCGCTGGTGCGTAGGGATCGGGAACTTGGATGAGAAGCCCGCGCGCTGGACTTCCCCAGGCGAACACCTCTCCGCGAGCAATCAGCTCAGCCAGCCACTTCCGGGTGAACGTGACAAACCGCCACCCTAGACCGAGCAGGCCGTGCGCGTTGCGGAACGCGCTCGAGGAACGGACAACCGACCAGGAGGGTTCGATCTCTCGAACAGGAGCAACCCCAGGAGGTGCGACCTCATCCCGCACCGAGCCTTCGACATAGGTAAACCAGGCGATCTCCTGGAATCCCTGCTTTCGGGCGATGTGCAGGCTCTCCACGTTGGCCTCGGCCGTGGCGAACCGGATCGAGCACGGACTCAAGTTCAGTGCAGACTCGAGTTGCTGTTGGGCAAGGGCCTTGGCCACCCCCTTACCCCGGTGAGCCGGGTCGACCCGCAACCCCTCCAGCCACACTTCGCCCGGAGCGAGAAGCGTGAGCTTGGCATACCCGGCCAGCTGTCCGTCGAGCTCGGCTGCCACAAGCCCGCCCTCGGCGAGCCAGTCATCAACGACGAGGGGGATGTAGTCCTCTCCCTCCCAAATCTGGGCGGAGATCGTGACCATTGCCTCCCGATCCTCAGACCGCGCTGGACGAATTCTGATCGCCACGACGATATCCTACACGCTCCCCAGGCCACCCACCGCAACCTATGCAGCCTCTGCGTACGCCCGCCCAAATCGTTACCCTAAGTACGCTCATTCTCCTGAGCCTACCGCTCATCCCCGGACTCCAACAGGCTGAGCGCACGCGCTCGTGCGGAGAGACGAGCTAGCTATGACGAAAGTGAAATGCTGGGCACACCGAGTGAAGAGGGGCGGTCTAGCCGCCCCTCTCCTTCCGGGTCCAGCGTTGAACTACTTTCCCTTTGGCTGTTTGGGGTTACGTGGCTTCTTAGGGTCGCGCATTGCAGGTCCCCTCCCTGCCCGCGCATTTTGCGCACGGCGCGCGGATCATAGGGCGGCACAACCCCCTTGTCTACAGGCCGCGAGCGGACATTTGTCCCAAAGGGTGAGGCCGACGCCCGGTATCGGCCCCGTCGCGCATTCCTCGTAAGGTGAGAGAACCCGTACCCCGCACACTGACCGCCTTTGACGCCGACCGCTACTCCCAACAATTACAGGTACCTCTTTAGCCACCGATTGACCTTGGCACTCCCCGCGATGCAGAAGGCTTCAGGTTCCGTCGTGGGGCGTGTACAAGAGGGCCTTCCAATCAGGCTTTCTGTGACATGCCGGACGGGGGCGTCGGCCTGGGAGCCCCC
>PXEP01000209.1 GCA_003566155.1 Candidatus Acetothermia bacterium | reverse complement strand
GCTGCTGGGTTGGCCCGCGCGATGGTGCCATCGAACTCTGCGATGTACACAGCGTCGGCCAACCGTTCGAACAACATCCGGAAGAATCCCTCCAGCTCAGCCATCCTCTCCCGCTGAAGGGCCGCCTGCACCGCCACCGCGCTCTCTTCCCGCACGGGTTCCAGCAGCTTGAGATCGTCCCTGCTGTAAGCGTCCGTATCCTCGACATTATCCAGATTCAGGTAGGCGATTACTTCTCCCTCATAGGATATGGGCATCGTGAGGATCGCCCGGACAGGACCGAACATCTCGTGGAACGTCTTTGCCAAGTGGTCGAGCCCGTATTCACAGTCCTGTTGGTAGGGTTCTCGGATGATCGCCGGCTTGTCTTTGTAGGCCACCCGCTGGAGCACTGAACCCGCGGGGATCCTGATGGAGCGAAGCTTCTCCAGGTTCCAGCCCACAGCGGCCCGAAAATCATAACAGCCCCTGTCGCGATCCAGTAGCATAAACGAGCCCCGTTGAGCCCCGGGAACCAGGGCCACAGCGTGCCTCAACACGACCTGGGCAAGGGTTTCTAGTTCCTGAGTTCTATTTAGCTCACGCAGGAACTCTAACAGATGGTCCGAGCGGTCCGGTGACCACGACAACCCTCGTCCCTCCCTTGAGGCGGAATCTCTAGACTGACGTTACCTCCGCATTGGTTATTTTAGCGCGGAATAGACTAAAGGGACAAGGCCCCCCTGTCCCATCGTTCCTGCTTCAGACAGCAGTTGCGCTCTTCCTACACGCTCACGGAGATGAAACGAAAGTCGCAGGAGCGGACACTTGTGCCTGTTTACCTGCGGCGGACTTTGTCAACGGGAGCACCAGGCTGGATACTGGGGAACGACAAGGTAGCAGTATGGAGGTTCCCGTATGAACTCAGCGCTTCGCGTAGCGACGTACAACGCTAACTCCCTCCGCGCTCGGTTGGCCCTCGTAACCGAATGGTTGTCCACCCACCAACCGGACGTCCTCTGCATCCAGGAGACAAAGGTCCAGGACAGCGATTTTCCTGCTGAGGCGTTTCAGCAGTGCGGCTATCATGTGGTCTTCCGTGGGCAGAAGTCGCATGCCGGAGTGGCCGTGGCCTGCCGGGAGGAGCCTCACGATGTGTCCTACGGACTAAACGATGGGGGACCACCCGACGAGCCCCGCCTCATCCGGCTGACAGTGGCCGGTGTTCCGCTGATCAACACGTACGTCCCCATGGGGGAGAAGGTCGACTCAGCGAAGTTCACCTACAAGCTGGAGTGGTTGGATCGGCTCCGCCAGTATTTCCGACGACATTTCGATCCCCGAGAACCACTAATCTGGTGCGGGGACTTCAACGTTGCCCCGGAGCCTATCGACGTACACGATCCTGTGCGCCTTAAGAATCACGTCGGCTTTCATCCTCGGGCCCGGGCGGCACTGGAGGAGATTCGCACCTGGGGGTTCGTAGATGTGTTCCGCCGCCACCATCCTGAGGAAGCTAACCAATACACGTTCTGGGACTATCGAGTGCGCGGTGCGGTGGATCGGGGCTTGGGATGGAGGGTTGACCATATCTGGGCCACGCCCCCGCTAGCGGACCGCTCGGAGGGCGCGTGGATCGATGTAGGAGCTCGCCGAGCCGACAGACCGTCCGACCACACGTTCCTCGTGGCCGACTTCCAGGCCCGCAGCTAACAGATACGGGGTAGCGGGTCCCCAAGAGGCATATCCAAGAGCCGCCTCCCGCCCACCTCGGTGCAGAGGACAACCCGTCCCGGCTTGTGCTCGGTCGCTCTACCGATGACCGCCGCCTCCCGCCCGGACGGGTGACCGTGGAGCAGAGCCAGCGCCTTCTCCACATCCTCCTGTCTAACGGCCAACACAGCCCGTCCCTCGCAGGCCGACTGCAATGGATCCAGCCCTAACAGGTCCGCCAGCGCCGTAACCTGCGGCCTGAGTGGGATGCTCGGCCCATCGATCTCCAACCCGACCCCGGACTTGCGAGCCATCTCGTTCAGCGCCGCTGCCAGCCCCCCGCGCGTGGGGTCTTTCATCGCCGTGACGTGTGTTTCCTCCAACACCTCGGCCAGAAGCGACCACAGCGGTGCAACATCGGACAAAAGATCGCTTTGCAGGTGGAAATCATCCCGCGCGGCAACCAGAGCCATGCCATGGTCGCCGATCGGTCCGGTAACCAGAAGTTCGTCTCCCGGACGCACACCCGAGTCCCGTATGACCCTTCTGGCCACCCCGATCCCCGTGGTGGAAAGCACAACGCCGTCCAACTCACCGCGTCCCATGACTTTGGTGTCTCCGGCGACGAGCGCGGTGCCCGTCTCTTCCAGGACCTGGGCACAAGAGGTGAGCAGACGGTCCAAATCCCGGATCGAGAAGCCTTCCTCTATCACCATGGCCAATGTGCAGGCCACCGGTCTGGCCCCCATGACTGCAAGATCGTTCACCATGCCGCACGCGGCCAGCCGGCCGATGTCCCCCCCGGGGAAGAAGAGCGGCTTGACCACGTGGGCGTCGGTCGTGACGACCATCTCTCCTTCAGGCAGAGCCAACGTAGCCCCGTCATCCAGCGCGTCCAGATCTACAGCGCCTGCCGAGCGCAAAGCGAACTTGGGCAGCACATGGTCGGCCAGCAGCCGCCCCATAACTTCCCCCCCGGCTCCGTGCATCGGACCGATGCGCTGTTCGCCAACGCTCATACCACTGGCCTTTCCCCATGGCGGTACCACACCGCGCACGCCCCTTCCGCACCCACCATACACGGGCCCACCGGAGAAAGGGGGGTGCAACCCACACCAAACAGAGGACAGTCAGCGGGGACGGCGCGGGCGACGAGCACATCCGCGCAGCGGCAACCAGGCGCCACCTCTTGCCCCTGTTCCCCCTGAATTTCGTATTTCATCGCCGCGTCCCACTGCGAAAGCTCGGTGCGCAACGACAATCCAGAAGCGGGGATCTCCCCTATCCCTCGCCACGAAGCATCGCAGACGTGGAAAGCACGCCGCATGAGCTCTTGCGCTTGTCCGTTCCCCTCCCAGGCAACCGCCCGCGGATATGCGTTTTCCACCTTAGCCTCACCGTCTGCCATCTGTCTCACCAGCAGAACCAAGGCGTACAGAACATCCAACGGCTCAAATCCCCCCACCACCACAGGAACCTGGTGTCGACGTACCAAGTCCACATAGGCCTTCGCACCAATCACCGTCGACACGTGTCCGGGGGCAAGGAGTCCGTCCAGTTCCGTACCGGGCATGTCAAGCAGGTATTCGACCGCGGGAGGTATCAGCTTGTGCGAACACAGAACGGAGAAGTTGTCCGGCGGATCGTCCACAAGCACCGCCGCGGTCCCGGGAGCTGTTGTCTCAAAGCCTACTGCAAAGAAAACGACTTCCTGCCCTGGGCTACGCCGCGCTAGCTCTACCGCGTCGGCCGCCGACAAAACCGTGTGCACGGGCGCGCCTTGGCTTCTGGCCTGGTCTAGCGTCAGCTCTGTCCCGGGAACACGCATCATATCGCCGAATGTACACACGGCCACCCCCTGGGTGGCCAGCCGTACCGCCTGATCCAACTCCACCGTAGAGGTAACGCACACCGGGCAGCCGGGGCCCTCCAACACGGTTACTTTGTCCGGCAGCAAGTGACGAAGTCCGTGAGCCGAAATGGTGATCTCATGAGTACCACAGACATGGACTATGCGCACAGGCCGTCGTGGTGCGGCGCGGTGGAGGGCTCCCGCCAGCGCCTGTGCCAGCCGCGGATCCCGTAGGGATTCTTGGTCAGTCTTCATCTCCCGCCGTCAGCATCTCATCCAGAAGCTTCAGCGTCTCCTGCGCATCAGCAGGATCGAGTTTACGGATCGCGAACCCCGCATGGACAAGTAGATAATCGCCCACCACCACAGGTTCACCCAGCGCATCCAGCCGTGCCCGAGCTCGGACTCCGTCGGACTCCAGCGTCGCCACGTTACCCTCGACTTGTGCAACCTTCATCGGCACGGCCAGACACATGGAAGCATCACCCCGGGTCATTCTAGCCGTGCCCCGATGGAGCCACAATGGCTCACTGCTAAGACGCCGTTCGGTGCCGCAGGCGGTACCAGAGCCGAGCAATGTGCTCCCGCAGCCCCTGGGCGGAGCGCCACAGGGTCAGCGATCGAGGGAACCAATCCCACCCGGTGTGGACCAGCCTTGCCGCATGCCCGCATGGAGCAGGGACGGGTTCCATCCCCAACCAGTGAAACGCCTCCATGGCCCGTGGCATATGAAACGCCGACGTCACCAACACAAAAGACTCTCCACCCAGAATATCGCTGACTGCAACAGCATTCTCGTAGGTATTCCGTGAGTAGGCTTCCCACGACAGCGCCCGCTCAGGGACACCCAGAGCATGCGCCGCCTGCGCCATTAGCGGGGCCTCCACCTGTCCGCCCGGAGTTCCCACGCCTCCCACCATCAGCAAGGTCGGTTCCTCCCCCAGCATCCTCCACACCCTAACTGCCTCCACAAGCCGGTCGGTAGAAGATGCGGAAAGGGCACTGGTTATGGGACGGTCGGCCGACCACCCGTCGCCGCCGCTCAGGACCACGATGGCGCCGATCGGTTCCTCAGGAACCCGGTGCAGAGGCAGGTAGGCCCTCTCCAGCGGACGGAGAACGAGATCGGCGCCCGGCCCCACCGACAGAATGTACAGACCCGCAAAACAGAGCCCTAGCAGCCCGGCCAACAGGCGGCTATGGCGAACTGCCCACAAAGCGCCTGCGATTAGGGCCACACAGACCCAGGGAACAGGATCCGCAAACGTCGCGCCCACCTCAGTCACCAGTGCTCACACTCCAGGAGCTCAGCGCTCATACGACGCCCACCGACTCCAAACGCCAGGCTACCCGGCCAGCCCATATGGTGGCAAGCCGCCCACGGCCGAACCGAGGGTACACTGGCAGGCATGAGGGCTGATGAGAGGGCAGACTCCAACACGCTACCCCAGGCTTGTGGTGTTGCTATGCACCGCGTAACAAACCTATGAGCTTGCTTCACGGCTATCCCAGCCCATGACAGAAGGAACGCTCGGCGCTGCAGTCCCACTCGCGGTGAATATGGTTGTGCTCAGTCATCGGTATGGCTTCCGCACCCGAGAGGTAGGCTCGCTGGCGTTGCTTACCTCGGCCGGGGCCATAGTGACAATGGCCCTGTGGCTGTGGGCAGCGGGGCGATGTCTCCCAGCATGATGGCCAGCCCAAGCAGACCGCGCTATGCTGGACAATATGCGTAGCACACGATTACGAAAGACGCCGGAGGCAGAGCACGTGGAGCTTCTCCTTCAGGGGGGGAAGATACTGGACGTATTCCAAGGCGAGTTTGTGCGCGCCGATCTTGCTATCCGCGACGGGAGGTTCGTCGGGTATGGCTCCAGGCACCCCAATCAGGTGGTGAACATCCAAGGGGCATTCTTAGTCCCGGGGTTCATTGACACGCACGTGCATTTGGAGAGCTCCCAGGTGCTCCCCGCCGAGTTCTCCCGTGCTGTGGTGCCCCGAGGGACCACTGCTGTGATTGCCGATCCACATGAGATCGCCAACGTGCACGGCGCGGAAGGAGTGCGCTACATGTTACGGGCCAGCGCGGGGCTCCCCCTGAACGTCTTCTTCACGGTCCCCTCTTGTGTTCCGGCCAGCTCCCTGGGGACTTCCGGGGCAGAACTGTTCGCCGCGGACGTCTCCGAGATGCTCGGCTGGCCCCGCGTGGTTGGCCTTGGGGAGATGATGAACTACCCGGGCGTGCTGGCCCAAGACCAGGAAATCTTGGCTAAGCTGGACGCGGCCCGCGGGCTGCCTATAGACGGACATGCGCCCGGTCTGAGCGGGGAGCAGCTGTGGAACTATGTGCTCGCCGGACCGCGCACGGACCACGAGTGTACGAGCTTCGCCGAAGCAAGGGAAAAACTCGCCTCCGGCATGCATATCCACATCCGGCAAGGCACCGCCGCCCGTAACTTGGAGGCCCTTCTTCCTCTCCTCTCCTGGCAGACTGCTCCGTTTGTGCATTTCTGCACAGACGATCGACATCCGCATTCTCTGGCCGACGAAGGGCACTTGGACAGCCTCCTTCGTCAGGCCTTGCAAAGCGGCGTGGAACCCGAGCTTGCCCTCACAGCATGTACGTTGCACGCCGCTCGGTGCTACGGACTATTCGACTTGGGCGCCCTCGCTCCCGGCTTCCGGGCCGACTGCGTGGTACTCTCCGACCTTAAACAGTTGAAGATAGAACAGGTCTACTGCGGTGGCACACTGTCCGCCGCTGGTGGCGAATACCTGGCCCCGCCTACGGATGCCCCCACGGCGCCCCCAAGCGGGTTACGGGTGGATATGGACAAGCTACAGTTATCCATACCAAGAACGTCCGGACGGGTACGCGTGATCGAGCTGGTGCCGGGACAGGTGTTCACCCGCCAGAGCAGGGAGTACCCAACCGCCTCCGGGGCCGAGGTGATATCGGACCCTCAGCGTGACCTTCTGAAACTTGCAGTGGTAGAGCGTCACCGGGGAACCGGCCGCGTCGGCCTGGGACTGGTACGAGGGTTCGGGCTGAACAGGGGAGCTCTGGCCTCCACGGTAGCCCACGACACCCACAATCTGGTCGTGGTCGGCGCCCGGGATGAGGATATGCTTGCGGCGGTGCGAACGCTGGTTGCTCACGGCGGGGGGCAGGTGGTCGTAGATCGGGGCAGGCCGGTTGCACTCTTACCGTTTCCCATAGCAGGACTGATGTCCGACCGGCCGTTGGAAAACGTTCTAGAGGCGGCACGCGAACTCGGGCAAGCGGCAGCGGAACTGGGTTGCCCGTTGCCCGACCCGTTCATGAGCCTGTCGTTTCTTGCCCTGGAGGTCATCCCTGAGCTCAAGCTGAGCGATCGAGGCCTGGTCGACGTGGAACAGTTTTCCATTGTACCGCTGTTTGAACACCACCCACGCGGCGGCTAACCTCGGGCTATGCATGCACTGCAAAGTTGGACCCTGGCGATCATGTTCGTTGTCGGTGCGGGCTTAGTGGGGGTTGTCATCGGCCTTTCCATCCCCCAGCCCAGCCCCGGGGTGATCGCTGCACTCGCCGTGCTGGCCGTGCTCGTCCTGGGGAGTGCAGTGCTATGGCGCTACCGGATGTGGCGCAGATAGCCTGTGAAAGGCCACTTGACAGCATCTCCGGCCCCGGTATTCTGTGCTGCGTTATGGCCGATACATTGAGGCTCGGAGTCGACGTGGGCTCGCTCACGGTGAAGGTTGTGCTCCTCGATCCGAACGACAGGGTCGCTAAGTGCGACTACCGTCCCTCAGCAGGCAGTCCTCTACGAACAGTGCTCCAAGTATTGGAAGAGCTTGTTCCCGGAAGTGAAAACCAGATCCGTGGCGTAGCGGTGAGCGGTTCCGGAGGTCGCCTGTTGAGCGAAGCCTTGGGCGCCCCGTATGTAAACGAATTGGTCGCGCAGACCGCATCCGTACGCCGCTTCTATCCACAGGCCCGAACCGTGATCGAAATCGGTGGACAGGACTCCAAGTTATTGGTTCTGGAAGAGCAACAGGGGCACCTAGAGCTGTCCGATTTCTCGCTAAACACGCAATGCGCAGCCGGTACCGGATCGTTTCTCGAACAGCAAGCCGGGCGGCTTGGCTTGTCCACCGAGGAGTTTGCTCGTTTGGCCGCCGAGGCCCAGGACCCGCCGTACATCGCTGGTCGGTGCGCGGTATTCGCCAAGTCGGACATTGTGCACCTGCAGCAGGTAGGCACTCCGCTCCGCGATATTCTCGGGGGTCTGTGCATGGCGTTGGCCCGCAACTTCCGCTCCGACGTCGGGCGGGGCAAGCGGTTCCAGCCCCCCATACTGTTCCAAGGAGGAGTGTCCCGAAATCAGGG
>PXEP01000105.1 GCA_003566155.1 Candidatus Acetothermia bacterium | reverse complement strand
CTCGCAGTCCGCTGGTGGTAAACTCGCCTGCCTGATCGACCATTCCCCCCAACAGACCGAACACAACGCCCCCCAGAAGGCCCACAATGAACGTCATAACAAGGAACACAACCGCTAGAACTACTGCCCTACCCATACAACACCACCTCCTTAGTGGATTTCGTAGGTGTTCCTCCTTGGGTCGGCACAGCGAGAAACCCCGCCACGCCAGGGGAGAGCGAGACCATCGGAGTTCGCCCGAAGGAGACGTCCTGAGGGGAGCCATAGGATGGTCACTGCTCATGATTAGTATCGGCTGAGGAGTGGCTCCATCCGACAGTTTGTCTGAAACCACGTTGGGAAAATGATTATCGACGCCCGTACGGCGCCAGCGTGCCCTAGGAGGGGGAGCGGAAGGGGGTGACTACGTCTGCTGCTCCCGCGGGGGAATAGCCAGAAGATCGATCATGTCGACCGGGATTGCAGGTTCGTAGTCAAGACCCAACGCCGCAACGCTGCCGGAAAACGACGCAGCGCAGTTGTGAACGGTCGTCGCCCCAAGGTCGAGGGCGACTTCGCAATCTGGTTCAACAACAAGCCGCACATCTATCTCCCAACCTTCAAACCTCTGCTCCGGCGCGGTAAGCACGAACCTAAGCTGGCCACGCGCGATCTGCGGTGGTTGCCGTACCCCGAATACAGCGGCCTCCCCCGTGGGCTCACCGTTGTGATCAGCGAGCTTCACTTGCATGCCCGTACGCGCTAGTCCCCTTGCCCGGACAGCCGCGGGAGCCCCCTTTCCCAGTCCCGCCTCGATTGCGTCTCGAATGCTGGAACCCAGATTGCGGATGATCTGATGTGCATCGCTCTCGGCGGAAGCGAGAAGGGTGCTAAGATGGACAATGTAGCCTTTGCCCCGTATCAAGGCTGACTGGAGCAAGCGAGCCTTGCGGGCGCAATCACTGCAGATGGGAATGTGCTCACCCACGTTTTCAAGATCGGCAGGCAGCCGATCGGCGTCCTCGCCTTGGGCCCGGGACGCCGAGTAGCGAAGCAGCGCCAACATGGCCGGGCAGGCGGACGCTTTGGGGTGTGTAACTTCCTGCACTTGCTGCCACAGCGCGGGGTTTGTCAACACCTGATTCAGAAGCCCTTCTGCAGGTTTCAACTCGTTTCTAAGGATCGCGACCTTGTCTGCGCACACACGGCAAGCGCGCACATGGGCGTCGATGGCGGCCCTCTCATCCTCGGCCAGCTGGTCATAGACACGCTCCAGCAATTCGGTCTCAGAGGGATGCACGTCAGCAGCTTCCTCTCTTCGTAACGCCTGTACAATGCTATCACAGTACCCACACTGGACGATATGCGCGGACAGTCTCGAGCGACGTTCTGGATCCAAACCTCCTTGGGAATAGCACTTCAAGGCCGACCACGAGGGGTGTTCCTCATGTTCGGCGCAGCCAAACTCCAATTGTGTCTCCCTCAACAGTGATATGTAGTCGCGATCGCTAGTGCTCATTACAAGCGCCTCCTTGGCCGGCCAGGTTGATCCACTGTGTTGTTCTCAGAAACCTTCCGATCTGCTCTTCAATTCTGTCCTGCCGTACGTTCCTGCCGAACAGCTTCCTGCAGATGTCCTCTTCCCATCGGAAATATCTGCCGGCCACCTGCTCCAGGGTAAGTCTATCGGGGGAGAGTTCCTCGGGAGAAGGACCATCCCGACATCTTCCGCTCTGACTACAACGCCACACGAGCCACATGCGCACGTTCTCAAGCTGTCTTTGTGCCTGCGCAGAACCGCCATGTCCGCGTCTGCGCAATTCGGCCTTCTGTTCAGCCATAGCGCAGCACAGGATCTTGTCCAGTTCTACTTCCCCAAGCTGTTTCATCAGGTGAAGCAGCAGCCTGGAGGCCATGTCCCGCGCGTCGAGTTCATCGCAATGGATCAGCCTATCCCAATAATAGGCAGCTTCCTCTTCAACCGAGAACAGCACCGGTTGCTTCTCTTCCATCACGGTGCTTGTCGTGGACCGTGCCAGTATCTGCGGGGTGTGTTCCGTCCCGGTGCGGTAGTCCTCCTCGGTGAAGTAATCCAACAGGAGCGCGAGCAGGGCTCCACCTGTGGCGTCCTCGGTCAGGCGTTCGCGTACAACCGGTAGGGCACGGGGTGCGAACACCTCGAAGAAATACGCAATCACCCTTGCCTCGTGCCGTACGTCTTCGATATGCGGAAACCTCTGTCTCAGGCCCAACCGAACCTGTTCGCCGAGCGTGTCGTGGGCGGCCCTCACATACTGGGCGCGAACCTTCGCACGCTTCCGATCAGCGATGGCCTGCAGCAGATCGCCGGGGCCATGTCGACACCGTTGTCGGTCCCAGAACTTGAACTCCACGCACTTGCGCAGAAACGCCTCGAAGGGGATATCGCCGTCATAGGAGTGGTGTTTCTGCACGAGATTGTCGTTCTCGCGGAATACCTCCTGGAGTACGTCATTAAGCGTGTCAACAGCGGCATCAAGGGGGTCAGGGGGAACACTCGCCCCGAGCGTGGCCTCCGCGTTCTCCTTTTCCAGGCCACCTGTAAGGCCTTCTAGGTAGTGCCTGACCACCCTTAGTCCTTCCGCACCAAAGCGGATCCTCACGTGATAGAGTATCGAGCGAACCAGAACATGCCTGAAAGTGCGCAGGAATTGCTGACGCCGCCTCTGCGTCCACCCTCCAGCAAGGACTCCCTCGAGGAGGTGCACACCCCCCTCCCCATGTTTGTAGTCCATAGTGCCCCCTCCATCCGACAGTCTGGTTCAGAATTCCTGCCTAACCGGTCTCGTTGGCCGCAGAACCTCCTTGGGATGAGCGGCGCCCTTGGCTCAGGCAACACGTATCAAACGCTCGCCAGCTCTCCTTAACGTGGCTCAGCGGAACAGCGAAGCCATACCGCCCGGAAGAAGCCAACTCCCACAAGTCTTCTCCCTGCCACCTCTGTCTGACCCACGCTTCCCGTGTGGCCCCCATCACCATGGCTACCACTCCCTGTCGGCCAGAAATAGTGTTCAGCACAGGGCCACCGCTCATACCAGGCACGACAGCAGGATTATCGCGCGGGATCACCAGCACAAGACACTCTTGTTCCACCCCGTCCCGAAATCTGACTGCAAGCAAAGGATCGTGTGCCTTGACGAACGCCTCGACCATAAAGGGATCGGCAAAGGTATGGTGTTCTTGATATCCTGAGCACAGCACGCAATCGCGCGGTTGCCACTGTGTGCTCAGTTCAGGACACTCCGCGCCAGCTTCTTCCAGCGCTTCCCATTGCCCCGGGTGAAGCTTCAGTATGGCCACATCCCGCTCAGGATCGGCGTGCTCAACGGACGCCTTGCAGGAGTGCTCCACCTTCTGTCCGTCTTGCTTGCGCCGGCGGAACTCCACCTTGATCTCTTCCATGCCCTGCACAACATGTTCGGCGGTCAACACGTGTCCGTGTTTGCAGATGACAAACCCCGTGCTGACGTGCTCTTGCCCATCGACCAGCTTAAGCACACAGCGGGACAACGTGTCCGACGAAGCTGGGGTGGGCGGCGCTTCGCTGGAAGCCAAGAGCAGCCCCAGTATAGAGTCCACAGAAGAGGGATGCTGACTGAAGTACGATCGCAGAGCTGCCCCTACCTCGTCAGCCGACCCGGCGGCCTCCCGGGCGCCGATCTCTCCTTGGACGCGCTCCGCCACCATCGCCGCGGCTCGCTCGGGCTGTACCGAGAGGAGAGCTTCCCGACCCTCTCCCTGGGCCGCCTGCTGCAGAACTTGGGTGGCTACGTTGAGGAGCATCGCTGCCAGCGCCAGGGCATCGTCCTTTTCTCCTAGGAACGCATCACGTTGAGAGGCTGCGCGCTCGATATGTCTCCTCTTGTAGCGTAGCGCGGTGGGCTCGATCTGCTCGAGGATCGCCTCCGTAAGATCCCACCCTACGTTCTGGACGGCGTCATTCGGCACACTCATCACAGCGTCCTATCCATGCGTAGTCCCGCCCACTTGCTGATGATCCTTCACCGACGGTTCGTTCAGCTCCAGCGAGGGCACCTCGTCGGTGAAGAAAGCCTCGACCACAGATTCTACCGCTCGGAAATAGGCCAGGTACGTGGGCAATCCCTCGGCCAGCCCCGCGGCCTGATGTCTCAGCAGTTTCATGTTTGTGGCCACGCCGATCTCCCGCGGTGAGGCCAGTACAAGCCTTGCCCGCAAATCCTTGATGAACCGAGGCGCTGCCTCTTCCTCCGCAGAGCAAACGAGCACGTTGAAATCAAGTTTGGCTGACGCTGGGATGACACCTCGATCCTGGAGAGTCCGGATCTCGGACACCACTGCTTCCAAAGGCTTGCCGCTTTCTTCACCCCGGAAATGTACCCACGTTCCCGGCTCGCCCTCTAGCCTGTGTCCCACGAGCGTGATGGACACCGCGGCGTCGCCAACATCATGCAATGCCCCTTCCAATTGCTCCACGAGCTCCTCGAGCGTCTCGGGCTGCAAAATGTTGTCATCGCCGATTTGCCTCATGGCAGCTTCCACGTGTGGAAGCATGTGGTCCTCATACCAGGCTCGGGCCTCCGCTGGGCTGAACCCGTACTGCTTACGCAACTGCTCCTCCAAGTACCGTGCGTAGGGGTTAGCGCGCCACTCACTCTGCGTCCCCTCGGTAGGAATGGTGAATACAGCCACGTGCCTCTGCGTCTTTCCCCAGGCGTGTGCGTTGGCGAGCGCGGAAGCCAGAAGGCGCTCTGGATTTCCGACCAGAATCCTCTCGCTATCCTGTTCTAATCCGCATTTGACGAACATCAGCCGGCGACGGAAACCTTCAAGGTCCGCTCGGCGAGCTATCTCAGCCAGCACAGTGAAGTTGATATCCCGAATGATCTCCTCGTCGGAGACACGGCCCATCCGCAGTACCACCGGCGTCACTGCGTCGTCCGGAATACCAAGGTCGTCCAAAGTCCGGTTCAGCAACTCCGCCACTGGCCTGAGGATAGCTGCGGGTGCAAGTAAATCGTCTAGATGCTCGCGAGAAGGAGCTTGCAACTCCTGCCCATGCTCCCAAACCACCTCCTGGGCCGAAGCGGGCAGCGTTAGCGGAACCGCCTGTGTCACAAGTGTTTCCGCATCAGGCATGTGCGAAACGAACGCTCCGCCGTGGATCCCATCGGGTTCCAAGTAGATATGTGCAGCCGGGCTGAAGAAACCGTCTTCCTCACGCGGCTTCAACAGCGAGCCCGCCTCCGTTGATTCCAGGGTGTGCTTGACCAATTCTGCGGCAGCCGATTCCGTCAGCCGGAAGTCATGCGGCAGCTCCCATACCAACGAACGTTGACCAGTCCCGAATACCTTGATCACAACCGCCTCAGCGGTCCTCTCGAACTCGACTCTGTCGATCACATGCCCGGCAGCTATGTCGACAACGCTCTCACCACGCAGCGCCCGGTCCGCCGCCTCTAGGAGCAGACACACGGCGGAGAACGTCTCGAGCGAGCGTTCATCCGCCAGCGTAACGGAAGCCTTGAAGCCGCTCTGTGTGAGCCATTCGCTTATGGGCTCCGCTGGATTGCCTTCCTCCCACCGGTCGAGAAGCTCCTCAAACCGAGCAATCTCCCGTGTGGGCGTGACCGCTGAAAGCGAAACAGGGGTGATCACAACATGGGTAATGCCGCGGTCTCGTAGGTAGGTGGTGAGTTCGGAGGTATGTCCTGCACCGATCACAAGGGCGCCCACGTTGGAACCTGCCTCTCGAAGCGCTTGTAACGAACTCTCCAGAATGTCACGGTGGCGGCGAGCGCGCGCGTCCTCTTCCCTTTCGTGCGCATTCCAGTATCGCTCCAGCAACTCCTCGGCTTCTGCAGTTTCCACAAGCCCTTGTCCCTCCGCCGCCCTCACGCTCGCCTCGAAAAACCGGCGCCAGGCCTCTCTCTCCGTGGCAGTCCGTGCTACGTGTGTATCGGTGGCAGGTTCATGCTCCTCTGCCAGACGTGACAGCGCTCGATGAAGGGTGCGGTCGGTCAGCAGATGGTCCGATACGCGCCGCATCGCCTCGTCAAGCGGCATTCCCTCTGTAAGCGGGGCTTCGGAGGCAACCAAGGCAGCAACAAGCGAGGTGGCGGCCTCAAACAGCTCCTCGTCATGTTCGGTCCCATACCCAGGCGTGTCATCGCGCCATCTCTCGAACAGTGAGAAGCTTTCGTTCTGCGCGTCCCCCCGCTGGTTGAGCGCCTCCCGATGGTCAACACGAGCTTGCGAACCAGGAACTTCCGCGCCCCACACAGTGAGTTCAGGATCAGTGAGCGAAGCCATCTCCACACCTGACAGCCAGCCCAGCTCGAACCAAGCCTCCGCAGTGGCCAGCTTCCACTCCTGGGACACCACATCGAGTTCGGGAGGGGAAAGGTCAAGCTCACCGGGCGCGGTGCCCTCGATCAACACCACCACATCGGGGATAACCCTGGCCACAATCTGGATCGCCCGGCCAACTTCCTGTTGAACAGCTAAGCTTGCGTGGTTCTCTTCTATGATGAAGAAGACAGGGTCATCGGCTTCCCCAATAGACATCTCTGGCTGGATCAAGGCCTGTATCGTCCCGTCAGTCTCTTCAACCTCAACGGAAACCGCCGGCTCGGTTTCGGGCACCGTCGGCTCCCCGTTCCCCCCCATCAACAGCAAGCCCAACACCGCAGCTACGGCAAGCCCCAACGCTACTGCCAACCACAGTTTCCCGTCCGCCATCGCGCATCACCCCTGATTTCTAGTCTTGGCTCCAGCCCAGCAACCCACGCCGCCCTCCGCCGCGGTCCGCCGCGGGCGCGGCGAGCGGGTGCCTGCCCGCCAAGCAGGTCAGCTGTTGGGACGCGTCCACAACATAGGGATGTCATCTGCGGGAGCTCGGGCCAACAGCTGGCACAGTATGGAGCGCGAACAACTCTCGGGGCAAATGCTGGGTAACCATGTACTGAAGTGCAGTCCAAGTGTCCTGTGGTAGAGGGGACAGTCCCCTTGGCACTTAGAAGTTTTTCACCGATCGTCTCTAGGGACACGTGCTGCAGCCATGGTCCGGCCACTTGGGGTAAGCGCACCCGTGCCACAGCTGCAGCCACAGACTCTCAATGATGGCGAGTGATGGGCCATCACTTGGTTTCTAAGGCTCTTGGCCGACTTTCTCTCTCGCAGCGGTGCCGCCGACGGCCGGGGTGGTGAAGTGGATCCCCACCGACCACGGGAAGTACTTGTAGACGGCTTCACCGTAGGGTGTCCGTCGCCAGGCGAGCACCACGCTACCTCGCACGTAGATCCCGAGCGACTGCGTGATGGAAAGCTCCAGGCCTGTTCCCGCTGACAGGGCAGGGTGGGTGTTGAAGCAACAGTACCTTCCCTGCTCGAATACCGCCCCTACGCCCAAACCAAGATGGGGCCGAAGCGTCTCGCCGAACGACAGCCTCATTCCCACCTCCATATGCATTGCCGGTCCCTCAGTGGGGAAAAGCGGCGGCAGGAAGCTCCAGGCAAGGCGCGGAGAGAGTCCCGCTGCAGCCCGGGTTTCAGCGAACATATCCACCGTACCCAAGGTCATCCCATCCCCGGGGCTGCCGGCAAACCCGCCGCCGAAACCTACCTTGACTTGGGCGAGCGCAACATGCCCTACGGTGACCAGAATCAAAGATACCGCCAGTATCACAGCTTTCTTGCCCATCTCGTCCCCCTAGCTACGCTTCTTGTTCGTGTCCGAGGGCAGCGTGCCCCCGAGCCACGAGTGATAACCTAACGGCCCATGATGACCGAGCTTCGCCGATCAGCACAACGCCATGTGTCTGCCATCGGGGTCCCATGTCCCCCCTTGGTAAGGATCACGTGCGCTCCCATCACGGTTCGATAGGGGACACACGGCGCCCTTGCGGGTGTGCCGTGCCCTCCACCGGACGTGCATATGTCAACCCCTCGACACACCAGTAGACGAGACGCCTCCCCCACGTGACGCGTACAATTTTTGCCGGGAAGAAGTTGATACGTGCGAAAGAAGTCTATTGTTCACCAGTGAAGGAGGGGATGATGTTTAGGCAACGGAACAAACACCGCCGGACAAAGCGAGATCTGTTCGGCGCATCGATGGTGGTGATCGGACTCCTGTTGGTGGGGGGGCTTACCGGGTGCGATCTTTTCACCGATGGGTTGGGCCCGCCTGCACCTACAGGGGTACGGGCCACCGAGGACCAATTGCCCGAGCGGGTGCGCGTGACGTGGGATGCAGTGCCCGAGGCCGCCGGCTACGAGGTCTACCGCGCCGGCCAAGCGGACGGGGAGTACCAATTCGTAGGCCATTCCTCGTCGCCGAGCTTCGACGACATGAGCGTCACGCCCGGGACACGCTACTGGTACCGCGTGCGCTCCTGTAGCCGTTCTGGGTGCAGCGAGTTTTCCGACGAAACGTCCGGGCGCGCCGCTGTGGCCGCCCTCGATGCGCCGGTTGGCGTCAGTGCAAGCGAGGGCGACTACGAGGACGAGATCCGCGTAAGCTGGCAAGCGGTTGACCAAGCGGATGAGTACAGCGTGTACCGGGCTCCCGAAGAGGATGGCCCCTACACCATGATCGTCGAGGTCGGCGCCACCTCTTACGTGGACGAAGATGTGGAGCCCGAGGAGACCTATTGGTACAAGGTGCGGGCCTGTAGCGACGAGGGGTGCAGCAAGCTCTCCCGAGCCGCTTCCGGCTACGCCGCGGTAGGCATCCCGGCGGTACCTGCCGACGTCACTGCAGAGGGCGATGAGGAACTTGGAGCCATCGTGATCACCTGGAACGAAAGCGCCGGGGCCACAGAGTACGAGGTGTACAGGGCCGAGGAAGAGGACGCCGAGTTCGAGCAAATAGGGGAAACGACAACCACTTCTTACGAGGACGCAACTGGGGAACCAGGGGAGACCTACTGGTTCAGGGTCTCGGCTTGCAGCGAAGCCGGCTGCAGCGAGCTATCCCAGACAGCATCCGCCACCTTCCCGGAGGACGAGGACGTCCCGCCGCCTCCACCCGGGGACTAGCCTTCACAGCTAACGGGACAGTCTTAGGGCCCCGGACCGGCATGGGCCGGGGCCCTTCCCTCCCCCTAGGCCCTTGAAGGATTCGTGAAGAGATGGACAACGGAGGCAGACCACGTTGCGTGACAGCAACATGAGTGAACACAAGGTCTACCCCCCTCTCTCTCAAGAACAAAAAGTTGAGTAGGGAGCGGGCCTCGCCCGCCCCCTACTCATTTGCGACTTCCAGTCTAAGGAGAAGCTGCCCCGGGCGTTTTCCCTAACGCACGATGAGTAGCTTGTGGATCTCCCCAGAGGATACCCACTCTCCTTCTACGAGTACCCTCACTGTGTACAGATACACTCCGCTTGCCACTTGCCGGCCGCCGGTGTCCTCGGTGTGCCAGGAGATATCAGATCCTGCGGCATCATCCGCCCACACTCTGCGGCCAGAGGAATCAAACACCGTCACGCTTATCCGCTCCGCATTGAGCCCTCGTACACTGAACGTGGTAACCCCTTGAGTCACCGGGTTAGGCGCGTTTAGCGCCACGAAGGCATCACGGGGTGCGGCCTCAGGCAGCTGGATCGAACTCAACGCAGTGCCACCTTGGGCAGCCTCTACAGCGACATTGTCCACCGCCCATCCGCGGAAGTCGTTGAAGAAGCGGTCCACAGAGTCGAACACGAAACGTATGCGTAGGCTGTTCGCTCCGCCGGTGGCAAACGTCTTCTCGACGGACCCGCACTCAGGAGATGAATGCTTTGAACTCCGTGCCCACACAGTCTGCCAGCCTCCATCGCCAAGGCTTACCTGAACCATGGTCCGATCCATGGCCCCGTCAGCGTAATACTCGACATGCCGGTAGAAGTCAAAGCTGAGTACGACATGCGTGGCGCCATGAAGGTCGATCTCCGGCGACACCAACTCACCACGCGTGCGGGCGCCGGTGTCGAAGTCGCAGCGGCCCTCGCGGGCGTAGTAGGCGAACGGTGCGGTGACGTGCTCACAGTCGAAGCAGACATCATCCTCGCGAACGTGCCACAGACCATCCCCGCTCCAATCCGCCGGGTCACTGAAGTTCTCGTAGAAGAGATACTCTGGGAGTTCTCCTACGGTTATCGTGCAACGGCGCTGATCCGTGGCCCCCCGAGCGTCTTCGACCACGAACGTGACGTCGAACTCCCCTACCTCGGTCGGGACGCCCGTGATCCTGCCATCAACGTCGAACTCCAGTCCGGGAGCTCTTCCTTCCCAGGACCACTCGTAGGGAGGCTGCCCGCCGGTGGCGGTGACCTGCACCTCATACTGTTGGTCTTTCACCCCGCGCGGAAGGTCTGCACAGCTGGACGTTATGCGCAGGTCATCAGGGGGCGCGTCCAGGCACACCCTAATGTCGTCGACGAACCATCCCGGGTAATTGTTGTGCAGACCATCGACGGAATCGAAGCGGAACCTGATCTGCATGTTGCTTGCCCCGTCGGGGACTCTCAAGGAAAACTCAACCTGTTCCCAAGCCTTCTGCGAGGGATCCCGTGAGTCCTCACTCCACAGAGTGTCCCATTCGCCATCGAAGCCCACCTCGACCCAAGTACGATCGTAGCTTCCGCCAGAGAAGTACTCCACATGGCGATAGTGCCAGAAGCTGAATGTGACAGTGGCGTGTCCTTCCACGGGGATTTCCTTGGATTCTAGGGTCCCCTGGACCCTCCCCAAGGAGGACAGGGGGGAGGCCGACGACCCGGAATCGCGCGTTGTGGTCGGGGACGCCGTAGAAGCCGTGTACTCTCCAGGCCCATAGGTTCCTGTCTTCGGGTTCCCGAACCACCAAGACTGCTCCTCAGAATGAGACTTCCTGTTGGTGGGGTGCCAAAGCCCGGTGGGCTCTGTCCAATTGCCATCAGCGTTATCATCCACCCAACAGAAGGTAGCAACAACACCGTAGTCATCGTCCATGGTGATCGTGGTCTCGGCAGCCGTTACGTCTTCGATCTTCTCCACGCTTCCGGTCCACCTGTTGAACCGGTAGCCCTGATCCGGCACAGCCTTGATGACGACGGTGCTCCCTGCGTCGTAGGGGAATCGACCCTCGCCGGGTTGAACAACCTCGCCGCCGGCTTGCGAATCTAGTGTGAGGGTGTAGGGAAGCCGCGTGAAGTGCGCAATGGCATCCGTGTCGTTATGGATGTCTACGCTAACAGTTCCATCATCATCCTCAACGGCATCGCCGTTCAGCTCCCACCGATCGAGCCGCCAACCATCGGCGGGGATTGCATTGAGCTCCACCTTGGAGGTCTCAGCGTATTCCCTCCCGTACGGGGTGGTCACCTTCTGGCCATCGACTTCTACAGTTCCCTCCCCCTCTGAGTCGACGGTCAGGGTGTGCTTGCGCTGGGTGAAATGTGCAACGGCCTCCTTGTCCTCGTCCATCAGTACGGTGATTGACCCGTTATCGTCCGCAACGGTGTTGTCGTTTACCTTCCAATGATCGAACTCCCAGCCATCGGCGGGCATCGCCTGGAGTTCCACCTCGGTGCTGTCGGCGTATTGGCTATCGTAGGGCAGTGAGTAATGAACCCCGTCCACCCTCACTGTGCCCTCGCCTTCCTTGTCCACCTCCAAGGTGTACATATCAGGCTCTTCTTCAGTTACCTTCACGGTTACCGCTCTTGAGTACTCCTGTTCGGTGTCGGTGACGGTCAGCTCAGCTGTGTATTCGCCCGGCGCATCGTACACATGTTTAACCGTATCCTTGAGCGTGTCCTCCGGTGGCTCCAACGCGTCCGTGCCGGTCCGACCTCCATCTCCAAAGTAAATCCACCAGCCAACAATCTCTCTGTTCGTGCCCGCAATAGCCTCGAAGGAGAACTCCACCTCGAGGGGCGCCTTCCCAACCCCAGGGCTTCTGGTGAACTTCACGATCTCCGTATCCGCAGGGGCCTCGGAGAACTCAGCGGTAATGGAGTAGTCGCCGTCCATGGCGATCACAGTGTCGGCCGCATTCACATCTTCGATCGTGTCCACATCGCCGGTCCACTTGCTGAACTGGTAGCCTACGTCTGCCTTGGCCTTGAGGCCCACCTTCGTGCCGCTGTCATAGGTGAAGGTGTTCTCGCCGGGCTGGGTTACTTCTCCGCCGGCGGTGCTGTCCACCGTCAATGTGTGTTTCTTTGGGTCGACCACTTCCTTGGTAAAGTGGGCCGTTACCGTCTTGTCCTCGTCCACGATTACGGTGGTAGTGGCCGAGTCGGGATCTTCCACATCGGCTCCGTCGCTGACCGTCCAGTGGGAGAACTCCCAGCCATTGGCGGGCGTCGCCGTGATGCTCACCCCATCGCCCTCGTCATACGTGTGCGGTCCCACCTCAGGCGTTGTCGTCCCTTGCCCCTCCACCGCCATGGTCAGCGTGTGCTCAAGAATCTCCTCGAAGTAAGCGCGAACTCGCCACCATGATGGGTTCCCGTATGCCTTAGCGAGGTGGAGTGTGGTCTCGGGGTCGGTGTGCGTCTCCTCCCATTCGACATCATACCCTCCGGCCCCGTCAGGGCTGAGGCGGGCGAGTTCCCACCGCTGAAAAGAGTGGCCCTCGCTTGCTTCCGCCGTTAGCTGGAGGTTGATGTCCTCATGGGGGTAGTAGGCGTACCGCACAAAGCTCGGCTCCTCGTTTTTGACCGTGAACTCTGTCCTTCCACCGTCTGTCGGCGGCAACACGCTAATCACACCCGAAGCCTCTTCGCCCTCCACGCTGTACCAAACATTGTAGACTTGGGGAGGACCAGCTTGCCCCAGTCCCAGCCCAACGATGAGCAGCACCAGCGCAGCGGTCAGGGTAAGTTTACTTTTCATCGTTCCTCCTTAAGTATTGCTCACCATCGCAGAGGGCGAAGGAGGCGGGGCCACGGCGGCCCCGCCTCCTGACAACTGTGCCTTACCGAACGATGAGCAACCTCCCACTCCCAGCTGGCACCCAACTGCCATCCAGGAGCGCCTTCACTTCGTAGAGGTATACACCGTTGGCCACTGGTCTACCTGCAGAGTCGGTGGCGTTCCAGGCCAGCGAGTTACTGGCCGCCTCATCCTGCCAGAGGGCACGCCCGCTGATATCGCGGACAACGACCCGCATGCTCTCCACCGACACCCCCTGCACCACAAACGTGGTACGTCCTCCCGTAACCGGGTTCGGGTAGTTCGTCACCGTGATCATGCCTGTCTGTGGCAAGCTCGGTGGCGGTGGTGGCGTCAGCCCTACAGGGTCGCTGACAGCAAGCGACGTGGCATTCGGCTTTGCTGGCGGATCGAACTCACTCAGATCGATGATCATGGTGAGGGGACGTGTGGTGTGGACCCAGTACCCCTGCCAGGGCTTCAGGCCGTAGCCAACGCTGTAGTAGTTCTCGGCGACGAGATCGTACCAATAGAAAGGACTTCCCAGCCATCCCGAGTCAAGAGCATCGTGATAGCCTTTCTCGTCGTCATCCCATTCGAAGCTAATCCTGTTGAGTGAAATGTCCCACTTGGGCGTGGATACAAGGTGCCAGCCAGCAGCTCCGAGTTCGACGGCGACCTCGTCCTCGACGGATACGCAGCCGTCAAGTTCGATCTCAGCGGGACTGGAGATGTAGAGCCAGTAGCCGTGGCCAGGGTTGATCTCGTCAGGGACCACATAGTTACCGGTGCCTACATCCCAGAAATAGAGGATTAGCGGTTGCGTGCTTAAGACTGAGGAGAACACTTGCTCCGGGGCGTTGTCTTCAGGGACGCAGGGCACGGAGATGAGGTGCCACCCCTTGCCAAAGGACTGCTTGCGTTCCGAGACCATTTCAGCAACATCGAACCCAAACGCCTCATGCTCGTCCTGAAGCAGCCAGTCGGTGCCGAGATTCAGTCCAATGAGTTCCAGATCCACACTGTATTCTCCCAGTGGTGCGTTGAGGTGGGCTCGGATACGAAACTCTATTGTCTTGTCCTGGCCTTCGCCCAGCTCAAACGGCTTCCCTGTTACAATGAGCGTCCCGTTGTCTTCGTCGATAGCCAAAGTGGACCACGAGCTCTTCTGCTGTACCCGGAACATGCTCGGGTCGAGGTTGACTCCGTCGTCATGCGCGATGGTCATGCGCCACAGGACGTCATCGTAGTCCGCTCCGTCCGAGGGATTGTCCGCAGTAAGAGAGAACGTCTGTGTGTCCCCAGCCCTTTCGAGCGTGAAGCCGCCCGCTGGTTCATCAATGTCCGGCCGGTTGTAAAGGTCGATAGTTGCCGAATCTTCGATGTCGTCGTCCGCATCGTTTTTCATCTGGCTTGCGTTGTCGTGGTGAAGCTCGACCTTGACAGTGTGTTCACTGTAGCCAGCATAATCTTCATCGAACCGCAGCCTAAGCGTGTCGGTGCGTGTGTCGCCAACCGGAAGGTCGAACTTGTTGCTCTCCGGGCTGCTCAATCCTAGATCGTCCAAAACGAGTTCGACGTTAGCGTAGTCAACCTCTATGTCGCCCGAGTCGAAGATCTTGATCACGTAGTACACGTCCTCAAGATCATCATCCTTGCGCTCCTCGGAGTATGGGTTGGTAAGGGTGATATCGAATTCAGCCCATACGTAATCGCCCGGGTTGGCGTACTTAACACCTGGGAGTAAGAAGTCGACGTTTGTCGGACCCTCAACCTCGAGTTTCACCTGGGGGGGCAGGAAGTACGCCGTCAGAATCAGGTGGTTGTCTTCTCCGTCGTAGTCTTTGTCAGTAGCCCTTTCCCATAGATTGTCGGTGTAGAAAGTGTGATTCGCCTTCCATTCGTTGAGTATTGTGTAGCTCGGTGTCTGTCCCTCCCAGCTCAGCTTCCAGTACCAGAACGTGTATCCAGGATTCGGCGTCGCCTCGACCTCACGCTGGACGCCGCTGTCATAGCTACGTGTCCCCTCCGGGGTTACTTCGCCACCCCCATGAGGAGACTCCGCGACTTGGACGGTGATGTCGTACTCTCCGGGGACACTGGCAGCTGCTGTGAGACCGACAAGCCCCACGAGAAGCAGTGCCAACCAGATCGCATTCCTACGCATTCTGCCTCCTTATCTCTCTTATTGCACCTCGACCACATCATCATGACTTAAACAACTGTGTTCAGGTGAACACGGTCCATCTCGCCTTACGGACTCTGTTGTCCGGGCACCACCTCCTTCTCGCTCAGTAGCGTCTCTATGGTGCGTAGCGCGCCTGCAGCCACACTCATCGTCTTGGTGCACTAAAGCCCCGGGCGACCCATGTGTAGTTGGTCGATTGCCCAATCCGCCTGCGAGAAATGCGTCTTCCCGCGTGCGCCCACAGGCCCGTAACACACTTTACACTTGGCGAAGTATAGCGTGTCAAGAAGAATACGTATGTGATCGCCATTACACCGACATTCCCGTCCCGTTACACAGGCGGCAGTTGTTGTCCCAGGCAAGGGCATGTGTTCATGTTCATGGTCTCGGTCAGTATCAGCAACTTCATTGGCAACGTTACATGTTGGGTTGGACTGCCCCCCCCGGGTCGATAGGTGCTGCCTCGGGCGGGAGGAAGGCACCCCGTTGGCAGGTACCTCTCCTGAGGCTACTGCTAGGTTGGTTGGACTCTTGTCTCTCTTCCCGGACTCGCCTCAATGGCAGCTCCACAGCCTTTATCCCGGCGGAGCGGGGGTGGGCGGGTGCGCGAGCACCTCGCCCTCTGCCGTGTCCTCGCGGCCTCTGCCGTCGCGCACGGTGAGTTGCACCAGGTAGCGACCGGGTTCTGTGAATGTGTGCTCTACGGTGGTGCCTCTGCCGGTAGTTCCATCGCCGAACTCCCAGCTGTACATTGCGATACGACCGGTCGAGGCCGAGGCGTCGAAGGTCACCGTGAGCGGGATCTCCCCAACCTTGGGCTCGTAGTCGAACGCTGCCTCCGGGGCCGGCCCATGGTCCTGGCAGCCGCCTGCCAGGAGAAGAACCAACCCCGTCACCAATACAAGACCAACTCTCTCCACTCCGTGATCCCCTCCATTCCTGAGCGCATGCTGGAATAGCTCGGTACATTACAGCGTCCCTTGGGACCAAGCCAAGTATTTTCGTTACGTATGGCTGCTTCGGACGGGAGCGTACTTTTCTGTGCTGACATTGGATCCATTGGAGGGACGCAGGCCACACGTGATTTCTGCTTGGCCGGTCAGGGCGGCACGGGCGTGAAGCTCTAGGGCTTCCCTCACTTGAGCACAGCATCCCTGACGCTTCACACTTGCCTGTGAGAAACGCTCAAGGCATAGTACAGGTCTAAGGAGGCACATGTGCGGTTTCTTGTAACGTTGCTCTTAGTGGCAGTCGCGGCCGTGCCGGCCGTTGCCCAAGTTGAAGTTCAAGTCGGTCCCGGCCTTGTGCGCATGGACTATGTGAACGACCAGCTGGCGGCGCTGGCCGCCCGACAGGACGCCGACTACACACCTCTCCGGACGGTCTGGCAGCTCGGCGCTTCCTACTGGGCATGGCCGATGCTTGGCGTGAAAGCCGAGGGCCTGTGGGGTTCGGGAGCAGTAGAGGCAAGAGAGGTCGAGAGAACCTCTACGCTAGCGGTGGGGATCTCCGCCCGGGGCCGATACACCTTGGACATCTTGGGAGCGGGCCTGGTCTTCCACGGAGGGATCGGTGGGTACTGGGCGAGAGCAGACGGTATTGTGGCCGGAACAGGTTGGGCTGTAGGCGGTCAGGCGGGTGCCGACTGGAAGGCGTTGAACGTGGGGCCATTCGGCGTTGCAGTGGGGATCGGAGCCCGCTACTTGCCGGTGTTATGGTTCCGCCACGGAGGCGGAGGTGCAGCAAGGCAAGACAACGCCGCGCTGGATTTCTCGGGACTGTTCATAAGCGTTTCTGTTAGCCTCCCCTGACTGGAAGCGGCCCCTGCGCCGAGCGTTTGTCAGACAACAGTCCCCCCTCCGCTCCCCGAATGTCCGTAACCAGCAGGACGCGCAACGTTTGGCCCAGGATGCCCCGCCGACTAGATTGGGGCTATGCGTGAAGGACTCGTCTGTGCAGAGGATGAACACCCAAGAAGGGTTGCCAATTGGCGCACCGAGCTGGCTGATTCCGGCAGTATTGTTACTTTGGTCACAGTTTTGAGAACAACGGGGGGCATATAATGGGGGGGATGATTCATATGTTTGCACCAGGCAGTGCGCAGCCCGAGGGCCAGAAGGGCAGGGCAAGCCTGTGGAAAACCGCTGTGGACAATGGCTGTTCAGGCGGGGAGGAGGTAGTACGATGAGACGCCTTCCGGGGGTTCTGTTCGTTCTTCTGTCGCTACTGGCAGTTACGACGCTCGGCGCGACGCCGACCATTGAGAACGACCCATCGGTGCAAGATGCCACTGTCTATGGGGGGCAACGCTTCCTGGCTCAACGGATCACAATTAGGAATACCACGACAGACGAACTGGGCGGCATTGGCAAGATCACCCTAGGGGAAGTACTGATCTATAACGAGTTACTCGAAGCGCGCGGGGGATTGCACGGTCGTTACGTAGACGAGATCGAGGTGGTGCGTGCCCGCGACAACAGAGTACTGGGACGGGAAAGGGACGAGCAAGAACTTGCGGTATTCGGCACGGCTGTTGATGGAGATCCCGCTGCTGTAGCGATTGCTGTTGGTGATGAGGAAGTAGATCCGCAAGCGAAATTGGAACTGGAGATTTGGATCACGCTTCAGGATCACCAGGAACCACCACCCGGAGGGAAAGAGATCAAACTAGGTGTCCAGGTCGAACTGGAGGGAGAGCACATCATCGATGATCGCTATCGAGCGGACTACGATGAGGCCGCTGCGGCTGTGTTTACTGTGGGAGACCCCGCTGGTTTTGAGGTTGAAGATCCGAGACCCCTCGACGGCGATGCCGTGTTCGGTGGTCAGGAATTTTTGGCCCAGGAGATAGAACTCCGGGACGATGACGACGACCTTTATGATGTGTTTATTAACTCGCTCATCGTTGCAAATACGTCTACTAGCGACCGGCTGGCCGAGCAGCATGTGGAGAAAATCGAAATCCGCCGAAGATCTGATGGAGAGAAACTGGGCGAGGTTGAGGGCAACGACATCAGAGGGCTGAACGCTGGCGGTGTGCGGATAACAACAGACGACTTCCGTGTCCCGGACGACACGGGAGTTGTCCTGCAAATTTGGGTCACCCTGGGGGACGACCCACCGATGGGGAGGAACCTACGGCTCTCGACCGTGGTCTGGCACACGGAAGGGGGCGTCCTGTTCAGCACGAGAAAACTGATGGGTCCGGAGTTCTCCACAATGACGCCCGGGGGGCTGGTCGGCGAGGATGCAACGCGTCAGAGCGGTATTGCGTTTTCCGGTCACCGTTTTCTCGCTCAACGCATCCAACTTGCGCACAAGCATCCTAACGACCCACACGACGTTCGCATCACCGAAATACGCGTTAAGAATGTAACTACAAGTGCTAACCCTGTCTGGGATGCGCACGTGGACCGGATCGAGGTGCGCCGAGAGGATGACACGCTCGTCGGCCGGACCACGAATGTCAGCGGCCTGCGCAGAGACGGGGTGAGCATAAATACCGATCACGTCGTTGAGGCAGGAGAAGAAGCCTTCCTCAAGATCTGGGTCACGTTGACAGAGGATGCTCCGTCTGGGCGGAGCATTCTGTTGGAGACAGCGATCGATCATCGATCTGATGGCTATGTGTTCGCAGACCAAGATGCAGTTAGAGTGACTTCTCAAGCGGAGTACTCCACCATGGAGCTCGATTTCACCTGGCACCCGGATGAACCGGGGTGGGATGAAGAGGTTACCTTCTCCCCGAGCGATGCCATTATGGATGCCGACGGAAGAGTCGAGCAACTCGAGTTCCGTTGGGACTTCGGCGATGGCACACGTGTCAAGACCACTACCGGACCAGAAGCCGTGAAGCACACGTACGGCGAGGGGGGGGAGTTCAGCGTTGAGCTGACCGTACGAGATGATACATGGCTAGAAGCAAGCAAGAGCAAGACGATCACGCTTGCTAACAAACCCCCTACCGGTGTGGATTTCAGTTGGACGCCTGTGGCGCCCAAGTGGGACGACGAGGTCACCTTCAGCCCTAGCGATGGCATTGAAGATCCTGATGGAAACATAACGCAGGCGGAGTTCAAGTGGGAGTTCGGCGACGGAACAACCGAGACCACCACCGGGCCAGCCGATGTCCAGCACGTCTATGGGACGGCCGATGAGTTTACGGTAACGCTTACTGTGACCGACCAGGGGGGCGCTAGCTCCTCGAAGGACAATGTCGTCGAGGTGGCAAACAAACCGCCTGTTGGCGTGGACTTCACGTGGGAGCCGGTTGAACCCAAATGGAACGATAGGATCACCTTCAGCCCAAGCGATGACATCGAGGACCCGGACGGGGACGTCGGCCGAGCTGAGTTCGCGTGGGACTTCGGCGATGGGACGACCGAGACCACCGTCGGGCCAGAGGATGTGCAGCACGTCTTCCAGACAGATGGAGAGTTCACGGTTACCCTCACAGTAACCGACCAGGGGGGCGCCTCCGCCTCCAAGGAACGCGAGATTGCAGTCATCAACGACCCGCCAACCAATGTGGACTTCACCTGGGAGCCGAAAGCGCCAAGGTGGGACCAAGAGATCACCTTCATCCCGGGCGAGGACATCGAGGATCCACACGGGGATATTGGGCGGGCTGAGTTTGCCTGGAACTTCGGAGACGGCACACCGGCTACCATTACCACCGGACCTCAAGAGGTGAACCACAGCTATGTGGAGCCCGGAACGTACACAGTTACCCTCACGGTGACCGACGAAGGAGGGGCCTCGGAAAGCAAGTCGCACGAGCTGACGGTGTCGGCGCTCATGGTGAGCTTTTCCTGGTCTCCCACCGAGCCTAGGGTGGGGCAGGACGTGACGTTCACCGCAGAGGTGGAAGCGCCCGCTCCAGACAACGATCAAGATCCGTTGGAGTTCTTGTGGGAGTTCGGCGACGGCGCCACTGAGGAGGGGGAGGACCTGTTCGAGGTCACCCATGCTTACGACGCCGAGGCCACATATACCGTACAGCTCACCGTGACCCACCCCGATGGAGTAGGCCAAACAACAGAGGAAATAAGGGTGGCGGAATGGCCTGTCCCCGCTGTGACCGACCTAGAAGCAGCACCGAAAGCACCCGAAGTAGATGAGGAGGTAACCTTCACCGCAGAGGCGGAGGCGCCTGACGATGACCCGGTCGTTTCCTGGGAATGGGACTTCGGCGATGGATCCGACATAGAAACCACAGACACAGATACCGTTACCCACCGATTTGCACGCAGCGCAGTGTTCACTGTGCGGGCCAGAGCGCGCAACGAACGCGGTGGCTGGAGCAACTGGCGCTCGCTCGATCTTTACGTGCGTAAGCCAGGCGCGGGGGAGATTGGAACCCAGCTGGTGCAAAACCCGGTGAGCGATGAAGCGCGGATCAGGATATTGCTGCCTCGCGGGGACAGCTCCAGGCTAGCGCCGAGGGCCGTCGATAACACCGAAATCCGCATCTACGACATGTTGGGGCGGTTGGTATTTGAGGACACGGTGACCGGCGACGAAGTACGCTGGGATCTTGTGGACCAACGTCGCAACCAGCCTGTCTCCAATGGCGTTTATTTCTACGTGATCACAGCCACCGTCGACGACGGGGTCATCCGTTCGGATGCGGGGCGGATCATGGTGATTCGTCGGTGAGGGGGGAAACATGCGCATACTACTGGCTGTAACAGCTGCATTCCTGGTTGTCGTTACGGCGGCGGGCCAGGGGATCATAAACCCGTTCGACATCGGTCTCGGAGTACGGTCGATGGGCTTGGGCGGGGCGTATACAGCCCTGGCCGAAGGGACGGAAGCCTTGCTGTATAACCCGGCCGGCCTCAGCCATCAGCAGGGCGTACATGCCAGCTCGAGCTACATTGGAGCGATGGGACTGTACGGCGTGGGCTGGCTGGCGGGGGCGGCTCCCTCATTGGGCGCGGGACTTGCCTATCTGTCGATGGGCGAGATCTACGACCCGGAGGACGGAACGCTTGCCTACTCGCAGTTTGGTTTTGTGGCCGGTGGGGGCATTGACCTTGCGCGCACTCCCTTGCCGCTTCCGTTCCCGGCAAGTGTGGGAGCTAACCTGAAGCTCTGCTCCACGCGGATGCATGACGAGTCCGCCATGGGCTTGGCGATCGACCTGGCAGGGCAGGCCCGCTTTCCAGCCCCGTTCGGCGAGATCGGAGCCGGCTTTGCTATCCGGGAGCTTGGGTTTGGGCTTGGGATAGGCGAGGAGGGCGGCGGCTGGACCACAGAGTTCGCCGCCGGAGCTTCGGTGACCCTTCCCATAGGGGTGTTCGGAGCGGTGGAGCTTTGCTCCCGCTACACGGCCCTCGGGGTCGGATGGCGGCCCATCGACTTGGTAGAGGTCCGCGGCGGCATACAGCTGAGCGGTAACGTCACCCGGTGGACGCTGGGTCTCGGTGTAGCTTGGGAGGAGTTTGCGCTCGACTACGCGCTCATGACCCATCCGCTGGGGACTTCTCACCGCCTGGGCTTTGGGATCGACGTAGGAACGCTCTTGGGCCTGTAAGCTACAGGGGGGCTGGTAGCGCTCAAAAGCCTAGCCTGTAAAGAGCGGCGCCAAGGATCTCGTGATATCCTCAGGCCCCTTCCAACCGGAAAACCGGACGAGCTTTCTCGGCCTAGAACGAGGCGGTCAGGGAAGCGCCGGCGTGTATCCCGTGGGCGGGAGCGTCTCCCGGCCGCCAGCTCATGGCGTAGCCCAAGCTGAACCGAGCGCTCCACATGTCCGCTAGGCGCCAGCTGCTCGAGGCCGAAGCGGTGCCCTCCAGCGTGCCCCTTCTCCACTCAGCCTTTGACTCCACAGTGGCGGTGCCCCAATCAGTGGGGATGGACAGGCTGTTTTTGATCTCCAGGGTCGCGTCTCGGGTGCGGTAGGAGAACTCCAGCCGGTTGCGCCAGCCTTCCTCGAACTCCCAGTCAAGCTGCCCCCGCAGGTCGTGTCGCTCGTCCAACACCGGTTCGTCGTAGGCCGGATGGGTGAGGAGCTGCCACGAACCCTGCCAGCGGAGGCTGGGAGTGAGCGTAGGCCAACCTCGGTATTCCCATTGCACGTTGGTGGAAAGCGAACGTTCGGTCCGTTCGGTTGCCGGTCGGTACCCATGGGCCACCGTGGCTCCAAGCTGCATCACCGAGTCGCCGAAGTTCAACCCGCCTGTGAGCTGGGCTTGTGCCTTGTCCTCCCGTTGGGTGTCTTCCCACGTGAGCCGGAGCTGGGGGGTCCACTTGACGGCGCCGAACGTAAGCTCCCCCCAACGGAGGGTGCCCTGGATGGAACGCTCCCAGCGGACGTCCTCGGTTTCCAGTTTGTGGCGCAGGTTCTCCCGCCAGGTCGCCGACCAGGCCAGGCCGGCGCCGCTGTCCGACCAGCGGAGCGTGAAGTCGGCCCCTTGGTCGCCGGTGGCCCCGTCGCTGGCGTAGGGGCGGAACGCTTCAAGGTCGATCGCCACCACGGGCAACGGGTTGACGGTGGTCTTGGCCTCGAGCTTCCCGGAGGTCGTCGTTTCGGGAAGGCGTGCGTCGCCGGCGATCACAATCCCGCCCGACCATTCATCGCCGGGCCAGGTTGCGCTGAGCCGGTAGCCCGTATCCAGGCGGTCGGTGCCCAGAAGGCCGTCTCCGCGTAGGCGTGGGGTCAGACGCAAGGTATAGCTGGCGCCATCGCTCCAGCCGAGATCGAACCGGCTGGTGAGCGCGCCACGGGGGTCGGCATCCAGCTGGCTTAGCTCCCAGCGGCCCTGAATCCGTCCACTCCAGGGGTTGTCACCATCGTAGTGCAGGGAAAAGCCAAGCCCGTGGTCGTCTGCCCCGACCGACCTTCCGATCTCCAGGTACCCAGGCCAGCGGCTGGAGGCATCCACCTGCAACTCCCAGTCCCCCATCTGGCGACTCAGGACCATCCCACCGGTGATCCCGCGGGCGGTGTGCACCTCATCAGGATCGCGGAACTTGCCTACGTCGCGCCCTTCGATGTCGGTTTCCTCAGGGGGGAGGAGTTCGGCTTCATCGCGCACCCGCCATAGGTCCAGCCGGTGCTCTTGATCGGCGGTGCCGGCAGCCCATAGGGCGCCGCGCGCCGGGCCGATAGCCCGCAACGGCACATCCACAGTCGGTTGCAGGTCGTCCTGCCGCCAGAGTCCGGCCGGCCCTGCGTACCACAGGCTGCCGTCGAACACGGCCAACGACAGGATCTTATCATCGCGGGCGATCCAGCCGGCACCGCGACCATCGCGGATCACCCGCACCCCCCGGCGGGTAGCCACAAACAGCTCCCCTTCATGCCACAAGAGGTCGTGCACCTCACCGGAAACAGCCGTCACTCGCTCCCAGTCGGCGTCGTCTTCGTTTCGCCTGTACAGGCCGCTTTCCGTTCCCAGATACAGGTTGTCGTCAGCCCACAGGAGCGCTGTAGGGTCGCCGCTATCGGGAGGGACGGGCCACCGCTCCCACGCGTCGGGTCGTTCCATCTTCTCTAAGGGTACGTAGGCCACGGATTCCGGCTCGGCGGCGTAGATCTTGCCCCCGCCTTGGGCCAGGGCTACCACGTCTTCGCTGGGGAAACCCACGCCGGGACGGTCGGGCCGCAAGCGCACCCACGAGCCCACACGGTCAAACGGCGCCTCGTGAGTAAGGTGCACCAAAGTAAGCCCCGCATCGGAAGCTACAAGGAGGGAGTCGGTCAACGCCAGAAGGTCCCGCACGATCCTGCCTCCCACCGACGCCGCCCCGTAGTGGGAGTAGTCGCGGCCATCGTACACGGTGAGGCCGTTTCTGTGCCCGAAGACGGCGTACTCCACCCCGCCGCCTTTGGCCGAGACCACGGCGTTCATCTCGTTGGGACCCGGGATGCGCATATCCTCACCTGGCGGGTAGACGTTTTCCGAGCCGCCGAGGGTGAACTTGTAGTCCCAACCGCCGAGGTCGCCCGTCAAGCGCATGCCTACCACGCTGTGGGTGCTGGGCATGGTCGGTGTGTCCGGCCGGGGACGGCCCACATCGGCCGCCTGGGCCAGGGCGATCTCCAGGCCCTCGAAGCCGGGAACCGACAAGGTCACCGCGAACACACCCCGTTCGTAGTCGGCGGCCACGCCCAGTTCGCCCCGCTGGCGCTCGAACTCCACCCGCAGCTCCTCATCGGCGGCCAGGGGGGAGAACAAAATCAGCATGCCGGACTCGTAATCGATGGTGTAGTCCTGATCCCGGGTGAGCCGGCGGCCGTTCACGTAGGCCCGCTCCGAGTCGGGCACTACCGAAAGCCCCAAGGCGAACACGTTGCCCTCCCGGCGGTACTCGTATTCCGCCCGCAGGCCGGCGTTCTCTCGGTAGAAGTCCTCCGGGAAGTCCATCCGCAGGACGCCTTCCTCGGAAAACAGTGTCCAGTCGTAATCAGCCAGCGCTGGATCATCCCCGGGCAGAAACCGCTCGTCCCCAGGACGGCGCACCTGCACCTGGAGCGTGCCCTCGATCACGTCGCCCTGGCGCAAGATCAGGTACCGCCTGCGGCTAAGGTCCTCCGGGGGGTAGGTCTCTTCGTCCATAAGGAACGTGCTTCGTTCCTCCAGCGCTCCCAGGAACTCCTCCTCCAACTCGGAGCCGGAGACAAACGGGTAACGCTTGCGGTCCTCGTCGGTGAGCCCGTGGCGCTCGTTGTACTCGTCGATGGCATCCCGCACCCGGCGGCGCAGCAGCGTCCGAGGTTCGTTGCGCAGAAGGAGGATGTCCTCACCCTCATCGCTAAGCACCGTGATATTCCCAGAGTCCACCTTTCTTTCCGGTTCCGGACCGATCACTTCCTCCAGATACCCTAGGTCGTAGCGGGTCAGAAATTCGGTCAGCTCCTCATCTTCGGGGAAGGAAAGCGTAAGCTCGGAGAACCCCTCTACGTACGGGCGCCGCAGCTCGATGTGATAGACACCCAGCACCGACGCCCGGTACGGTGCCCGCTCGCCGGGCCTGTCGGGGTCACGGTAGGAGAACTGATCCTCAGCGTCGGCCGAGCGGCCGCGGAACACCCGCTCCTCGGAAATCCCCTGCTCGCGGGCGGCTACGCCGGTCACGGTGAACCCGTCGCCGGTGTAGGTCAGGCGCGTCCCGAGGAGCTTCTTGTCGTACACTCCCAGCTCGGGTACGCCGGCGGAGAAATCGCCCAGCTCCCCCGTCCACGGACCGTGGTCCAGCTTGATCGCCAGGTGTTGAAAGCCTGGTCCCAGTTGGTCGTTGAAGCTCGCCTCCAGGGTAAGGAAGCCCAGCGCCGTTCCCTCAATGTCCGCTCTCAAGGATTGCTCCAGCGTGGGGACACCTGGGGACAGGCCCACCGCTCTCAGGGCCCTCCGATCTCCGAAGCCCAGGCGAATGCCCCACGACTGCTGGCCGCTTACCTTCAAGGTGAACGTGTCGGTGTCGATGACCGGTTCCTCGTCGATGTCCTCATCGAGAAGCTCCTCGATGTCTACATCGTCGGGGAGTTCGTCTTCGTCCAGCTCGTCGAGCTCCATTTCCTCAGGGTCATCGATGGCCGGGTCCTGTTGGATTTCGGACGGGGTCTGCTCATCCGTCGTGATCTCCATCGGAGGCTGTTCGCTTACGGCAAAGGCTCCAATGAGAACCAAAAGGAGAGTAATCACCGCGCTACACACAGTCAGCTTATTAACCATGGTTGTCTAAACGTCACCACCGGCGCTCTGTTGACAGTTCGCGCCTCCAAAGCTTCTTCCACCACTGTCCCCCAGTCAAGGAGGCCTGTCCCCAGCCATGGCAGCAGGGGGACTGTCCCCGTATCATCTTTTGGATGAGGGCGAACGCTAGGCTTGTTCTGGGGATCATCGGCGGGCTTGTGTTGATCGCTGCGCTGGCGGTCGGTTTGTGGCTCGGGCTCGCCGAGCGATTGCCCCCGGTGGGAACGGAGGAAGGCGAGCTGGCCCCCGACTTCACCTTGGACGACCTGGACGGGGAGCCCGTTACCCTGTCCGACTTCCGCGGCCAGCCGGTGCTGCTGTATTTCTGGCAGACCAATTGCCCGCAGTGCCGCCACGCCTTTCCCGAGGTGATCGAGCTATATGAGCTCTACAGTGACCGAGGGCTGACCCTGGTCACCGTGTCCACCGACCACAACGAGGATACCCTGCGGGCGTACCTCCGGGAGAACGTGCCGCCCGGTTCGATCAACCTCTGGGGCTCGTTGGAAGAAGCCATGGAGATTATCGACCTATACGCCATAAGCACGGTGCCCCGTGCGGTGCTGATCGACCGACGTGGCGTGATCCGGCTGCGTGCTGACCATCGGCGCATGCCCACCGAGTTCGACATCGAGGAGGTACTGTAAGAGGCTGCGCGCAACGCCACGCCTAGGACCTAAGTTGCCCTGTTCACATTCTTTCGTACGATGGAGTCACAATGTTCAAAAGGTTAATCATGCTAGGGCTTCTATCTGCCGTGACGGTGCTTACAGGCTGCGGGCTGTTTGAGCCGGATGTGCCTCCGGCACCGCCCTCCCAGCTGGAGGCGACGCAAGGAAGCTACGTACGGTCGGTGCTGCTTGTGTGGATCCCTTCCGAAGGGGCTGACCGCTATGAGATCACGCGGGCCACGAATGCGGAGGGCGACTTCGAGCTGGTCGCCGAGACTGCGCAGGCGATGTACAAGGACACCGAAGTTGGAACAGGCCGCACCTATTGGTACCGTGTGCGGGCATGCAGCCCGAGCGGATGCAGCGAGTATACCGAGGCTGTCTCAGGATACGCTGTCGCGGAGGGCGCCGACCTTCCCCTGCCACCCACAGGTATCAGCGCGACCGACGGAGAATACGACGATCGGATTCGCATCACCTGGATGGAGGTGACCGGGGCGACCCACTACCGTGTGCACCGAGCAGAAGAAAAAGACGGAAACTACGACGAACTGGCGGACACGGAAACGCCGCACCTAAACGACCGAACCGCCGAGCCCGAGGAAACCTACTGGTACAAGGTGCGTAGCTGCAACGAACACGGCTGTAGCACCCTGTCGTCGGCCGACTCGGGGTACAGAAAGCCGCCGTCCAATGACGGACCTCCCCCGCCACCACCGGGGTCAGTGCTCGATTTTGGCAGTCACTAACCTCGGAGCTACGGGGAACTGCCGAGGCCGAGTTCTGTCCTCATGCGGGCGTCGTAGCTGAGCTTCACCGTCAGGCCCGGCACGTTGGCGCGGATCCAATAGCCGTACCAGGGTTCCAACGTGGTCGGGGTGGTGTAGTCGAGCCCTGGGGTCTTGTAGGCGTAGATCGTATCTCGTATCCAGCCGACCGCCACGGCGGAAGACCAGCTTCTGGTCTCCCCGGCGCGGGTGAGGCGAAGGGCGCTTTTCTCAAGCTCCCAAGGTGCGCTGATCTGATGCCAGCCGGAGACGTTAAGCTCCACGGTTACGTCGGAGGCGGGGACCGTCCCCGTGGCGGTGACCTCCTTACCGCCCGGAAGGCGGGCCCAGTAGCCATGGCCGGGTTGCAGTGCGGCCGGAGTGGTGTACTCGCCCGTCCCAGGGTTCCAGCGGAACAAGGTCACGCCGAACAGCTCGTCGGCCTCCCCGGTCGTGGGAACGGACACCATGTACCAGCCCGGTGTCCCTCCGTAGGTATAGGAAGGGTCGGGTTCCGGGACAGGTGGGGTGGGCTCCACCGGATCGCCAAGATCGAGCCGGCCGCTTCCGTACAGGGTATCCCGTCCTGGTGGGCCCATGTCCACGGCGTTGTCGGTGAGGTAGCCCCGTAGGGCGCTCACCGACCAGTGTGGGTTGGCCGAAAGCAGAAGCGCCGCCGCTCCGGCCACGTGCGGGGCCGCGGCCGAGGTTCCCACGAACGCCTCCGGGCCGTAGCTTGTCGTGGATACTCGATTGGGCCCGGCGATGTCCGGTTTCGCCCGCGGAAGTGGCGACAGGCGGCTCGTGTTGGCCGGGCCTTGGGAGCTGAAGATCTCCTGGGGCCCGGTGGACCAATTGCGCCAGTGGATCGCGGCCACGGAGAACGAGTCCGCGGCGTTGGCCGGAGCAAGGAGCGACCGTTGGGTCACGGGATGCTCCAACACCGCGTTGGAGGTCAGGAACACCTTCAGGTCCGGTGTCGCCGGGGCGTCGTAGTTATGCACCACCACGGCATACTTTCCGCCCATGGGCGAGGTGAACGTGATCTGCTCGGTGGGGGGCTGACGGCCGTCCTGATGCCCGGTGGAGCGGGCCAGCACCGCCCCCCGCAGGGCGTCCACAAGATATAGGTCGTAGTCCTGATCCGTCGTGGGCCAGCCATCCCATGTAAGCCAAATGGATACCGTTTCCCCCCAGATCGGAAGAGCG
>PXEP01000096.1 GCA_003566155.1 Candidatus Acetothermia bacterium | reverse complement strand
GTCCTGCAAGCGCCTCACTCAAGACGCTGGTGACGCGCTGGTGTGTTTCCCTGTCTACAGGAGCCTTGGGCCTAACCGGTCTCATGCTCGCCCCCCTCCTTCCTTGGCCATTATACAGAAATGGTCACCCATTCAGCTTTGTCGTTCTGTACGCATCGGCAGTGGTTGTTCCTCCGCCGAACGGACATGGGAATCGCCTTCTACATCAAGATTAGGTTCTCAGCATCTAGTGAGCTCGTTCGTCCCTTCTTTGCATACCCCCACAGGGATCCCAGGGCAGCGGCCGTGCATCTGTCCGCATGGAGCTCTGGGCGTAAGGAAGGCGAGTGGACAAGCGACATCGGGGAGTATTGCTGCAACCTCTCATCGCTCGCATGCAGTCACGAGGAGCGCCCGGACGTCGGCGGCGCACGGCCATGGCGAAGTTCCAAGATCGTCCACTCTCCCTAGCCAGCGCTTGTGAACGCTGTCTGGGTCGTTGTTGGGGGGGTTATAGGCCTTCTGGGGGCGTACGAACCGAGTGAGCTATTGTCAACCTGAAACGGATATTCCCAGTTTGTGCCAGAGGAGCAGAGTCCTCCGACGTCGCGTCCGAAGCTGGGGTTAGGAGAGGGGGACTGGTAGGCAGAGTAGAGCCTGCTGGACCCGACCCAGCATGATCCGGCGATCGATGAGCGGCTGCAGTCGAGTTTGCCCGGATGGCGCAGGACGAGCAGTATCAAGAACTGTCGCTGGAGACCAGCCAGCGAATTAGGCGGACGGGCGGGCGGGACGATCCGCCCGTCGAGGACTCAGGAGGTGTTCGTGCTCTACGAAATCCTTGCCGCGGTGCTGTTCGGAATCAGCGCGCCGCTGGCGAAGCTGCTGCTCGACGATGTAGATCCGGTCGTCCTGGCCGGTCTCATGTACCTGGGGGCGGGCGTGTCCGTGGGGACGCTAGTTATGGGGGCAAGAGCGCTCCGGGTGGAGGAGGCGGAAGCGGGCCTGGGGTGGCGGGCCTGGGGTGGGCGGACATCCCTTGGCTGGCTGGCGCGATCATCTGCGGAGGCGTCCTGGGGCCGATCCTCCTTCTTCTGGGTCTTCATCGCACGCCGGCCGCCACGGGGGTGGTGGCGTTCGCCCTGTTTGGCGAACAGGTAGCTAGGCGGGTGTGGTGCGCGATCGCAGCGGTGACGGCAGGCGGAGCGTTGCTGTCGGTGGACCCTGGGGCGAACTGGGGCGTGTCCTTGGGGGCGCTTCTGGTGATGGGGGCATGTCTAATGTGGGGGTTGGACAACAACTTCACCGGGCGGATCTCGCTCAAGGATCCGAAGAGGATGGTGGCGATCAAGCGCTTGGCAGCCGGGGGGGGGTTGTCCGTGCTCCTTGCTGTAGCGTTGGGGCGGCCGCTCCCTGCGTTGAGCGGAGTGTTGGCCGCGCTGGCACTGGGCACGGTGAGCTACGGGGCGAGCATCGTGTTGTACGTACAGTCGCTGCGACGCGTGGGCGCGGCGCGTACAGGTGCAGTGTTTGGGTTGGCTCCGTTCGTCGGCGTGGGGCTGTCGCTCGGCGTATTCCGCGAGGTTCCGGGTTGGACGTTTCTGGCCGCGCTTCCGTTGATGGTCATCGCGGCAGTCTTGCTGGCACGGGAGCGGCACGAGCACTGGCATGTGCACGCAGCAGGGACCCACGCCCATAGCCATCGGCACGACGACGGACACCATGGGCACAGGCACGAGAGCGAGGAGGCCGGCAGGCGCCACTCGCATATCCATGCCCACGTCGAGCTGCCCCACAGCCACCCGCACCGGCCGGACACGCACCACCGCCACAGGCACGATGTAGCCAAAATCCCGGGTGGGAAGAGGTAATGGCAAAGAAGTTGAGAGCAACACTTTCATAGTGGGCCTGCCTCAGTGGAGAGCCTATTGTTTGATCCTTGCTGCGCACAGCCAAAGCGCGAGGGCGCGACCGCCTTGAAAACGTTTTCCAAGTGCTGCTGCGCAAGTGATAGCTCTTGGTCGAACCCACCGGCTGACCACTCGCCCAAGCGCTAACATGTGGAGGGAGGCGAGTTGATATGGCGCGAACGTCACGGTTTGTGCGTCGTCGGTCAGTCAAGGAGGGGATGTCCCCGGGCACGCTGGTCCACATCGGTGAGGCCTCCGGCGACGATGTGAAGATCACCTGCATCGTGTACGGGCCAGCCGAAGTCCGGAAGGAGGCACTGGATCTTGCCCATCTTGACGCGGTCGAGCTCAAGTCCCCTGGGGTGACGTGGATCAACGTGGACGGTCTCCACCGCACCGAGGTGGTTCAGCGCCTGGGAAAGAAGCTCTCACTGCATCCTCTGGTCCTCGAGGATGTGGTCAACGCAGGCCAGCGTCCCAAACTCGAGGACTACGGTGACTACACGTTCGTCGTCCTAAGGATGCTTGACTATGAGGCCACCAGCGGGCAGATCACCGATGAGCAAGTGTCTTTGGTCCTTGGCCCGAACTGGGTGATCACCTTCCAGGAACGGCCCGGAGATGTGTTCGACTCCGTTAGGGAGAGGATCGAGGCCGACAAGGGACGCATTCGGCGGATGGAGGCCGATTACCTAGCCTACTGCCTGGTGGACGCCGCTGTCGATAGGTACTTCTCCTTACTCGAGGTCATCGGGGACCGCCTCGAAGAAATATCGGATGCGATCATGGGAAACCCGGATCAGGGCGTGCTCCGAGGGCTGCATGAGCTGCGCCAGGAACTGATGGTGCTCCGCAGGGCGGCCTGGCCTCTGCGGAACGTGCTCCATCGCATGCAGCAAGGACAGGCGCACCTCATCACCGAGGGGACAAGCGTATTCGTCCGCGATGCCTACGACCACACGGTGCAGATCATCGACACGGCGGAGACGCTGCGCGAGATGACAACGGACCTCAGGGACATCTACCTATCCAGCTTGAGCAACCGGATGAGCGAGACGATGAAGGTTCTCACCGTGATCGCGACGATATTCATCCCGCTAACATTCATCGCCGGCGTCTATGGGATGAACTTCGCCTTCATGCCCGAACTCTCCTGGCGCTACGGCTATGTGGCCATCCTGGGCCTCATGGCCGCTGTTGCAGGCGGCATGTTGCTCTACTTCCGCCGCAGGAAATGGCTCTGAGCATAGTGGGCGCGGCCTGTCAACGCCTACCTCAGGCCGGCTCGGCCCGCACCACGACGTTGGTGGCTGCGGCCGCAAGGCCGATCCCGGCTGCGTCGAGCGCCTTTTTCCCCTTCTCCTGCACTGCCAGGCGTACCTTGTTTGCGACCGAAGCGTTTCGACACCACGCGCGCAGGGTAAGCATCACGCCCTGTTCGCTGAGTTCTGTCACCGGGCAATCGACCACTTCCTCGACGCCCGGAAGGGAGCGAGCCGCTTCGGTGATCACCTCGCGTGCCTTGTCTAAATCCGATTCGTAATCAAGGCCGAAACACACGACCGCCATAACCTCGCCTTGCGAGAGATTCACCGCGGTCTCATGCGCCATGACGCTGTTGGGCACCACGATGCGACGTCCGTCAGCGGTGCGAATCGTCGTGTAGCCCAAGGACATCTCCTCGATGGTGCCCGTTTCGCGTGCGTCGAAGGCCGTGATCTGTACCAGGTCGCCGGTGCGGAACGGCCGATGCAGAAAGAGCGATGCTCCGGCGAATAGGTTCCCCAGCGTGTTCTGCGCCGCTAATCCCAATATGATGGAGATGATGCCTACTTTGGCCAGAAGCGCCGTACCGAAAAAGCGCAGTGCCGGCACGGTGTATGTGTACAGGATGACCGCCACGACGAACAGAGAAACCCGGGTGAAGCTCACCAGCAGCGCGGCGGCCGTGCGGTCAATGCGGCCTTCGGGGTCATGGCGCAACACGCGTTGCATAGACCGACGCACAAGCCTTCCCGCCAACCACGCGGCGACAAGGTAGATCATCGCGTAGAACACCGCCCCCTGTGGGGTGTACGGACTTGTCATCTGCTGCAGTACGTCCACCACTGGAAACCTCCTTTGAGCCTTTGCCTTGGTGGTGTCATGCTGCATTGTAGTCCCTTCGGGTCGTTAACGAGTCTTCGGCGTCAGATCTGCTCCTGGCGATTCGCGTAAATTGCTCTGTCAACCAACCACAGCAGGTCCGCTTTGTTCTGTCGCCTAGGAGCTGTGCGCGGGGCAGGGCGAAGCTGATACACGTCTTCTACGTGTGTTCGCTGATGTTGGTCAAAGCCCGCCCTGGGTCTGCTCGGCCGTGGGCATGTTCTCCACTCCCAGTAAGGCCGTACTTCTTACCATTGTGAAAGGCAAGGGTGCGAGGTTCCTTCAGCAGTGAGCAACACGTGCAGAGCAACCTTCTCGTGTGGCTCCTGGGATCTCTCTGTCATATGAGGATCCTCTTATAGCCTGCGTTCAGGAGAGTCGGGGCCGTGGTCCAAAGGATAAGGGGAATCTGCCAATCGGGGTGTGTGGAATCACAAGCGCGACATAACTTGATAATAAATCGCAAAACTATTTTGTTTTTGGTGGCTGTAGATCTACAATGTCGATGGAGGTGATCGGCGTGCGGTGGAGAAACATGTTCCATATGACTGGGCAGCCCGGCTGGATGCGTTTTGGCTACTCCCCGGGATGGGGAGGTATGCCACCGGGAGCACAGTACCTGATCCAGACGGGTCAGATGCCTGTATTTCAGGCTTGGATGGGGAAACAGGTCCCAGACGCACCCTGGTGGGGTGCAGCCTCGCCGCCGTGGGCAACGCAGGGGGCGAGCCGGGAGGATGAGATCGCTTGGCTGACCGCGCAAGCAGAGAGCTTGGAGGCGCAGCTGGCCGAGATCAAACGGCGAGTGGACGAGCTCTCACAGGAGGAAGGATGAGCGAACGACTGGTGGTGGCAACGGGGCAAGGCGGGCTCGAAGATCAAGTGTCGACTGTGTTCGGCCGGGCTCCTACCTTTACGATCGTAGAGATAGAGGGTGGCGCGGTCAGCCATTCCTCAGTGCTCCCCAACCCGCACAAGGATGCTCCCTCCGGAGCCGGAATACAGGCTGCTCAGTTCGTGGCGGGCAAGGCGCCGCGTGCGGTGCTGGCGGGTAACTTCGGTCCAAATGTGTCCGGGGTGCTCTCGGAGGCGGGGATAGAGATGGTGGCCGTTTCGGGGCTGCCGGTCAGCGAGGCCGTGGACGCATACTTGGCCGGAAGCCTTTCGGCCTCAGCGGGCCCGTCGGGAGCATTCAGCAGCGGATCTCCAGCAGGCCTCGGCAGCGCCCAGAGGATAGGGCGCGGAGGCGGCCGCGGGATGGGCCGTGGCATGGGTCGAGGGCAGGGTCAGGGGATGGCTGCTGGCAGGGGGGCGCGCACTGGTGGCCCGGAAGGGACGGTGCCCCCCGAAGACCCGCACGTTTTGAAAACGAAGATCGGAGCACTGGAATCCGAGCTTTCTAAGGTGAAGCGGAGACTCTCGGAGCTGGAAGGAGGTGTGTAGTATGCCTTGGGGTACCTATGGACGGGGTCGAGGATTCGGCGCCAGGGGAAGGGGACGTGGCTTAGGCAATCCGCACCCCTTCTGTCGATTCTACCCGTGGCTACCTCGCGGGTGGTGGCGGTATGGGTCCGCGCCTTACGGCGGCCATCCGGATTACGGTCGGCGGTCCTATGGCTGGGGGCCAAGCCGCACGCCGTACGGACCTCCGGTGGACGATCCATACGCCTACCGACCACGCTGGTCCCGCCGGTGAGGAAACGGCCATGAGGATATGCGTCCCCACATATGGGAGCGGAGGGTTGGACGACTTTGTAGGCGAACACTTCGGTCGCGTACCCACGTACACAATCTACGATACCGATACGCAAGAGTTGGAGGTGCTTCCTAACCAGTCGGAGCATATGGGGGGCACCGGGCTACCCGCCGAGCACTTGGCTGCAGCGGGCGTGGATGTGGTCCTGTGTGCTGGGCTCGGCCGCCGGGCGATCGCCCTTCTTTCCGAAAGCGGAATCGAGGTGTGTAGCGGAGCTTCGGGTACAGTGCGGGAGGCACTCCAGGCATGGAAAGAGGGTCATCTCTCCGAACCCGAACCCTGCACCCGACACGCCTTCCATGACCGACACGGCTGAGGAGGGCGTGCGCATTGCAATCGCCTCAGGCAAAGGGGGCACGGGGAAGACCACCGTCGCCGTGTCCCTCGCCTTGGCGCTGTGCGAAACGGGTCCTGTACAGCTTGTGGACTGCGACGTGGAGGAGCCTAACGACCATCTGTTCATCTGTCCCGAGCTCGCAACGCGAGAACCGGTGGAGCTACTGGCTCCCCGGGTGAACGACGATAAGTGCACCCGCTGCGGGACCTGCGCTGCTGCCTGCCGCTATGGAGCGTTGGCGGTAATCGAAAAGGGCGTGCTTGTGCACCCCGAGCTCTGCCACGGTTGCGGGTTGTGTGCAATGGTCTGCCCCGAGGGGGCGATCACTGAGGACCCGCGGACCATCGGATGGATCGAGGAGGGGCAAGGAAAAGGTCTGGACTTCCTGCAAGGCATGCTCAATGTGGGCGAGCCCATGGCGTCCCCGATCATCGAACAGCTGAAGGTCAGGGCCGGCACCAACCGGTTGACCGTCCTCGACGTCCCTCCGGGCACTGGGTGCCCGGTGATCGCCGCCCTAAGGGGGGCCGACTTCGCCCTGCTCGTGGCCGAGCCCACGCCTTTTGGCCTCCATGACCTCAAGGCCGCAGTGGAAGTCAGCCGCGCCTTGGCCCTCCCCACCGGGGTGCTCGTCAACCGGCACGGAATCGGTACCGACCAGGTGGAGCGCTATTGCCGGAAGGAAGGTATCGCCGTCCTCCTGCGTATCCCTATGGACCGACGCTTTGCCGCCGCCTATGCCCGCGGCGAGCCCCTTGTGGAAGCGTTCCCGGAATGGAAAGCGCCGATGATCGAACTCCACAGTTCCATCATGAACCGCGTGGCGGTGGCATAGTGTTCGAGCTCGTGGTGGTCTCTGGCAAAGGGGGCACGGGCAAGACGACCATTGTAGGATCGCTGGCGGCGCTGGCCGAAGATAAGCTGACCGCCGACTGCGATGTGGATGCCGCAAACCTAAACCTGGTGATGGGAAACAAGCTCCAATGCACGGAACGCTACGAGGGCTCGGAGCTCGCTGCGATCGATCAGGCAAGGTGTACAGGCTGCGGGATGTGTCAGCAGGCTTGCCGATTCAGTGCGATCTACCATGCGAACCGAAGCTGTGCAGTGGATCCCCTGTCCTGTGAAGGGTGCGGGGTCTGCGCCTATGTGTGTCCGGCCGGGGCGGTCACGCTGTCCCCACGTGTCTCCGGACATGTCTTCATCTCCTCGACGCCCTACGGCACGCTGGTCCACGGGGAGCTCCGCCCAGGGGAGGAAGCCACCGGGAAGCTCGTGGCTCAGGTCAAGCGGAGAGCTCGGGAACGGGCTGCCTCTGAGGGGCGGGGTTTCCTCCTGGTTGATGGCGCCCCAGGCATCGGTTGCCCGGTAATCGCGTCCTTGGCTGGGGCGACGGCGGTTCTGGTGGTGACCGAGCCGTCGGCGTCGGCATTACATGACCTTCAACGCGTCGTCGCGCTCGCGCGGCACTTTGGCCTGCAGATCTACTTGGCCATGAACAAGGCCGACCTTGAGAGGGCAGCAGCTCGAAAAACGTACAAGTGGGCAGCGGAGCAGAAGCTGCCATTTGTAGGGTGGATCCCTTACGATGAGGAGGTCACACGCGCTCAGGTGAAGGGGAGCCCGCTTGTGACGTGTTCGGACGGACCGGCGGCACGTGCGTTAACGGGACTGTGGAGGCGCTTGGAGAACGGAGTCATGAAGGACGGAGCATGAAACAAGCCAAGTACTCGCTCATGGTGATGTCGGGCAAGGGAGGCGTGGGCAAGACGACGGTCGCCGTGAACATCGCCGCGGCTTTGGCAAGGTCCCTCCGTGTGGGCTTGCTCGATGCTGATCTGCACGGGCCGAACGCGCCCAAGATGCTGGGTGTCGAAGGAGCAACGATGTCCGCAGAGGACGGGAAACTCCTTCCGGTGGTTACCCCGCAGAACTTGCACGTGGTATCCATTGCTTTCGGGCTCCCCGATGGAGATGCGCCTGTGATCTGGCGGGGCCCGTTGAAGATGAAGGCCATTCAGCAGTTTGTCGACGAGGTTGCCTGGGCAGAGCTGGACTTGCTGGTCGTCGACCTCCCGCCCGGAACGGGCGATGAAGCCCTTTCGGTGGTCCAGGTCCTGGGCGATGTGGACGCTGCCCTGATCGTCACCACACCCCAGGAGGTGGCGCTGCTCGATGCGCGCAAGGCTGTGAGGTTCGCTCGGCAGGTGGGGGTGAAAAAGACGGCCATCGTGGAGAACATGTCGGTGCTTTCGTGTCCTCACTGCGGCAGGGAGATAGAACTCTTCGGGCGGGGTGGCGGCGAGCACATGGCGGGCCAGGTTGGCGCAAGGTTCCTCGGCCGACTCCCGATACTTCCGGATGTAGTGAAGCAGGGGGACGCCGGCACACCTCCTGTCCTCGCAGGGGACCCAGCAGCGGTGCAATGGGCCAAGCTTGCTGAGGGTGTGTGGGAATTTCTAACTGCCCCAACGGAAGCGTCCTCACCTGGAGTTGGTGCGGAGTTTGCAGACTAACCTCAATGGACCGCTAACTCCTAGAGGGCCTTCCATTATGCATCATAGGGAGCAGATTTGAGGTGACTAACACGCTATATCATTGGTAACCCACAGTGGAGAATCTATAGCGATCGTTTTAGAGAATCATCAATCCGCCTGTCTTTGAAATAGTATTCTTTGTCGTGTTCATTGATGGCTCGCAACACCCGGCACGGGTTTCCCACAGCGATGACATTTGTGGGGATGTTTTTGGTTACGACACTCCCGGCGCCAATGACCACATTGTCTTCCACTGTAATCCCAGGCATGACGATGACCCCCGCTCCAACCCAGCAATTCTTGCCGATATGGATGGGGAAATTGTACTGGTAAGCTTTTTCCCTGAGGTCGGGGTTTATGGGATGTCCGGCGGTTGCCAAGGTAACATTGGGCCCGAATTTCGTGTAATCTCCGACATAGATGTGCGTGTCATCGACAAGTGTCAAGTTGAAATTCGCATAGACATGCTTGCCGAAATGCACATGCTTGCCGCCGAAATTCGCGTGGAGAGGTGGCTCGATATAGCATCCCTCTCCTATTTCCGCAAACATCGCTTTGAGCATCTGCGTTCGTTGTTCCTGTTCGCCTGGGCGCGTTGTGTTGTAATCGTATAGCTTATCGAGGCATGCGTATTGTTCCTTCGTGATCGACTCATCATGTGGTAGATATAGTTCGCCCCTGTGCATTTTTTCTTTGTTATGCACGCTCTTCGCCCTCCCATCGGTCGAGACGGTCTCAATGTATGGATCTCGTCGTCTCTTTGCCAGTAGGTTCTGAGACCGTTCTCCTCTATTGATAGGCGTGCCCAAAGCAGAACCTTGGGGTGAATGTCGGCGTGCCCTGCTGTACAGGGAGCTGGCGCACCTAACCTGAGGGCGTAGAATCAATCATGTGATGAAGCGTACAGGTGTATGGGTCGCGTTGGCCGCCGTACTGCTCAGTGCAAGCTGCGCTTCAACTGAACCCCTTAGGATCTCGGTCCCGCCGCTTCTGGGAGCTGTCCCGGTGGTGTTGGCTTCACAGGATGGCTGGGGACTGTTCGCCGACGAGGGAGTGGAGACGGTGATGATGCCTCTTCCCGGGCGAAGAGACCGCATGCTGGCGTTCGAGGCGGGGCAGATCGACGTGCTGGTGACCGACCTGGTTCAGGCCCTTATTCTCGTCTCGAGGGATGACTCCGATGCTGTGATCGTGGGGGCTTCGTACTCCCCGGAGGATACGGCTGAAGACGCCCCCCTGCCCGCGGCCTTGGTCGCGCACAGTGACTACGCGATTTCGGGTCTGGAACAACTTGTGGAGAAGGCAGCGGCGGGGCATGTGCGCATTGCCGTGCCCGCGGCCTCGGACTTGGAGTACTTGATCGACACGCTCCTGCAGGCGAACGGTCTTACCCCGCCAACCAGTGCGTATGCAGGGGAAGATGACCTGTTGTTGAACATGATCTACGTGGGGTTGGGTCAGTTGGGGGCGGGCGTGTTCCCGCAACCGTACGGCGAGCTCATCATGCACTATGGACACCTCATCTTGCCGGAGGACGAGGTGTTTGAGGTATTGGCTGATTTCTCCGAGCTAACTGTCCCTCAAACGGTGATCGTATTCCGCCGGAGCCTGTTGGAAGCAGATCGTCAGAAGGTGGCAGCATTCTTCCGTGCGCTGGACACGGCGGTAGAGAGGTTGAATGCATTGCCCGTCGATGAACAGCTGGACCTGGGGTGGAAGCTTACTGCGGAACTATTCCTGCCAGGACAGAAGCCGGAGGAAATGCCCCCTGGGTTCCGGCAACAGGTGGAAGTAGCGTTGGAGGCTTTGTTCATCCCTGAGTTCTCCCGGCCGAAGCCTGTGGACCCCGATTCATTCGCCCAAGTGCGCGCTTGGGCCAAGGGTAAGGGTTATATCGAGCGGGCGATGGATTACTCCGACGTTGTCGTCCCCCCAGTGAGGGAAAACGCCGAGTAAGCACGCTGCCCTCCAAAGTTGAACTTTGAGCCCGCCCAGTCGCTGAGCCTGTGACTTGCTGAGGGGGCGGACGTCGGTCTCGAGGGTGACGGCAGGGAGGAAAGCACCGCACGGAGCGTGCCTAGAATGGACTGCTGAAGATCCCAGACGGGGGGATGTGATGCTGCAGCAGCTGATCAGCGGAGCCGTGTTGTTGGCCACGGGGATCACGTCCGCAGCGGTGGGGGCGGTGTTGTGGCAGCGGCAGGACAACATGCGTGGAAGACTGCTGGCGCTTATCTTGTTTGTAGCCAGCTACTACGCGTTGGTCTCCGGGCTGGAGTCCGTGGCGCTGGAAGCTTCGCTGAAGATACTGCTGTCCAAGCTCGAGCATGTGGCGATAAATGCCTTGGGAATACTGTTTATGCTGCTCGCCCGGTCGTTTGTCGGGCCCGAGCAGCGCCTGAGCACCCGCTTGGTCTTGTTGCTTGCCGCTCTTCCCGCTCTGAACGTGGCGATGGCGGCGACAAACGAGTGGCATAGTCTCATTTGGAGAGACTTTGCACCCGGCCCCCCTGCAAGCGGCGTTTTGGTCTACCACTACGGCCCGTGGTTCTTCATCACCTTGGGCACCGTGTACGCCTACTTGGCGGCGGCAACGATCGGTTTGTTCCGGTGGGCACGGCGCCAGACAAGCCGGCAGCGACGGCAGGTCATGGTTGTTCTCGCCGCCATGGCTATTCCCTGGGTAGCTAGTGTGTTGTACGTGTTCAGACTGATTCCCCTAGAGGGGCTGAACTTGACCCCGATGGCCTTTGCCGGCACAGCAGCCATCTTGGGCTGGAGTTTGCTTCCCACGCGCCCGTTCGATCTGGTTCCGTTGGCGCAGCGCTCACTGGCGGAGAACTTGCCGGATGGAATGCTTGTCTTGGACGCAGAAGGTCGGGTTGTCGACACGAACCCGGCGGCCGATGAGCTCCTCGGGGTGGCGGGGGAGGTGGTGGGGCGGGCGATGGGAGAACTGGTTGACCGTTGGCCCGCGTTGAAGGAACAGCTGGAAAAGGGCTCGCCCCAGCAGACCGAAGTACGGAGCGAGCAGGGTACCTGGTTGGAAGTAAGGATGCTCCCACTGACGGGGAGGGCTGGGTTTGCCGGTGGCGAGCTGGTGATTGTGCGTGACATCACCGCCCGAGCGCGAGCCCAGCAGGCCCTGAGGGAGAGTGAAGAGCGGTTTCGCCTGCTGTTCGAGCGACTGGCGGATGCCGTGTTCATTACTACGTACGAGGGGCGGATTGTCGAGGCCAATGAGGCTGCTACCATCCAAACTGGCTACAGTCGCCGGGAGCTCAAAGACCTCAACGTCATGGAAGACTTGGCCGTTGAGGAACCAAGCGTTTCGTATGGCAAGATACAGGTGGCACTCGCACGCGGGGAGACGGCTTACTTTGAGGAACGCAAGCGCAGGAAGGACGGGAGGTTCTACTGGACCGAGTGTGCGCTCAGCCCTATTGAGCATGGAGGGAGAAACTTGGTCCTGTCGGTCAACAGGGATGTTACGGCCCGCAAACAGGCCGAGGAGCGGCTGCGCTATCTTAGCACGCACGATCCGTTGACCGGAGCATTTAACCGGGCCTACTTCGAGGAAGAGTTGGCGCGCTTGGAACGCGGCAGGCGGTTTCCGGTGAGCATCTTCGTGGGGGACGTGAACGGCCTCAAGGTGATAAACGATCGGCAGGGCCATGCGGCGGGAGACGAGCTTCTTCGGCGTGCAAGCCGGGTATTGCAGCAGGCGGTTCGCTCCGAAGATGTGCTGGCGAGGATTGGTGGCGACGAGTTTGCGGGACTCCTTCCGGAGACGGACGAACGCACAGCGTGTCAGTTTGCGGTGCGGGTACGGGCCCGCCTGGCTGAGCACAACGATGGACACCCGGAGTTTCCGTTGAGCATTGCTTTGGGTGTGGCCACTGCACTGCCGGGTGAATCCTTGCAGGCTGCGCTGCGAGCCGCGGATGCGCGGATGTACCAGGATAAGAGCGGAGGCGCTCAGCCTCCACGCTCGTAGCGGCTGCTTGGTGAGGCATCCCGAGTTTCCGATTCCACTACAACCCAATAGGTGCGTCCGCATGCTTGACAAGGTGGGGGAGGGGGGAGTAGAGTAAAAAGGGTACGTGAAAAGTATCATTAAACCGTTCCGCGTATCCCAAAGGAGATAGAGATGGCAAATCGGAAGCGGGTTGTGTTCTCCGGCCTGTGGGTCCTCCTGGTGGCAGTTTTGCTTCTGCCGGTCTCAGTTCCTGCTCAGGGCCAACAGCCGCAGTATGAGGTGTTCTTGGAGGTAACGAATGACCATTGCCGTCAGTTACAGATTGCACAGTTCTTCTTCCTGCGCGACGGCAGACCCTTCCACACACAGCTGGCTATTCCTCCGGCGTCAGTGAGCATCGGGCAGTCGAGGGAGTTCACGTTCGAGCTATCACAACGTCCGACCGAGGTGCAACTTCGGGGCACCAGGAATGGGCAGACGCTGAATGTAACGGCGCGCGTGGGGACGACGCGCTTTGACTGTGGAATCATTGTCCTGCAGGTGGGCGACGAGGTGCCTACTGAGCGACCACCCGTGGACGAACTACCTGAGCTGCCGGCGGAGCTCCGGGGGATTCAGCCGGGGATGAGCCCGAATCAGGTCGTGAGTCACCTCCGGAACCGGGGGTTCGATGTCGAGGTTCAGGGAAGCGAACACCGGCCCAAGCTGGGAGACGTGGACGACCCGTTGATCATCGGGGCGTTGGGCCCAGGGCTTACAGTGACCGGTTACTGGGTGTCGACCACGGCTGGGTCGCTGCGGGCGGCGGTTGTCCACGACAGACCGATGAGTACGATCTTTCTCATTGTGGTCACCAATGCCTTCGATCTGGGTATTGCCTGGCCCCCGCCCGGGGGTGGGCTGGGTGTGTTTTTGGACCGCCCCATGGCGTTGGCTCCGGGGACCAACTTTGGAGACGCGCCCCTGTCGGGTACAGCTGCGCTGGTCTTGGTCATCAAACTGGGAGGGCCGGCGCAGCCGTATGTTCTGTCGTTGTCCAACTGAAGGAGCGACGGCTTGGAGGAGGGGGCGGCTAAATCGCCTCCTCCTTCCTGTTTTGGGCATTGGTCAGCGATCGTCTGTGGGGATCGTGACCCTAAGCACGTAGAACAAACCCCGCCAAGTCCAGTTCACCTGTACGGTTCCAGCCGCGGCGGGGAATAGTTCTTCGGGTGGCTTGTTGGAAAACAGCTTGTTGTGCTTGACGACCCACTTTCCAACGCGTGTGTGCTCTCGCCCTGGGGCCAATCCTTCGTCTCCGATAACCACGCGTGCGCCGGGCTTGGCGACGCGGACCATCTCGGCGATAGCTCCCTCTTTGTCTCCAAAGGTGTTGATCCCGCCGAAGTGCAGCACTGCGTCAAATACCGAGTCGGGGTAGGGAAGATGTGCCGCGTTGGCCAAAGCGAACTCCACGTTTAGCTTACGGCGGGCTGCCTTGGCCCGGGCCACGGCGAGCATGCCTGGTGATAGGTCCATAGCGTGGATTGTGCTCCGAGGGCCTACCCTCGCAGCAATGAGGGGTAGGTTGCTCCCGGTTCCCACGCCCACCTCGAGCACGGAGTCGCTGGGGCTCAGCTCCAAGGGATCGATCAGTGCACGTCTCCGGGCCCGTGGCTCCCACATCCCGAAGCAGAGCATGAGTAGCCGTAACGTGCGGTCGTAGGAGCGAGCCACACGCTCGTACTGGGAAAGAAAAGCGCGGTCCATCTCCGGTAGCGCCTCCGCAGCAGGATACACCAAGTTGGGAAGTCCGTGTCTGACCTCGTAATCACTAGTGCACGCTTCGCACGCCAGCGTGCCGCGGGCGGCAGCTGGTCCTTCTCCAATGGGAGAGAAGCTAAGCTCAGCTGTGCAAGCCGGGCATCGCAGCCGACTGAATTGTGTGCTCATAGGTGCTCTCCTTGCAGTCCGGCAGGAACCTAGGTCTACCGGACCACCGTCCACGTGCGTCGCCGGGGATTACCCGATCCGAGGAACTTCCATACTATCCACAGTGCAAATCCGAGCAAGAACCAAGGCGAGAGCAAGATTCCCAGCAGCACCACTGCACAGATGGCAAAGGCAAACCCCAGCCCGAGCACGCTTCCCACTCCACCGATGAGGAGCCCGACCAGACTGGCTGCAAATCCCGCCAGCCCCACGAGGACATGTGCCAGCGTTGCGATCAAGAACGCCATCGTACGCCTCCTCTCATTCTATATGCGGATGAGCTTCCGGCCCGCTAGCATAACATAACACTGTGTTGCGTCGGATGCAAGCCCTGAGCCCTCTGCGGCGCCGCCCGGGGGAACCCGATGGCGTCTTACGGAGCAGACTTCCCGTGGGTGGCGGCGGCTGAGTTGCGCGGGACGTTGTTCGCGAGGGATAGCAGGTTGGCTCGGAAGTCAGCTCACAGCTCTACGATGGTGACGCCTTCTCCTCCTTCGCTGGGCGGGGCGTAGTAGAAGCGTTCTACATGTGGCATTCTGCGGAGATAATGGTGAAGTCCTTGTCGTAGGGCACCGGTGCCCTTACCGTGGACGAGGCGGCCGGAGTGTATGCCGGCCACCAGCAAGCGGTCCAGCCACTCCTGTACGGCCCGTTGGGCTTCAGCGACAGTCATCCCCCGCACGGAGAGTTCCATCTGAGCATCGGCGCGCCCACTGTACTGGGGCCGGATGGGTTGCGCAGGGGGAGGAGCCTCGGTTGGTTCCACGTCGTCGGGGGGGAGCTCCACTCGTCGTCCCTTGACCTCGACCTCCACGCGCTGTCCGGTGGCTTCGCGCACCAGGCCTAATGCGCCGGTACTGCGGATGCGTACCGTCTCGCCGGCCTGTACAGGTCGATGGCTGCGAGGTTTGCTGCTTGGCATGTCTGGTAACGCTCGGTCCAGCTCCTCAAGTCGGCGCAGGGCGGACCGGCGTTGCTCGGCCGATTCGCTCGACCGGGCTTCGGCGATCAGATCACCGAGTTGTCGGCGTGCCTCTGCGATCCTACTTTCCAGGGCAGCAAGCTCCTGTCCCAGGGACTGAGTTTTCCGTTCCTTCAGTTCTTCCAGGCGACGTTCGTACTCGGCGCGAAGCTTGGCCAGCCGCTCCTTCTGCGACTCGAGATCCGCGCGGGCCAGCCGCGCCGCCGAGCGTTCCCGCTGCAGTTCCTCGATCACGCTGTCCGCCTCCACCTCGTCGGTGGACAGGCGGCCTTTGGCTTTGTCGACGAGTTCTTCAGGGAGCCCCAGCCGCTGGGCGATGATCAGCGCGCAGGAGCGCCCGGGCACGCCCTCCAGTACCCGGTATGTCGGGGACAGCGTTTTCAAGTCGAACTCCATGGAGCAGGAGACGATCCCCGGATGGGATATTGCATAGTGCTTAAGCGGTGTCAGGTGGGTGGCTACGGCAGCCGGGCAACCTACCTCGAGCAGCTTCTCCAGGATGGCCAGTCCAAGGGCGGCCCCCTCTTGGGGATCGGTGCCAGCCCCTAGCTCATCCAACAGCACCAGGGTCGATTCGTCCGTCTCTCCAAGGAGGTCGATAATGTTCTTCATATGCGAGGAAAAGGTTGATAAATTCTGCTCGATCGACTGCTCTTCGCCGATATCGGAGCGAACCTTGGGAAACACGCTCAGCGTGGTCCGGGGGGAAGCGGGGACCGGAATGCCGCACTGGGCCATCAAGGTGAACAAGCCGATCGTCTTCAGCGACACGGTCTTCCCTCCGGTGTTGGGTCCCGTGATGAGTGCAAGCCGCCGTTGGCCTCCAAACCTAAGTGAGATGGGTACCGCTCTGTCGCCGAGGAGGGGATGTCGAGCCTCGCGCAGTTCTACTTCTCCGGTGTCGGTAAGCTTAGGAACTTCGGCATCCGCTGAATGTGCGTACCGCACCCGGGCATACAGGGAATCCACGCGGGCCAGTATCTGCATATCGTTTCTGATCCGAATCTCCTGATGTAGGTATTTATCCGTGAGTTCTGCAAGTATGCGTAGCTCTTCGCGCCATATCTCGTCGCCGATCTCGCGCAACCTGTTGTTGGACTGGACGGCGGAGGCGGGTTCGGCGAACACCGTCTGTCCACTGGCGGAGCTGTCGTGGACCACCACGCGTCCCTGCGCAGCCGCGCCCGATTTGAGCGGTACGACAAACCGACCCCCGCGTTGGGTGATGACCTGTTCCTGCAGCCAATCACGGTGCTGATCCATGAAGGAGCGCAGGGCAGCTTGAATGTCACCGGTCAGCTGTCGGCGCTGGTTATGAAGCTGTCGCAACTTAGGGCTTGCACTCTCGCGGATATGTCCTCGCTGGTCGATGGTCCGTCGCACTTTGGTGACCAGTTCCTCCTGGTCCGAGAGGTCGCGGGTCAATGCTCCCAAGAGTGGTGTATCCTCCCCGGATAGTGCATCGCGCACCCGCACCGCGGCCTCCAGCGATTCAGCGATGTCCAGCCACTGCTCAGGATCCAGGGAGCCTCGCTCATGGGCTTCTTGTGTCATTGGACGCAGGTCATGTACGGATCCGGGAGAGAACCCGTCTTGTACGGTGCTCATCATCTCCTGCACCGTGGCCAGCTCACGCGATACGGATTCCCTGTCGGGAGAGGGCTGTAGGGCGCGGACGGCCTCGGCTCCCAGCGACGATGCTGCCATGTGGGCGATCTGGCCGAGCACTTTGTCCAGCTCGAGGTCGCGGAGAGTGCGCGGATTGGCCACGCTCATTGGAGCAGTTCCCCCCTCTGTGCGAGGATGGTCCTGGCGTCGGCGACCATTCGGGTAAGGATGGTTTGCACCGGGAGGACTTCTCGGATGAGTCCCGCTGTCTGGCCGGCCATCAGCGAACCACGATTGCAGTCTCCCTCGTACACTGCCCGGTGTAGGCCCCCTGCGGCCAGCGCTTCAAACTCGTCGGCGGATGCCCCTTCCGACTCACATCGCGCAAGGTCCTTGGTGAGCCTGTTCACCAAGCAGCGCACAGGACGCCCCAGTGATTGACCGGTGACGATGGTGTCCCGGTCCTTGGCTTGGACTACCGCCTGTTTGAACGCCGCGTGAACCGGTGCTTCCTCCGAGGCCAGCAGTCTCGTTCCCAGTTGTACAGCCTCCGCGCCTAAGGCCAGCGCGGCGGCCATACCACGCCCGTCGGCGATCCCGCCAGCGGCCACCACGGGTATAGAGACCGCATCGACCACCTGCGGTATCAGGCTCATGGTGGTCACGGTTCCTATGTGACCTCCGGCTTCCGTTCCCTCGGCTACCACTGCGTCGGCACCCAGTTTCTCCATCCTGACAGCCAGCGATACGGCTGGGATCACGGGAAATACGAGGACCCCTGCCGATTTCAAAGTGTCCATATAACGAGCGGGGCTGCCGGCGCCCGTGGTCACCACAGGGACTCCAGTACGCACAACGACGTCCACCTGGTCGGGGACGGACTTGTCCATGAGCATAAGGTTCACCCCGAACGCCCTGTCGGTCAGCTCCCGCACCCGGGCGATCGCCTGCTCAAGCTGGTCAGGGCTGAGCCCTCCCCCCGCCAAAACGCCCAGCCCTCCTGCCTGCGACACTGCAGCTACCAGTGCGGGCCGGGAGACATGGGCCATTCCCCCCAATAGAATCGGATAGCGTATTCCCAGCAGTTTACAGATACGGTTTGACATGACACAATGACTATAGCCGCTGCAAAGGGGCCCCGCTAGAACACCCATGAGGTGGAACCTACAATTGCGCAGGGAGGTTATCATGCCGGCTAACCTGACACCGGAGTTCATTGCGGCGCGGCAGCGCTTCAACCAGGCGAAGTCTGATGAGGAACGGCTCGACGCGTTGCAGGAGATGCTCGCCACCATACCCAAACACAAGGGCACGGAGAAGATGCAGGCTGACCTTAGGCGGCGGTTGGCCAAACTGAAAGAACGGACCGAACAGCGCCGCAAGTCAGGTAAGTCGGGCGGTCCTTCCTACCACGTGGATCCCGAGGGCGCGGCCCAAATCGTCATTGTTGGCCCCCCCAATTCCGGCAAATCTTCACTGGTGGCAAGGTTGACCAACGCCAAGACCGAAGTTGCCCCGTACCCGATGTCCACGTTCTGGCCCGTGCCGGGAATGATGCACTACCAGGACATCCAGATTCAGCTTGTGGACCTCCCGCCGATCACTCCCGAGCACACTGAAGGCTGGGTGTTCAGCGCCGTGCGTACCGCCGATGCGGTGGCGCTGTGCTGGAACCTGGCCGATGAGGGAACACCGCAGGTCATGGAACAGCTGCTGGACATCCTCGCTCAGCGTCATATCCGCCTGACGGGCGAGCGAAGCAAGGATGTGGATTGGCGTACGGTCCAGCGGCGAACGCTTATCGTGGCCACCCACCTGGATGTGGACGAGCACAGGTCAGCGCAGGCGGAGGAGTGGGCGGGGGACAGGTTCCCTGTAGTGGGCGTGTCCACCGACACCGGAGAGGGCTTGGATGATTGCAGACGGTGCTTGTTTGAGCTGGGAGATGTGGTACGGGTCTACTCAAAGAAGCCGGGGGAAGAGGCCGACACCGATCAGCCCTATACCCTTAAGGCTGGGTCCACGGTGCAGGACGTGGTGAAGCACATCCACCGCGATTTCGTTGACAAGCTGCGCTTTGTCCGGCTGTGGGGGTCGAGCAAATTCGACGGACAACACGCGCCCTTGGATCACCAGGTGCAGGACGGGGACATCGTGGAAATCCACCTTTCCTGATGGACCCTGTCCGGCTTGCGCGATCCTTGGTGCGGATTCCAAGTGAATCGGGACGAGAAGGAGACCTGTCGGCGGAGCTCATCCGAACCCTGCGCACATACTGCGAAGTGCAGACCGGTCCTTGCGGCACTGTCATTGGCCGAGTCCGAACCGGCAGCGGGCCCACGGTGCTGCTTGAAGGGCACATGGACACCGTCCCGGTAGGGGACAGCGCTGCATGGAGCCGCCCGGTGGACGGGCAGGTGCAGGATGGCGTGCTCTGGGGACGGGGGACGGTGGATATGAAAGGGGGCATCGCTGCACAGCTTGCTGGCGCTGCCGCTGCCAGCAAAGGAGTCCGAGGGACGCTGCTTCTGGTTTATGTGCCCCACGAGGAGACGGCCGAGGGTGTGGCTTTGGGCGAAGCGTTGGACAGTTTGCCGCGCCCGGACATAGCTGTGTTGGGTGAGCCCACCGATCTGAACCTCGCTCTGGGACACAGGGGGCGGACGGTGTTGCGCCTCGAGGCGAGTGGCCGCCCTGCGCACGCTTCGATGCCGGAACTCGGTGAGAATGCCATTGTTCGCCTTGTGGGCTTGCTTACGGAACTGATGGGTGTTCCGCTTCCTGAAGACCCGGTGTTGGGGCGCGGCTCGCTGGCTCCTGTGGCGGTCAGGGGAGGGGATGGGGGACCGGTGGTCCCCGATCGGGCGTGGGCGCTGGTGGACCGACGTCTGGTGCGGGGGGAAACGGCCGAGACCGTGCTTTCTTCATATGGTGGGCTGTCTTTGTCTGTGGAACAGACGCAGCTTGTGTTCCACACAGGTGAGACGCGGTCCGCGACGCAGTTCTTTCCCGCGTGGTGGCTGGACAGCGAGCAACCCTGGGCCGAACTGGCAAGAGAGGTACTGGGCCAGCCACCGTGCCGGGCATGGCGGTTCTCCACCGATGGAGTGGAGACCGCTGGCCGGCGGGGGATTCCTACCATTGGGTACGGACCCGGCGATGAGCGGGCCGCTCATCGGATTGACGAGGGGGTTTCCGTAAAGGCGGTCTCGGAGGCCGCGGACGGTTACCGTAGGCTCTTGCTCGCTCTCATGGGGCGACGAGGGCGGCCACGATCTCCCGGACAAAGTCGGGTAGATCGCCGGGAACCCGGGAAGTGATGATGTTCCAGTCCCGTACTACCGATTCATCGACCCAGGTGGCACCGGCGTGTACCAGATCGTCGCGGATGGCCTCGAAGCTGGTTACCCGTTTGCCGTTTACCACTTTGGCTGAGCACAACATCCACGGGCCGTGACAGATAGCCGCCACCACTTTGCCTGTCTGGGCCATTTTGCGAACGAATTCCACCAGATCGTGGTTCCGGCGCATGATATCCGGGGCGTAGCCGCCTGGGATGATCACAGCGTCGAACTCCTGCGCCCGAGCGGTAGCGGCTGCGAGATCGGCCTTGGCTGGATAGCCGAGCTTGCTCTTGTACTGGGCGGCCTCGGGCCCCACCGCCATAACTTCTGCGCCTTCCTCCTGCATTCGATAATACGGGTACCAGTACTCTAGCTCCTGGTATAGATCCGAAACAAGCATAGCTACGCGTTTACCCTTCAATCGCATCGTCTCCTCCTTGTGCTAGGCGTTCCTAGCGGATGATCCACACGTGGTTGCCGGACAGCCTGGCATGCCCGGCTGAGGCGCGCCGCAAACGGGCGGCGATCGCCAGCCCCAATCCTTCCTCTGGTATCTGTTCGGCGACGATAGCAGCCAGCTCTGCGGCGTCCAGTCGCCGCAGTGCGGCAAAAAACTGCGCTGCGGCTTCTCGCAGATCTCCGTGCGGGGATAACACTTCCACCCGTCCGAACGCCTTCCACGGCTCGTTGAACGCCAGCATTCCACACCGGCGGCGTTCAAGGTGTTCGCCGCTGCCCTTGGCAGGCCCGGGCTCCAGCAGAAACAGTGGGGTGCGGGGAAGATAGTGTCGGGGCAAGGTCCCTGGTGAAGCCGAAGGTCCTGGGGGTGTCTCCACGTGTAGGTCGGGGACCTCCTCGCGCAGCGCCTCCAGCGGTGTGCCCCCGGGCCTGAGCAGTCGCGGCGGGCTGTCCGCCAGAGAAAGGACCGTGGATTCGATCCCCACGGTGGTCGGCCCGGCAGCCAGCACCACTTCAACGAGGTTCGTCAGTTCACTCAACACATGCTCATGGTGCGTGGGACTGGACCGGCCGAATCGATTGGCACTAGGAGCGGCAATGGGCCGCTGTGCTTCGCTGATGAGCCCAAGGGCCACCGGATCCGAAGGCATGCGCACCGCCACTGTGGGAAGCCCTGCAGTGACGATGTCCGGAACACGTTTTTCTTTGGCCAGAACCAGGGTCAGGGGGCCCGGCCAGAATCGCTCCATAAGCTTCTCCGCCAGCGGAGGAATGCTCCTCCACAACGTGGGAACCTCATCAGGAGCGGCCACATGGACGATAAGCGGGTCGAAGCGGGGACGGCCCTTCACCTCGAAAATCCGGACCACCGCATCGGCCGACAAGGCGTTTGCCCCCAGCCCGTACACTGTCTCGGTAGGGAACGCCACCAGTTGCCCCTCGCGGATTGCCTCAGCCGCCCGGGCAATGCCTGCTTGGTCTGGATACAACACTTGGGTCTCCACGACCATATCCTACTTGGTTGTGCCCGGGGAAGCCCAGCCTCCGGTATAATGCGATCGACATGGGTGCAGATCTGATCATGCATAATTGTGTGTTCCCGCTCGGAGATCCGGGCCACGATGCGCTGGCTGTGGGTTGCGGACGCATCAAGGCTGTGGGGAATCAGCGAGATGTGTTCCGCCTGCGCCACGAGGACACGGAGGTCGTTGACCTTTCCGGCAGGGCGCTGCTTCCGGGCTTGTTCGATGCCCACACGCACTTCATGCAGACCGGGCTGGAGCTGACGTATTTCGCGGACCTGACAACCGCGCGGTCACTGCCCGAGGCCTTGGACATAATGGCTGCCGCCGCGCGGGACCGTCCCGGGCAGTGGGTTGTGGGCCGCGGATGGGACGAATCGCGGTGGCCCGAGCGGCGCTATCTGGAGCGACAAGACCTGGACAGGGCTATCCCCCGCCAGCCGTGCTGCGCAGTCCGCGTGGATGGACATCTGGTGAGTTGCAATACGCTGGGGCTGGCTCACTGCAAAGCTCCGGAGGGCGAACTGGTAGATCGGGCACGCGGCCAGCTACGCGAAGCTCCGGCATGGGACTTGCTGGCCGGCATCAGGCTGGAAGTGGACCAGCAGGTGGAGGCCCTAGCCGAAGCCTCGCGTCACGCAGCTGCTTTGGGGATCACCTCGGTGGCTGAGATGGGAGGAGGGGGGTCGTTCAAGGCCTATCAGGCCGCGCATCGGCGCGGTCTTTTGCAGACGCGGGCTTTCTTGTACTTACCAGGGGAGTCGGTGGAAGCCCTTTCCAGCCTGGGCATGGAGCGCGGTTTCGGCGATGAGAAGCTACGTTTGGCCGGGCTCAAGGTGTTCTTGGACGGCTCGGTTGGGGCGGCGAGCGCGGCGCTCATGGAACCCTACACAAGTGGGACCGGACGGGGAAGCCTGTTGGTCGAGGGAGGTGAACTGGCCAAGCTGTGGCGAGCTGCCGGCCAGGCGGATCTCCAGCTGGCGGTGCATGCGATAGGAGATCGGGCGATTGAAACGGCGCTCGGTGCGGCGAGTGCTGCCGGCAGTGTGAAAGAAGAACGGCATCGACTGGAACACCTGGAACTGGCGACCCCCGAGCAGCTCGATCGGATGGCTCAGCTGGGCCTGGTGGCCTCGATGCAGCCGAACTTTGTGGCCAACTGGAGCGGCCGAGGAGGGATGTATGAGTCGCGCGTGGGCCCGGAGCGGGACGCACGCATTGATCCGCACGCTTGGGTACTGGAGCGCGGAATTCCGCTGGCCTTTGGGTCCGACGGCATGCCTATGGGCCCTCTGGCCGGCATAGCCGCCGTGCTCCAGCCGCCGCACGAACCACAACGGGTTGGGCTTGAGGATGCTCTTAGGGCTTACACCAGCGGGGCAGCGTATGCGGTGTTTGCCGAGCAAGAGCTGGGCAGCTTGACGGAGGGCCTGCGGGCTGACCTGGTTGTCTTATCCGGCGATCCGCGTACGGAACCCGGCGAACAGATCCGGGTGGACATGACCTTCCTCGGCGGACGGCGTGTGTTCGAGCACCGCTAAAGAATATGCCTGAGCTTCCTGAGGTAGAAACGATGGTGCGTTTCCTGCGTCCGTGTGTGGAGGACGAGACACTGGAGGAGGTTGTTGCTTACGACGGAGTACTGTCCGCCTCGGCAAAGAAGACACGGGCGCCGGCTCGGGTCGAACTGATCAAGAGGAGAGGGAAGTATGTGCTTTTCCGTTCGGATGCCGGCCAGTGGTCGGTAATCCATCCACGGATGAGCGGGCGGCTCGCATGGGGGCGAGTGGATGCCACTGACCACGTGCGAATGCTGTGGCGCTTTTCCGGTGGAGAGTTGCGGCTTGTGGATCAGCGCAGACTGGGCACGGTGGTTGTGCACGAGGGAGCGGAGCCAAATCTGAGGTTGGGACCGGAGGCATTGGACGAGCTTGACTGGCTGCCGAGAGCTGTAGCCCAGTCCCGGATGCCGATCAAAGTGTGGCTAATGGATCAGCGGAAAATAGCGGGTATCGGCAATATCTATGCCTCGGAAATCTGTTTTCGGGCCGGAGTGGATCCCCGTCGGCCGGCCCGCGAGCTGAGCGAGGAGGAGGTCGAGCGGTTGACGAAGCTGATCCCGACAGTGCTTGAGGAGGCGATCGCCAGCCAGGGAACGACTCTGGGAGACGGCCGGTACAGGCAACCCGGCGGCGCCCCGGGGAGCTTCACTGCGCAGCTGGCTGTATACGGTCGGGAGGGTGCCCCGTGCCCTGTGTGTGGAGCGTCGCTGGTTCGCTTTGTGCAATCCGCTCGCAGTACCTTCTCCTGCCCCAGGTGTCAGTGCTGAGGCTGTAGGGGCATCGAGCCTGCACGGTGACTGCGCAAGCTGGCCGCGTTAGTCAGGTGGCCTTTAGAATGCGGGGTCTCAGGTTCCCCTGAGAGCTGGGAGGTGACAACTCAGTGCGGATTTTTGCCGGAGAGTTCTTAGGCAACCCGTGGTGGCTGTGGGGTGTGGCCGCAGGGGTTGGAGTTGGGGTTGCCGTGTTGTTGGCGCTTCTGAAGAGTGTCTTGGGGCGTAAGGTGGCCAAGTACGATGATGTCACCGCGCCTTCATGGTTCCGGGGAGCGGTTGATCTGGTGCGGCGGACGCGGCGGTTCTTCTTCATCGTGGTTGGGTTGTACGCTGCTTCGTTGGTTGTCAGTCTTCCGCCGGCTTGGGATCGTGTGTTTGCCACATTGGTGCTGGTGGCGTTCCTGCTGCAGGTTGCCTTCTGGGGAAGTGGCGTCATTTCCTTCTGGTTGGCCCGTTACGCGCGCAAGAAGATGGAGGAGGAAGACGCGGCTACCGCCACCACGATCCGTGCATTGGGTTTTCTGGCCAACATGGTGCTGTGGGTGATCATCGTCTTGGTGGCCCTGGACAACATGGGCATCCGGGTCACCTCGATGATCGCTGGGCTGGGGCTTGGCGGTGTGGCCATCGCGTTGGCCGTGCAGAACGTCCTTCGTGATCTATTCGCGTCGCTGTCCATTGTCTTGGACAAGCCGTTTGTACTGGGGGACTTCATCATCGTCGGGGAACACCTGGGCACGGTGGAGCGGATTGGGCTCAAGACGACCCGCGTTCGGAGTTTGTCCGGCGAACAGTTGGTGTTCGCCAACGATGATCTCCTGAACAGCAGGATAAGGAATTTCAAACGCATGTTCCGCCGCCGCATCGTGTTCTCCATTGGTGTTACCTATCAGACGCCCTATGAGAAGCTGAAGGAAATCCCAGGGATGATCAGGGAAATCGTGGAGCAACAGGAAAACACGGAATTCGACCGCGCCCATTTCGCCGAGTACGGGGATTTTTCTCTGCGTTTCGAGGTGGTGTACAACGTGTTGGTGCCGGATTTTGCGGTCTACCGCGACATCCAGCAGGCGATCAATCTCGAGCTGTACCGGCGGTTTGCCGATGAGGGGATCGAGTTTGCCTATCCTACGCAGACTGTCTTCCTCCAGCGGCCGGAGCCGGCGGCCGGATGAGGCGTTTCCTGTGGTAAGCTGTGGATGTGGTCATTAGGTACGAGCGCACGGTTCTGCAGCCCGAGACATGGAGGAAGATACCGCCAGACTGGGGGAGTGTATTCGGGCGACGTGCGCCGCTGGGTGTGGAGGTGGGATTCGGGAACGGGGAGTTCCTCGCTCGGGTAGCCGCCGAGCGTCCCGATTGGAATTTCGTCGGGTTTGACGTAACCCTGACCTGTGTAGAGAACGCGACCCGCCGCATGGAGCGGGCTGGAGTGGAGAATGTACGTTTGGCCATGCTGGATGGTCGGTTCGGGTTGAGGGAGCTGTTCGCGGAAGACAGCGTTGGAGTAGCGTTTGTGAACTTCCCCTGTCCGTGGCCCAAGGCGCGGCACACAAAGCGCCGATTGTTCCAACCGGAATTCGTGTGCACACTGGCGGCAGTACTGGTGCCGGACGGCGAAGTACGCCTGCTTACCGACGTACAATGGTACGCGCAGGAGGCCCGCGAGGCGCTGGAGTCGGACGGATTGTTCACAGTGGCAGGGCCTCGACCTGTTGGGGACGGGGTCCCGGCAACGCGGTATGAACGGAAATGGCGGCTGGAAGGTCGGGATATCTGGGAGCTCATCGCCTGGCGCAAGGCGCGCGCGGCTGTTTGGCGTATTGCGGAGGGGGGCATGCCACACGCAACGGTGAATCGCGACATCAGCTGGTCGGAGGTAGAACAGCTGACCGGTTGGAAGGAGAGGTGGCCTGGAGGGGCGTTTGTCATCCGTGAGGTGTTTCGGGGAGGTGATGGCCAGTCCGCGCTTCTGCGCGTCTTCTCTACCGACGCGGAGTTTCAGCAGCAGTACTTCCTCCTGCTGGCGCGGACCCATTACGGGATGTTGGTGAAGCTCGATGGAGCCACGCTTCCGTTCCGGACGCCTGCAGTGCGACGCTCGGTGGCCCAGGTGGCCACACTTTTGTACAAGGGGGGAAGCTGATGGGCAAGGTGGTTTTGGCGGTGATGTTGACGGTTGTGACGGTGGGGCTTGTCTCCTGCGCCCAGGAGATAGGAGCGAGGTTGCAGGTGGACGATGGGGGGCTGTCGGTAACCGGATGGGCAGGGCTGAACGTGGAATGGGGAGGAGTTGATTGGTCCGGCCGTACCGAGTGGGTCCTGCTACCCGCCGCACTTCGCAGCATATCTGCTTCGGCTACTCTGCCCTGGGAATGGGGCTCCGCCCGGAGCTCGGTGGCACATTCGTTTGGCGGTCGTACTCAGTTGACAGGACAGTTCGATGCGGAACTAGAGGCGCTGCGTGATCCGGTGGAGCTTAGGTTATCCGCGGGCAGCCGGAGTCGTGTCACTCTGGGCGGTGAGCACATGAGCCCTTCTCTGGGCTGTTGGGCTTCTCTCCGTGTGCAGCGGAGTGTGTGGTGGGGCGAGACTCGCGTTGACGCGATTTGGCCTTGGGCGGGACTCGATTGGAGCACGGCTGTCGGGGTTGATGATTCTTCATGGTTGCAGGTCCACGTAAGCGGGCAGGGCTTGTCCGTGGTCGGGGCGGGCGTAGAGCTGGGTGCCGCGAGCGGTCTGTGGTCGACTTCGGCCAGTGTGCTGGTGCTGCCTGCCGTGAGCCAGAGCGTGTCGGTGAGATGGGGAGAGGAGTCATTTCGCGTCCATGTCAGGCTGCGGGTCCGTGCTGGAGGGGCGTGGACTGCGCAGGCGGGGGCATCCGGAGGGGCGGATCACCTGCGATGGAGCTTGCAGTTCGATCTAGACCCCGCGGGGTGGCGCAGGGCCTCGCTGGAACTACGTTTGTCCTTGTAGTGAACAGCGGAAAAGCCCCCTCTGGAAAAATCCCTGCTAATGCCGGCTTTGCTTTGCTCTCCTGTGGGAAAAGTGTGAACAACATTTCCTCGGGAAGCGATAAGCTAGATGCAATAAGTGGTCCCATTTGACCGGTCACCTGTCGTGCCGGGTTGGTGGTTCTGCTGCTAGTGTTTTCCACAGGAAGGTGGACAATTGGGCCTCTGAGTGTTACGCATATTACTTGAAGCGTGTCTTCTACTGTTCGTGAAATAGGATACGAGCCAGCGCGTCAACCTGTTCAACGGTCAGCGACTCGCCCCGCACGGAGGGAGGCAGGCCAAGGGAGGACAGAGCTTGCATAACCTGCACGCGAGGGGCCAGAGAGGACAAGGCGTTGTGCGCGGTCTTGCGTCTGGCTCCGTAGAGGGCCTTCAACACTTCCTCGAACACCTCCGGGGAAGATCGGATCCGACTGTGGGACAGCGGGTGAAGGCTGATGAGCAGCGATTCCACTTCCGGAGGTGGGTAGAAGGCGGTTCGCGGCACGCGACGCACCTTGTCCACTTGATAGTACGCCGACAGATGAACCCCAAGCCGTGAAGTCCGTGCGCCCGGGCGTTGTACCAGGCGCTCTCCCACTTCCTGCTGCACCATGAGGACCGCGCGGGACACGCAGTGTCGCTCGCGGATCAGCTTGAGAAGGACCTCGCTGGTGATCCCGTAGGGCAGGTTTCCTACGACAACCAGGTTGTTTCCCAAACTGCCCAGCTCCAGCGCCAGGAAGTCGGTGCGGAGTATGGTCACAGAGAGTTCGTTGTGGAGGTGTTCTCGCAGAAGGGGGAGCAACCTCCGGTCTTTCTCCACTGCCCAGATTGTGTCGACGTGCGACGCGAGGGCTGTGGTCAACGTACCGACACCAGCCCCCACCTCCACTACGGTCTCATGTCCCTGCAGAGCACATGCCTCAACGATTCGCTGGAGGATGTTTGCGTCGGCGAGGAAATGCTGGCCCAAGGATCGGGACAGTCGGATGTCGTGCTCACGGAGGAGCTGGCGCAAGTAGCTGGGCGACGTCAAACGGGGTAGCGGTTGATCCGCTGGGGGCGGCTTCATGTGT